>CACZZA010000027.1 GCA_902785485.1 uncultured Ruminococcus sp. | reverse complement strand
CCGCTTGGTCGTTTTGTTTTTCTTCATTTTGAAGAACCTCCAAAAAAGATTTGACGCTTGTTTGTTCTGCCGGACCGAATATCCGGCATTATCGCAGCTTGCGCAGTTATTTCCGCGACCGAAAGGTACAAAAGCCTTTGTGCCCTTCGGTCGCGGACTACGGCGGTGAAAGCCGCCGTAGCCTGCGTATTACCTAACTCAGTTAAGAGCGTAAGAGATCGTCTGGTATGCAATGATGCTGCCGCCTGCGTTGTAAGCGTATACGGCGACCGTCGCATTCTTACCGGTGATATCGTATTCTTCTGAGAAGAAGTGATATGCGCCGTCAGCTTCCCAGATGACCGTTCCGTTGCTGTTCTGGATAACAGAACCGGAAGCGCTTCCGTCAGCAGTCTCGTTGACTACGTTGTACTGATAGATGCCGGACTCGTAGGTCTCTGCGTCACTGTCGGTGATGTCCTTGGTGATATAGCGCGGGAAGCCCTGGCCGACCGAGAAGACGATGGCGGCTCTGTAAGAAGCAGCGCCTTCAACGTCCTTGAAGTTGACCTGTTTGTTCCCGTCTACGGTAATGAGGTCGGTAGAAGGAGCAACAGTGGAAATAGTCGCTTCTGCTCCGAGGGTAACGGAATTGTTGAGAGCGGTAAGCGCTGTGCTTCCGCCGGTGATGTTAGAGTTACATCCGAACGCCTGCGCGCCTTTGGAGCCGAGAACGGTACCGTTAAGAACGTTGCCCGAGCTCGTCATTCCCGCCTTCGGGAACGAGCAGCCGTTAACGAACGCTGCTGCGTACGTTCCGGAAACAGATCCGTTGAACGTGCAGTTCGTTACGGCAGCGGAAACTCCGGTGCCCTGAACGTAACCGAACAGACCGCCTACGTACCCGTTCGAGTTATTGCTGGAGATAATGAGGTTGTTGGTTATGTTGTCTGCTTTGAACTCAGATACGGCGGCGGTACCGTTGATACCGAAAGCGTAGCTGACAAGAGGACCGTAGTGGGCGTTGCCGTTGTTGGTAATGGTCCCGTTCAGAACGAGGTCGTGGAAGTTGATGGAGTAAGAATCAACATTTTCCATATAGCAAGCGTAGTCGACAACGGAGGTACCTGCGCCGGAGAAGGTGAAAGTACCGTTGTACATCTCAAGGTTCGTAGCGTAACCGAAGAGATATTTTTCGCCGAGGGCGATGGTCTTGCCGCCCATATCGACTGCGAAAGTTCTGGTATCCGCATAAAGGAAGGTGTGAGCCCATTCATCGGTCGTAGCAGAAGCTACGTCGACGTCCTCTTCCAGAACGTAATAGATCTTGTCGGTGCCGCCGGCGGGATAACGGGCTTCGATGCCTTCCTGGTCAAGCATGGTAAGCTGATCGTAACCTTTTACAACGTAAGGATGCGCTTCGGTGCCGATACCGCCGTCAAAGAGATACTCGGCGGTGAAGGGACTGAAGGAGTCGGTCATAAAGGTGACGATTCCGCTTGTTGCATCGTAGAAGAAGGTGTTGACCGCGGTCACGTCTTCAGCGTTGACAACTCCGTCGGAGTTAGTGTCGGTAACGGGAGTAAGAGCAGTAGTATTATGATAGAACGCCTGGAGATCGACGAATCCGACGTTGAGTTCGACCTTCATGGGATCGGAAGATGTGATCTTCTTGCCGTCCTGATTTTTCAGGGTCACTTCGTAGGTAGTGGTGCCTTCAAGAGTCGTAACAGAAAGGCTGCTGTCGGGAGTTCCGGGCTCGACGGTGAGCTTGAGGGTGTCGCTCGTGTCGAGCGGAGCGCCGTCTTCGTCTTCAGCGCCTGCGGGAACGGTCACTTTTGCCTTTTCGGTAGAAAGGACGATGCCACCGAGCGGATCGTAAGAACCGGAAGTTGCCTCAACAGGGAAGTTTGCATTGTCCGGAGTGCCATCCGCAAGTTCATCGTAATCGATGCCGAACGAGTCGGATTCAAAGGTGTACTGAGTAGCAAGGAGCTGAATCGAGAAGTTCGTGCCGAGTTCCTTATTCTGGTACTCATTGCCTGCGCTTTCCTGCATATGGAGAACGATGGTTCCGAAATCTTCTGCGTTGGTTCCGGGAATAAGAGTGTCATTTACAGTGATGGTGCCGCCGATGACTTCGGAAATAGTCCCAAGTCTGGTGAGACCAAGCGCAGTCAGATCCGCAGGTCTGGTCGCAGGTTTTGCAATCTCCGTCGGAGCATAGTAGACGTCGATGACGTTACCGAGTTCAGATACCGTACCGTTAGCGACGATGCGCATGGTATACTTGAGCGCAAGGTTGCCGGTGGTGGTGACTTTGACGTTAGCCCAGTCGGTATATCCGGGTTCCCAAAGCTGATAATTGAAAACCGGAGCCGAAGATGCTTTGATCGAAGTGTAGTCTGTGTATCCGGTCTCGCCGCCTTTGACCAAAAGGTCGATATTGAGGATACCGGACTTGATGATGTTGCTGTCGGTGAACCACGCGTAAGTCGTTCCCATCAACATCGCGAGGCAGATCATCAGAGCGATAACACTCGAGAGAAGAGCCCGCTTGGTGGTTTTGTTCTTTTTCATAAGAATCTCCTTTTTATTTATTATATAAATTCCGTTTTCGTCAAATTATATAAATTCCGTTTTCATCAAATTATATAAATTCCGTTTTCATCAAATCTTATCAACCGGCTTGAGTTGTACTGACAATGATCGGAAAAGATGTCGTGACTCCCGGATTGACTGCATTCAACGGCAACATAACCGACAAAGCTATGACGAGCGAGCCACCCGCCGCGATCTCTTCATTGTCAAGTATTACCACAGAGGATGCAATCAAATGTGAATAATCAGCGTCGGTAAAAGTTTTTTCCTCGGTTACGATCTCAAACGCGAGCTTCAGTTCAGAGCTACCTCCGGCAGATGAAACGGCTCCGACGGATATGTTTGCTGTTATCGGATAAGAGTTGCTGTTTGATATTTTGATATACTTTACGTCTGAACTGTCTCCCGGCATCAAATCAAGGTTACCAAACAATTCGGAAGTATCAGAGAGTTCGACGTAAGTATCACTGAATGCTCCGCTGAAGCTTAATGAAGAATTATAACTTCCTGTTTTGATAACATTGTTAGCAGTAGCCACGCTGCTTGTAAACCATGCGTAAGTTGTGCCGAACAGCATAAAGATACACAAAACAAAACAGAGTATACCAATTACAAGCGATCTTGCAGTGGCATTGTGTCTTGATTCTTTTAGCATAATATAATCCTTTAAGAATTGACTATTCAAACCTTTGGGCGCAGAACACTTTCAAATTCAGCGATTCCCGTCCTCGGTCGAGACGATGGGAGATGAATATGCCTATATGAGTTTTGTTTGAGACAGCTGACGTGTCAACTTCATATTTCATTAGTATATGAAGAATCTCGCGCTGATCAGGCTTCGCTTCCTACGTCTGATGTCGTATTCTCTTCCTTGTTTTCAATGTCTTCCGTGATGATCGGCCCGCGATTATTATCTTTTGGCGGCGCGGGATCAACGGTCAGCTGGCTTTCCTGCTGTTTTGCAAGCTGTTCGCGAAGTTCCTGCAATTGTTGCATCATTTCAGCAGATTGCTTTCTTTCTTCTTCGATTTGCTTGCGTTCTTCTTCAAGAGCGTCACTCTGCTCCTTCTTATATTTTCTGAAGAGTCTGATGACATTGATCCCGTGATAAAGAATAAGAATAAGAAAAGGAGTAAAAATACAAACAATATAACCGGGTGTTGTTTTAAGAAAGAGAAAAAACGCGCCTACTCCCGGAATATGACCGATATATTTGCCGACAATATCGGTATAAGAAACCATTGTGTCGTCGTCAGCCCCCGTAGTTGTACCGTAAGTGACGAACCCCGGATCTCCGTTGACATCCTTAGTCAATCTGCGGATCTTATGCGTGACTGTCTCACCCCAACTTTCTTTGCTTCGTGAGACAAAAGTGATGATATCCCCCTCTTTCAGAGTTTGTGGGTCGACCGTCTTGGCGATCGCTATATCGCCGGCGTCGAAATCAGTCGCCGCCATAGAGTCGGTTTGTACAACAAAAAACTTGAATCCGAATAATCCGCGATCGTTACGGTCGAACGTCGTCACCGAAACGATAGTAAATATCATCATCAAAACCGCAGATGCGATTACAAGTCCGACAAGGACTTTTTTTATGATATTCAGTGCTCTTTTCATCCGGTATAAACCTTCCTTGATTATATTATGAAAAAATGAAACTTAATTAAAAAGCCTGCCGGGATTGTTCTTTGTCTGTACGGCCTGGGCACACAAATCGAATTTGAGCCCCAATCCCTGCGCAATGTTTCCCACATCTTTCGGAAATCTGAATATTACAGTCAGTGTTTTTCTTTCCATAACCGAAAGAGGATCCGAAACCGAGGCCACATTGGTCTTTGAAAGACTACTTATATATCCGGAATAGAGTTCTTTATCCCCGTCTTTTATATCGACCATAATATGTCGGGCAAGTTCTCCCTCGACGTTTCCAAAGTATAATTTATAGTAAACATCCCATGTGCTCAGGTTTTCGATAAAACACTCTTTAACAACAGTCATCCCCGGCTCAAACAAGAATTCATCTTCCCTTATTATCGGTTCTCCGTTGTTGAGATTTATCTTGACGCGTCCGGTCCGGAAAATATTCTCTTCAACGCTGACCGTCGCATAAACTATAGCAAAAGTAGTTATAACGAGGCAAATAGCGAGAACGATTATCGCTATGATACCTCCGTATATTTTTCTCTTAGCGTTTGATTCAGGCATCAGTTCGTCTCCTCCTCTTCACGTCTTCGTTTTCCTGCCAAAAGGAGTAACAAAATCAAAACTCCCGAACCAAGGGAAAGCACGCCCCACAAGACGACGTGGGAATCCACGCCTGTCTGTGGAGGCGTAAGGTTTTCTATCTCATCCACCCACCAGATAAAATCGGCGATAAGATTTTTTTCCTGATATTCGTTGCCCACGCTCGTATCAAGCGAAACTCTGACCGTATAGACCACGTTCTCCGTAGTCTCGGACGCTGAAGAAAGTAGTGTCTCAAATCCCGAAGACGCATCTTTCATCATACCGTCGAACAGAACTCCGTTTCTGTCAGTCGCTATCTCGCAACGCAACACCTCTGCAAGTTTTTCGTATCCGGGGCGTACGTCCACTCTGAAACGCACCTTCACGCTCTTTTCGTAAGAAACCGAAATCTTATAGAACTTTTCGACAGAGTCACCGGGAAACATATTGCTTACATTGAAAGGCGAATTATCTGTAGACTGGTCTTGATAAAGACTCAACTTAACAGCGTTGACCGTTCTTTCTGTAATTTCAGCAGGACCGACAGGCGTGGAAGGTATTCCGGACTCAACGGAGGACCGACAGGCGTGGAAGGTATTCCGGACTCAACGGTTTTCTCTGACTTTTCGTTTTCGGTCTCTTCTTCTGACTCTGCTTCTTTTTCCTCTCCCTGGTCTTTTTGAGAGCTGAAAATATAGTTATCTTTTATAACTATTTCCTCTGTCTTATCTCTATGAAATGCCCGATAAATCAATATGCCGGCAAGCGCTGTCATGTTTATTGCAAGAAGGATAGCCAGCATCACAATGGCTTTTTTCATTTTGCCGTTATTCAAACTGTTTTCCTCCTTCCTGCTTTTTCGTATAGTTCGGCGTTATGTTTCCGATAATTCGTTTATTGCTTTTTAGCTGTTATCCCCTGATTTTCCGTTATCTTCAGCTGATTTAAATATATCTTCTTTTTTCTTTTTTATCGTTCCCGTCCTTCCGGTCGGGGACTCAAGTCCGTATTTGAGATTGCACATATGGCATACAATCCGTCCCTCTGGAACCGTTTCGCCGCATATCAGGCATTTATCTTCGTTCATTATTTTTTCCTCTGCTGATCGTTAAAACCTAAAGCCGACTTATCCGTATGAACTTCAGCTCGTTTTGCTTACATAATAATAATTATGTTGCAAATAAAGAAAAATCAGCACCGCATACTTGTTGATAAGATGATGTGAATCAGCTGAATACTTTAAATAAAGCCTTTATCCAGTAGGTTTTTTCTAAAAACATCAAAAATCCGCCCTCTAACTCTGCTGTGGATTTTACTGTGTGAATACATTCTTTATTAAAAAGCAGACGTTTTTATGCGGATTATTAAGAGAAAAGTATTGACAAAAAGAAAAAATGTTATTATAATGAATTTGTATGTGTTTCATTTGTGAAAAGCATTATGCCCGATTTGCGCGATTTGCAACATAATTATTATTATGTTGCACCTGTCCGGGCTTATTTTTATATTAACAAATGCATACGTTCTATAATACGGGCGTGTTCCGCCCCGGTCGAAATGATATAGATCCTGGTCGTGTTGACGTTGCTATGACCTAAAACGTCTGCAAGTTTGGCTATATCCTTTTTTATTTCGTAAAATGTCCTCGCAAAAAGATGTCTGAGATTATGAGGAAACACCTTTGATCGTTGTATCCCGGCAAGACTGCAAAGAGCTTTCATCTCACGCCAAATATTACATCTCGATATCTTATTCCCCGTTTTGGTTATGAAAACCTTTCCTTTTGTTATTCCTTTTTCACGGCAATAACAGAGCAATTTTTTACGCAGTTCTTTGATAATAAAAATTTTTCGCATTTTACTTTTGCATTTTACCGTAGCCTCTCCGTTTTTGACAGCCTCAACAGTAATGAACTCAAGTTCGCTCACCCTGATACCGGTAGAACAAATGGTCTGTATTATGAGAGACAGTCTGATATTGTTCTTTTTTTCAGCCGTTTTTACCAGTTTTTCGTATTCTCTTTTATTCAGCATCCTACTCTCGTTGAAAAATGTCCGGCGTTGTATCTTGAACTGTTTGATTCGAAGATCGCTCCTTCCGATATACGATAAAAACGAATTGAGAGACGAAATCATCGAGTTAGCGCTGGAAGGAGCATAGTTATCCCCCAAATGCGCTTTGTACTTGATCAGCAGTTCTTTTCCGATTTGTTTATTCAAAGCAAAGTCAAAAAAATACCCGACGTCACGGACGTATTTCTCTACAGTCAGGGGGCTTTTTTCTTCGTTCAGAAGTTTTTTAGCAAATTTAGCCAGTTCTCTTTTGGTGACAGCTTTGTTTTTCATTTTTTAAGTCCTTTCTTCATTATATATTATATTGTTTTTGCATAAAAAGAAAAATACCGGAGCTTTTCGAAGTTTTCCGGTATTTTCTTTTTATATTACGTTATTTTATCTCCTCGAAGTCCGCGGGACCGTGCTTGCAGAGCGGGCAGACGAAGTCGTCGGGGAGGGTATCGCCCTCGTAGACGTAACCGCATACGGTGCAGACGTAGCCTTTTTTGCCCTCGGTCTGAGGTTTGGGCTTGACGTTCTGCTGGTAGAACGTGTACGTCATCGTCTCGCGGTCGCTGAGCACGCGGGACTCGGTGACGCGGCAGATGAACATACCGTGCGTGTCGAGGTCGACGTACTGTTCGACTTCGAGCGACATCATCGCGTTGATGTATTTAGGCAGGAAAACGAGTCCGTTGTCGGAACGCAGGAGGTTTTCCCACCCCTCGAACTTATCGACGGTGCGTCCGCTGCGGAAGCCGAAGCACTCGAACACGGAGAACGGCGCCTCGACGGAGAGGCAGTTGACGTTCATCTTCCCTGTCTGCTTGATGACGTGGTGCGAGTAGTTCGCCTTGTTGATCGTAACGGCGACTCTGTTCGGGCTGTCGGTGACCTGTGTGACGGCGTTGACGATGAGTCCGTTGTCCTTATTCCCGTCGTTCGACGTCACGACGTAGAGTCCGTATCCGATCTTAAAGAGCGCCTTGAAATCGTTTTTGTCGGCGGTCTCGTCGTGCTGAGCGAGGTAGTCCTTGCAAAGCTCGGATGCGAGAGCCTCTATCTGCTCTTTGTTCTCGTCGGAAAGTCCGGACTTGATCTTGACGTCGGTCGCGCAGAACGTGAGATTTTGGCACTTTTCGAGCATACCCTTCATTATTTTAGCGGCGAGCGGCGCCCACGAGCCGTTCTCGATGAAGCCGACGGTGCGGTTCTTGAAGCCGCGCTCGACGAGGTGGTCGATAAATTGCTTCATGAACGGGAATATCTCGGCGTTGTAGGTCGTCGTGGCGAGTACGATCCTTCCGTAGCGGAAGGCGTCCTCGACCGCCTCGGACATACTGTCGCGGGCGAGGTCGGTGACGACCACCTTCGGACAGCCCTTCGCTTTGAGTTTTTCTTCGAGCAGCTCGACCGCTTTTTTCGTGTTGCCGTAGACGGAAGTGTACGCGATCATAACGCCCTCGGATTCAACGCCGTAGCTCGACCAGACGTTATACAGACCGAGGTAATAGCCGAGGTCGTCGTTGAGTACGGGTCCGTGGAGCGGGCAGATATGCTCTATCTCGAGTCCCGCCGCCTTTTTGAGGACCGCCTGCACCTGCGCGCCGTACTTGCCGACGATGCCGAAGTAGTATCTTCTCGCTTCGCACGCCCAGTCCTCCTCGACGTCGTTCGCGCCGAATTTGCCGAAGCCGTCCGCGGAGAACAGGACCTTGTCGGTCTTGTCGTAGGTCATCGTAACTTCGGGCCAGTGTACCATCGGAGCCGAGATGAAGGTCAGCTCGTGCCGTCCGAGGGAGAGGACGTCGCCCTCTTTGACGACGACTCGGCGGGAAGTATATTCGTCGCCGTAGAAATTAAGCATCATCGCGAACGCCTTGGCGGACGAGACGATCTTACATTCGGGATATGCTTTCATAAAGGAAGTGATATTCGCCGAGTGGTCCGGCTCCATGTGCTGGACGATGAGGTAATCCGGCTTGCGGGAGCCGAGGATCTTGCCGACGGAGTCGAGCCATTCGTGCGTGAAGTTTTTATCGACGGAGTCGATGACGGCGATCTTGTCGTCGAGTATGACGTACGAGTTGTACGCCATTCCGTTCGGGACCTCGTACTGTCCCTCGAACAGATCGATCTTGTGATCGTTCACTCCGGCGTAGAGGATGTCTTTCGTAATGGTCATAAGGTTCTCCTTTATTAAATGACTGTCAGTTTTTCTATTCCGAGGTCGTAATTTTGCAGTTTTCTTACAAGGCTTTTGAGAGCGCGCGGAGGTGACGACCCTCCGAAGTCGACTCCGAAAGCGACGAGCCTGTGTTCGTCCTCCGATCCGGCGAACCGATCAGGGACGTCGACCTTCATAACGTCGTGGATATTATAGTCGCTCCCGCAGTAGAAAAGCATTTTTTCAAGATAGGAGACCGCGTCGTTATTGGGCTCTTTTTTGAAACGGAAAACGAAAGTCGTGTCCGGATAGTCCGTCAGCCTGCCGTATTCGGTATCGAACGGCGTCGGACACTTTTTAGGGATAAAGCGTTTCGGGGGATCATAGACCTCGTCGTCGCCGAGTACGCTGATCCATTTCATTAAGTCGATCTCATTCTCCCATTTTTGACGGTACTTTTGCACGAGGTTTTCCGGCAGAGTTTCGCATATCTCAAACGTTACGTCGTCGGGTTTCAGCTCGATCGCATCGTAAGGCAAGATAAAATCTTTTCCCGGAATATTCGATCTCCATTTTATCCAGATGACCGCATCCAGCAATTTTGAATAGGCTCTTTTCGTGGATGCGATCAGCGCTCCGTAAGAATACGGAAAAACGTTGTCTATGGCAAACTTTCCCTCATAACGGTTGCTTATGCACATCTTCTGCTTAAGCATATAATAAAACGGATCGAAGTACTCATAAAGAGGTCCGATGGCTAACCAATTGGCGGTCGCAAAAGAAAACGTGAACTCCGAAAGAAAAGGACGGGAAACGAGTTTTCTGATCTTTGCCGTGATCTGTGCGGATAACGTTTCAAAAAACGGCACCCACTCCATTTTGAAAGGACGCGGACTACTCTGAATGAATGTCATCCCGCGTTTGAATTTTATCCGGTACTCTCGCCTGTGGTTATAAAAAGGCAGAACGGCGTCGGAAGGTATAGGAACGGCGTCCGGATCGAGTTTTCCGCAGCTGAATATGCCTCTTTCTACAGCCAAACTTTTACTATAGTCATAAAAAAACTCATAATCTTCGTAATCCATTTCTAGCTCCTATCAAGCACAACACACTAAAGGCATAGCCAACAACAGCACACAACCATCAATAAGGACACTAAAAAGAAGATCCCCGTTATTTGATTTTGTTAGACCTTTGATTATTGCCGACCCCGCGTAAGATAATCTTTGTATTACTGCTTGAAAATCAAATGAATACTCTTCTATAAGAACTGGCGCAGGGGCAGTTTCGTATGATGTAGCTTCTACTTCTTGGTATGCAACACTTGGAGCATATTCAAATGTATCATATACAATTAGCGCCTTTGCTGCAGGGGAAGCGTTATAACCATTAACATTGTAATAACTTCCAAACGCAAGATATTCATCATACCATGGCACAAACATTGGCGGTATAAATGATTCACCTAAATAAAAAGAATGACCATAATCACTATACAGATCCTGAGATTGAATATAATTGTTTGCGGAATCTACGTATTTTTGCACTTGTGAACAACCTTTTTGTGTCGCTGCCACAGTATTGCTTTTAACTTCCCATATATAAGCTCCATATTCAACCGCAGATAAATCTGTATTCCTTGCAATTATATCTGCACGACCATAACTCTTTCCGTCGTTATAATAAATTCTTCTCTCTGTTTTTGAATTGATAAATCCATTAGAACCAATATAGCCACAACAGTAATTCTGAACAAAAAAGTGCTTAAAATAGTATTGTCTTATTGCAGCCAAACTGGAATATGTCCTAACGTTTTCAGGACGATTGTTAGTAAATAATACACGGTAAGAGTCATTATTAAAAGTGTTTCCAATAATTAATGTGTTCCAACCCTCTTTAACTTTTTGTGTATACTCTCTAGTCCAAATTCCATATTTTCCATTTGTTTCAATTCCATATAATTCTAATGCTAATTGAACAACCATAATATGAAAACCTGTCATGTCATTTTCACTATCTGTACAAATATCTGAATTATATGAATACGGCAAAACTGAGTCGGGATCTCTACCAAGCTTTAGATAAGCATAAGTTGATGTGGGATTATTTCCTACTATTATGTAAGATGCTCTTAATAAATTACTTTGGTATTCTATCTCTTCTAAATATTCTTGTTTTACATCTTCTGTAATTTCTCCATTTTGAAATGACAATTCAATTTGATCATTTAGGCTTTGATAGAATAATAAATTATTAATTGTTTCCTGATGATTTATCAAAGTATCAGGATAACTAAGCACAGGATTTACTGTTATCGGTATTTCCAAAAAAGCCGAATTATCAGCCACACAACGAACACTGATAACAGCGCTCCCGGATATCAAAGTTGTTATTATACCATAAGAATTAACTGTTGCAATATTCGGATTTGAAGAAGAATAAATAACGTTTTTATTCGGAGCGTCAGTAGGCAAGACTGAAATATGTTGTCCGAGATTATAAGTCTGCCCTGCGTCAACTTCAATACTATTAACTGAAGAGGAAATACTCAGAGAGTCGCTCTCCTTTATGAAATTCCATTTTTGCGAATCATATCCGAAATAACTGTATAGTTGTGTTGATTCACCCGCTTTTCTATAAAACGATCTGTAGGTTGAAGAATACTGGTTAAACATATGCATATATGTAACGGAGCCTTGATCGCCGGTGTAATTACTAATAGCGTAATTACTGCTGTTATATGGTCTTATACTATATGTACCATCATTTTCAGAATCAATAAAAAATTTTATGTGTGATGAGTTTAAGTTGTCAGGCGCATAACCATAAACCGTCAATGGTCTGTAATTTATATAAATACCGCAATGAACTTCTAACCTAAACTCAGGAGAATAAACGGGAGCAAGGGTATAATAATGTTTTGTTGTATTATTGCTTATATATGAAAACCTTTCGATCATCCATTTTTGTGTTTGGTCGCCTGTATAGTTTTTTAATTCAACAACGCCGTTTTCGGTGTTTTGAGTCAAACACTTATTATTATATTGGTTTTTTATTACATACGTTCCGGGTAATAAAGTAGAGTGGTTATAGGTATAATCGGTTGGCTTTTCAGTATAATAAACCGTAAAAATCGGAACAGGCAAACCTAACGAAATGTTCCTGCTGTTTGTATTGATTATTAAATTATAATCCATATCAGACTCGTTGCTGAATTTGATCATTAATCCTATACTTTCGGCAATGTCGCTTTGATACCATTCACTTGAATACCATTGTGTAGGCAATACCCCGAGAGGTATTTGATAAAACTTATATCCGTTTCCGCTGTTAACTGGTGGAATATTAGTTGCAACAGTGTTATTTGGTGACGGCATATTATTCCACGTTATTTGCGTAGTTGTCCAATTCTCCTCCGGAATAAAAGCATCTATATTATAATAGGTTTGACACGGAACGATAAATAAATCCAAATAAGAATGCGTTATTATTTTGTTTGACATGCTTGGAAGTGATTGAAAATGCATAAATCCATATGATTTGCCAAAATTTCTATTTGAATCTCCTTCATTTCCTACAAAAGTATACCAATAGTAGTCACTATGATAGTTATTATTTGGTTGGTTAAACGATGTGAATGCAGACTTAAACGACGTATTTGTGACGCTATCCATATAATGCGGAGGATCTGTATAGTATGGATCGATCACTATTGGAAAAACTCTTGATTCGTCATTTAACCATTTTGAATCGGGGGTGTAAGTAATCCGATAATTGCCGTTTTTTTCTTTTTCTATATCAACTGAAATATCAAAAGAAAAAGAATGAGAATTATCAAACATAAGCGGCTCGCAGATAGAAAAAACCGTTACATCTTTTACATTAGTAAAAGAAATGGAACCGTCCTTTTGAAGTTTTGGAGTCAAATCAGCGGCATACAAAGAAATCGAATATGATTCAAATCCACACCTCTCATTAATAATAAGGTTTTCCTTAACTGAATTGTCAGTTATTACATATTCTAATTGTGTTCCTCTTTCAAACGCGTCATCAAAAATAACCGCTTTATTATTATACTTTACGTTTTCGATAAACTGATTATTGTAGTTTGTTATCGAATTGTTGATTTCCGAAACTCGTTTATAAACATCGTCAAATGCCGACCTATCAGTCAATAAAGAATTTGCTTCCATACTCTTAGCAAACTGATATGCTTCGTTGACGTTTTGTTTTCTTTGAATCAAATCTTCTTTAACTATGGCTTTAGAGTCATCTGAATACTTTTTTTCAACTGGTTTAGAAGAGTCGAGTTTAATTGTTCTGTTATTAATATTTGCCGATACAGTCCACTCTACTGTTTTACCATCTAAAGCAAACATTACTGTTTTTTTATCGTTATTTCCAAGAACAGTGACTTTTTTAGTTTCAATTGTTTTTATATCAGAACTATTTTCCGAAGGCTCAAACTCGACCCATTTGCCGTTTGCACTTTTTTTGTGAACTGGCTCACAGTATTGTGCAACGACATAAGATCCGTCATCACACAAAAAATGCTTGGTCGTTTCATCTCTTAATTCAACTGATTCTTCTAATATTATCGGTATAATACCTTCATCAGTCGCTAAATCCGTGTTTTCAGACAATTCTTTTTCTTCCGAATTATTTTCTGATTGAGTTTCTGAAACGACTTCAGAAGAAATGCCTAAATCATTCTTCGATGAAGCCGTGTACGGGAACGCCAGGAAGACGAAAACCATTGCCACAAAAAAAGATAAAATTCGAATTGAAGGGGAGGATTTTTTCATTTTCACTATTTCTCCTTTTTATTTTTCTTTTACTTATCCAGTCCGCTCGCGATGTTGTCGGCGATCTCGCTCTCGAACGTGAGGAATGACGACAGGATGTAGTTCGAGACGTACATTCCCTTCGGGGTGAAGAAATAACGCCCGTTTTCGTACTTCATAAAGCCGTTGTCGAGATACAATTTGAGGTCCTTGGCGTACTTCTCGCCGAAGTCGACGCCGAAGCGCTCTTTGAAATCGTTTTCGTCGAGACCCTTGTTGAGCCTGAGTTGAAGCATGATATACTCGTCGACGCGGGCGGAGGGAGTGACCTCGTAATCCTCCTCGAAAATATTTATCCCGGCGTCGGGGTATTCGAGCGCGTCCATAAACATACTCACGCTCCGCTTATAGGAAAACCGCCTGTCCTTGAAATACGAGTGCGCCGCCGGACCGAAGCCGAGGTATTCCTCGCAGTTCCAGTACCGCAGGTTGTGGCGGCATTCGCGACCCTTGCGGGCGAAGTTCGAGATCTCATACTGCTTGTAGCCGTGGCGGGCGAGCTTTTCGATGGACGACGTGTACATCGCGTATTCGACGTCCTCGTCGGGCAGGACGAGCTTATCCTCGTGCTTGGCGAAGGGGGTACCCTCTTCGATCTTGAGTCCGTAGAGCGAGATATGCTCCGGCTCGAGCCTGATGACCTCGGTCAGAGTCCTGTCGAGCGATTCCTTCGTCTGCATCGGGATACCGTACATAACGTCGACGTTGATGTTGTCAAATCCCGCCTTGCGCGCGGCGGCGTAGGAGTTGCAGAACTCCTCGAACGTATGTATCCTCGTCAGTCCGCGCAGTTCCTTTTCGTTTGCGCTCTGCATACCTATCGAAAGGCGGTTCACGCCGAGCTTGCGGTATTTTTTGAGCGTAGAAAGGTCGACCGAGGCGGGGTTAGCCTCCATCGTGAACTCCGCGTCCTTCAGCACCTTGAAATTGCGGTAGATCCCGTTTATAAGTTCGACCATATTCTTTTTCGGGAGAAGCGTGGGCGTGCCGCCGCCGATAAAGACGGAGTCGACCTCATAAGAGGAACACTCCTTCGAGAAGTCCTCCATCTGAAGCAGGAGGCTGTCGGTATAGCGGGAACACTCCTCGAAATGAGTCACCGAATAGAAGTCGCAGTACGCGCATTTTTTCTCGCAGATCGGGATGTGGATATAGAGTCCGAGTTTTTTCCTGTTCATTGTCTTCTCTCCCTGTTATTATTCGTCGTCGAGCTTGAGTACCGCCATAAACGCCTCCGGCGTCACCTCTACGGTACCGAGGGTACGCATCTTCTTTTTGCCCTCTTTTTGCTTTTCAAGCAGTTTTTTCTTTCGCGTGATGTCGCCGCCGTAGCACTTTGCGAGGACGTCCTTGCGCAGGGCCTTGACCGTTTCGCGGGCGATGATGCGTCCGCCTATCGCCGCCTGGACGGGCACCTCGAACAGCTGACGAGGGATGTTCTCTTTGAGTTTTTCGCAGATCTTGCGTCCGCGCGCGTACGCCTTGTCCTCGTGAACGATGAACGACAGAGCGTCGACGACGTCGCCGTTGAGCAGGATGTCGAGCTTGACGAGCTTCGAGGGATAATATCCGTCAAGCTCGTAGTCGAGAGACGCGTATCCGCGGCTCCGGGATTTGAGCGCGTCGAAAAAGTCATAAACTATCTCGTTGAGCGGAAGCATATAGTGCAGCTCCGCGCGGGTCTGATCGATGTATTTCATATCGATAAAGCTTCCGCGTCTGTCCTGGCAAAGCTCCATTATTCCGCCGATGTAGTCGGTCGGGGTGATGATCGTCGCCTTGACTATCGGCTCGTTCGAGGTCGCGATCTCGTCGGGCGACGGGTAGTTCGCCGGGTTGTCGATGAATACGACGCTGCCGTCGGTCTTTTCGATCTTGTATATGACGCTCGGCGCGGTCGTGATGAGGTCAAGGTTGAACTCGCGTTCGATCCTCTCCTCGATTATCTCCATGTGAAGCAATCCGAGGAAGCCGCATCGGAAGCCGAAACCGAGCGCGGCGGAGGTCTCCGGCTCGAACGAGAGCGCCGCGTCGTTGAGTCTCAGTTTTTCGAGCGCGTCGCGCAGGTCGCCGTATTTCGCGCCGTCCGCGGGATAGATCCCGGCGAAGACCATCGGCATCGCTTTTTTGAATCCGGGGAGCGCCTCGGTGACGCCTCCCTCGGCGAGAGTGACGGTGTCTCCTACGCGTGTGTCGGCGACGTTCTTGATCGACGCCGTGATATATCCGACGTCGCCCGCCGCGAGGTAATCGCTCTTAGTCAGTCCGAACGGCGACATCGTGCCGACGTCGACGACGGTAAAGCGCTTGCCCGTACCCATCATATATATCTCGTCGCCGCTCTTTACCACTCCGTCGAAAACGCGGACGTAGACGACGACTCCGAGGTACGAGTCGTAATACGAGTCGAATATCAGGCATTTGAGAGGCTTATCGACGTCGCCCGAGGGACACGGAAGATCGCTGACGATCCGCTCGACGACCTTGTCGATGTTGAGTCCGACTTTAGCCGAAACGGCGGGACAGCCCTCGGCGGGGATGCCGATAACGTCCTCTATTTCCTTCTGCGCGCCCTCAATGTCGGCGGACGGAAGGTCGATCTTGTTCACGACGGGGAGTATCTCAAGTCCCGCGTCGACGGCAAGATATGCGTTTGCCAGAGTCTGCGCCTGTATCCCCTGCGTCGCGTCGACGATGAGGATGGCTCCGTCGCACGCGTTGAGCGAGCGCGAGACCTCGTAGTTGAAGTCGACGTGCCCGGGAGTGTCGATCAGATTGAGGATATACTCCTGCCCGTCCGGCGCCGTATAATTCAGCTTGACCGCGCGCGCCTTGATGGTTATGCCCCTCTCGCGCTCGAGGTCCATATTGTCGAGCAGCTGCTCCTCCATATCGCGCTTCGAGACCGTCTGCGTGTACTCGAGGATGCGGTCCGCGAGCGTCGATTTGCCGTGGTCGATGTGCGCGACTATCGAGAAGTTGCGTATGTGTTTTTGTCTGTCGTTTGTGATTGACATATTTTTCTCCGGGTAGGTAATTATTGGAAAACAGTATTATTCATATTATTATATAACAAAATCCCGCGTAATGCAAGTATGCGCGGGATTTTTTTATCTGAGACAGGCGTTTGAAAAGAGTTTTTATTTCACTTTATATTCCGTTTGAACACGGGATCGACCTTGCCTCCGCGAAGAAGCGGCTCCACGGAGTCAAGTTCGAGCGCGCGGCGGATATTCGTGAATGCTTCGTCGGTCGCGTCGAGATAGACTTCGGCTTCCTTTTCTGTGTGGCTCCCGTTCAGGAAATAGAGCGCAAAGACGAGGACTCCGCGGTCGATCATCGTCTGCGAATAGACCGACTGCACGTCGAGATAGGAAAGGCTTCCCTTTCCGTCGAAGGCGAGTCCGCTGTGTGCATCGAGTCCCGAAACGGAAACGACGTCTCCGAGCCTGTGTTTGTCAATAAGGCGGACGATGCCGTCGCGCATCATTTTGCCGATCTTGTTGATATGATCGTAAAATCCCGGGCGCTCGAGGATGCTTATGGTCGCAAGAGCCGCCGCCATCGACACGCTCTCTCCTCCGAAGGTCGTCGAGATAAAGACTCCCTGTTCGATCTGCGAAAGAAGCTCGCGTTTGCCGGCGACCGCCGAGATCGGGTATCCGTTCGCCATTCCTTTGCCGAACGCGACGAGGTCGGGCGTCACGCCGAACATCTCCTGCGCGCCGCCGAGCGCGTAGTGGAAGCCCGAGACCACCTCGTCAAAGATGAGGACGGCGCCGTATTTGTGCGCGAGGGACTTGACTCCCTCAAGATAGCCGTCCTTCGGACCGTTGCTCTGTATCGGCTCGAGGATGACCGCCGCGACCTCGCGCTCGCGGAGCTTTTCTTCGAGGTCGGAAAGATCGTTGTACCTGAAATTCTTCGTCAGCTCGCAGACCGCCTTAGGCACGCCCCTGTTGTTTTCCGAAGCGCCGATGGACCAGTCGTTCATACCGTGGTAGCCTGACATTAACACCGCCTCGCGCCCCGTGTACGCCCTCGCCAGACGCACCGCCGCGGTCGTGGCGTCCGAGCCGTTTTTGACGAAACGTACCGACTCCGCGCACGGGATGATCTCGCAGAGCTTTTCAGCGAGGAGCGCCTCGCACTCGGACTGAAGACTTCCCGCGGCAAACTTGCCGACCTGCTTTATGACCGCCCCGTTCACCATAGGATCGTTGTAGCCGACCGTTATGGGACCGAGCGCGCACATATAGTCGATAAAGCGGTTGCCGTCGACGTCGTAGATATAGCATCCCTCGCCCCTCTCCATAAAGGACGGAGCCTCGCCACGGCAGAAATATCTGTACGATTTGCTGAAGGTCTGCGCCGCAAGGGGCGAAACTTTAAGCTCCCGTTCGAGCAGTTCTTCGGATCTTTTGTAGGACTTCATATATGGAAACCTCCGGTATCGCAATTATTTTCTACCACGATTATAACTCTCTCCCTCCCATTCTGTCAATTCGGTTTTGGGTCATGTTCGCCCCGCCCTTTGCCGAAAAAAAGAGTCCGGGACACATACGTCCCGGAAACGGGACAACTTTAGCGTTATAATGACAGAAAAAAGCGTTATGCAACAATGAGATCGGCGAGGGGCAGAAATACTTAACACCGCGACGAAATGAATAGCGTAAAGCCAAAAATCTCATTCTGTCTGCTCAAACGCAGAAAAATCGGAATTATCCCGTTTTTTCGTTTTCAAGCTGTCAGAAAATCACCGTTTTGTAATTGTATGGATTTTTCTTCTTTTCTTTTTTGGCAGTATCTGTTATAATGGTTAATAAGGCCCGTCATTCGCAAAGAATAATGACTTCTGTTCCTGTGGCCCCACGATCCCGTCAAAATAACGACCGCGCCCTAATGGAGAACAACATGAAAGACATACTCGTACTGGACGAACTGATCTCGCAGACCCGGGACAGACATCTGTCTGCTCAAACCAGAAAATTGATATTCGGAGAACTTCAAACTCTGAACGATCTGGAAAACGAAGATTATTCTTTAAAAAGATATATTCTAAATCACAACGGAAAACCGATGAACGGAGCCGAACGCATCTTCAAATATCAGCTGTCCGACGGAGACAGGCTGCTTTATACTTTCGGAAAATACGTTGATTTTATTTCAGAGGAACACCGTGATTCATTGGTCCTGATACGCCGTTCAAAACACGACGAGCAGGGAGAAGACGCAAAAGTATTTTCGTTTCACAAAAAGCAGGGATATACTCAGTTGTCGGAATTGGCAAAACAGTTGAAGGATTCCGGCCTTGATAAAGAGGGCTTCAGCGAAACAGATCTCGAAACAGTTGCGGATATCATGGCTCCGTCCGATATAACAAAGTGGCACACGTTCTACGTTTTACGGGAAAACGAAGACGAAGACCGGTCTGACAAGGATCCTGAAGTCTGTCTTATTCCTCAGCAGGCGGAAATAATAAGCAAGTTTATAGACGGGGATAATCCGATCGCCGTTTTCGGAGGAGCCGGAACCGGAAAAACGCTCATAGCTATCCACACGCTTGCCGACTATCATAAGTCTGACCCCGATTGTCTCGCGCTGTATTTCACCCAATCCTTTGAACTTATAGGAAGATCGAAAAGGCTTTTCCGAACGCTGGATATAGAGGATGAGAGAGTCGAGTTCTACAATATAACAGATTTTTGCTTGGATCATCTGGGAAAGAATGAAAAGGCGTACATTTCCTGCGACGGTTTTCTCTCGTTTATCAAAGGAAGGAAAGACCTTACGGCTTTATGCAAAAAAGAAAGGCTGTCGCCAGTCGAAGTCTGGACTGAGATCAGAGGGACGCTGAAAGGGGCGATGTCTCAAAAATGGACGCACAACAGAAAATACGTTTCTCAGGAAAAGTTCGGAAACGTCGAAAAAGCGGTCAGAGAAGGATGGTTGATCCGCTCTCCAAAAGATAAAAAACTGTTCGGATTATCGGAAAAAGCCGTCGAGAACGGCGTGAAAAACTTACGCGGAAAGATTTCCGAAGGGATAATAGATTATTTTTCCTCTTTCGATCCGGACTTGAGAACTCTGGAAAGGGACGATTATTTCTCCATGCCTGACGAAAACGCTACTCTCGGAGCGGAAAAAAGGTCCACAGTATGGAAGATATGCGAGGAGTACGAAAAATATCTGAAGGAAAACGAACTGTTCGACGATAATGACCTTATCCGCGAGATGTTCCGTTTCGGGAAGAAATACGGACTGCCGTCCGCAGATCTTATCGTTGTTGATGAAATACAAGACTACACGGAATTACAGATATATCTTCTCTTTGAAATGGCGGCCGACAAATCACGTATTGCAATGTTCGGAGATAACCATCAGAATGTGAATCCTACCTATTTCAGTGTGTCTCGGCTGGAATCTCTCTTTTATCTGAATGGAAACGGTAAGTCTCTCCAAACACCTCTTTTAAGCATAAATCACAGATGTCCGGGTAACGTCATCACGAGAACTAATGCTTTATCGGAGCTACGAAGAAACAAGATCGCTAAAATGAGCGACGATCTCGAACAGCCGGAACTTGCACGAAACAAAGCCGGGGCGCTGGTGTCCAGACTTAAATACTCGGAAAACAATCTACGGAGCCTTTTGGAAGAAACGGTAAAATATCCGGGCGCGGCAATCCTTGTCCCGGACGAAAAAACGAAAGAATATGCCAAAAGCCTTATACCAAATTACGAACGGTTGGGAATAAACTATATCTTCACAGTTCCGGAAGTCAAGGGAATGGAGTATTCTTACGTCGTGGCATTTGACCTTATTGGGGAGCACAGCGAGGTATGGAACGAAATAATGACATCCGAAAAGGCGAGAAAACAGACAAAGTACCGCTATTATTTCAATCTGCTTTACGTTGCGATGTCCCGCACTATGCTTCATCTGTGCTTTATCGATAAAAAAAGCGCCGACATTCTCGACTCCGTCCTTGCTCCTTCTGTGTTCGATTCTTTCAACGCGGAAGACCTGAGGTTTTCGGATCTTATCCAAACCGACGAAGAGTGGATCGGTTACGGAAAGTCCTGCGAAGAAAACGGAAGGTATCAGGACGCGATCGGAGCATATATCAAAGGACACGCTCCGGAAAAAGACGTCTTCAGATGCAGAATGTATGTGGCGTACAAGGAAAAAGACTATGAAAGCGCGATGCGCTTCTGCATCCTGTCGGACTCCTCTGAATTCGGAGAACGAATAGTCGGGTTGCTCGACGGCGGAGACGCCAAAGAGATCGGCAGGCTTTACGTTGCTCTATCGAGAGGACGTTTCGAAATAACGGAAAGCGGCCCCGCTTTTCATCTGAAGGCGCTGTTCAAAGACGAAAGTGAGAAAGCGGCGGCAAGCAAAGTCTTATTATCGCACTACGGCAAAGTTACCGGTACTATAACAAAAGGATTGCAAAAAAGCACCGAAAAAAACGAAATAAGCAAAAGGAGGGGCAAAATGAGCAATATTTCGGATCTTGATCTGGATGAACTGCTCCGGATGTACGACGACCTTCTGGAGAAACTCATTGAACTAAACGACGAATATCCGTCTATCAAGAAAGCGTATGAAGATTCAAAAGCGCTGATCGAAGCGCAGCGAGCGGAGATCGGGGCGCAGATGAAGATCATAGAAGCGCAAAAGCAAACCATTTCCAAACTCCAGGAAAGGATAGAAGGGTCGGAAAAAAGGATAGACGAAAAACTGTTGAGGGCGGACACCCAATCCAAACGCCTCGAAAACGCAGCGGCTCAATCCGAAGCCAAGTCGAAACGCCTCGAAAACGCAGCGGAGCAAGCCGAAAGCGCCACTGAGTCTCTCGGAAAGCTGGTCCGTGAAGTCCGTGAGACTTTGACTCCGGAATCTTTGAAAAGCAACAGACAGCAGCCTGATTATTCGTTCGTCGGAAGCGTCAATGAACTATACTCAAGGTACGGCAGTCCGAATAAAGTCATGGTCATTTACAAATCGGTCGAAAAGAGTTGGACAGGAGATTACTGTTTTGCCGTTGAAAAGATAGTAAACGGAACCGTATTCGGGACTTATTTCAAACATGGAGAGCCATACGAAGGCAAAAACAGAAAGATCGAGGCTGACGAAAAAATATTCAGCATCTATAACGGACCATCTTTGAATAAAATCACAGAATACTATAACAGTCGCGTAAGTCCGCCGGAAGACCTCCCGTTCTGACCTGGCGCTCCCCGCAATAAAACACGCCTCCGCTCCGGCAGTTTTACTGCCTCTGCGGGGGCATTCTCACAATTTCAAGAAACAAGTTTTTGATAGTTCCCCCACTATTTCATCGCACACGGCGAGGAGTTCGTCTAAACGGTCAACGATAAACTTCTGCTCGGCGAAGGATGGAGAACCATTTGTAGTTTTGACGATATGCTTCAGCAAAACAGTTATTAAAAACTTAGATTTCAAGCATATAATACCACTTCAAATCCTATATATCAATTGATTTATCTGAGAAAACTGCAACCTGAAACAAAAAACATCGACAATTATTTGTTTTTCGATCAAATCCATTCTGTCATTAACTCAAAAGTGATTTTCAAGCGATCATGTATAATTCTCTTTGTTTTACAGATAATAGTATTATCAAAAAGCAAGGAGATATTTATATATGAAAGCAACAGGAATCGTCAGGCGGATAGACGACCTCGGGCGAGTCGTGATACCGAAGGAGATCCGCCGCACGATGCGTATCCGCGAGGGTGACCCTCTTGAAATATACACCGACAGAGAGGGAGAAGTCATATTCAAGAAGTATTCGCCGATAGGTGAACTCGGGCAGATCGCCGCGCAGTACGCGGAAACACTGTGCAAGACCTGCGATCTTTCGGTCGTCGTGACCGACCGCGACGAAGTCGTCGCGGCGGCGGGTGTTCCGAAAAAAGAGTATCTTGAAAAGAGTCTGTCGGAAGGTCTTGACTCCATTATCGCAAAGCGGAGCCTCTACGTCTGCAAGGCGCGCGAAAACGGCATCCGCGTCTCGGACGACAACCGCGCGGAGCATCTCATCTCCTGCGCGATGCCCATCTCGTCGGAAGGCGACGTCATCGGCTGCGTCGTCTCGCTTCGCTCTCCCGACAAGCTCGGGCAGGTCGGCGAGACTGAGATCGAGCTCGTCCGCGCCGCGGCGTCCTTCCTCGGGCGTCAGCTCGAGGGGTGAATATGATACGAGAGAGACTTTTTGAAAAAAGTCTCTCTCGCGCTCTCTTCAAAAACTTTGCACAGGGAAAAAGAGATAACGATGCCGGACTGCGGTCGGTATTATTTTGAGCGGTCAGCTTTCGGCGGGCAATCGCGCGCTCGGTTTCCCGTCGGGATACGCGGTAAAAAAGAAGCTGTAGAAATAGAACGGTAAACAAGAATTTAGGAGAGAGTCATAGAAAAAACGGTGCGGACGCGTTATTCTATGACGTAGTGGAACGTGAACGTTAGATTTGCGGAGAACGTTTGTTCTCGCACTTTCTTTCGGTTGCCGAAAGAAAGTGCGCAAAGAAAGGGCAAAATAAAGGGGCGAGTCATAGAAAAACGGCTCGGGCGCGTTATTCTATGACGTAGTGGAAAGATGGGTTAGATTTGCGGAGAACGTTCGTTGCATTACTTTCTTTCGGTTGCCGAAAGAAAGTGCGCAAAGAAAGGGCAACGAGGAGGGGGTTAGGAGGCACTTCCGCCGCATTCGCGCGGAAGCGCAACTCCTC
>CACZZA010000026.1 GCA_902785485.1 uncultured Ruminococcus sp. | reverse complement strand
CTGAAATAAAAAAATCCGACCGGAGATCCCGGTCGGAATTTTTTGTTTTAAGATCAGTGGGTGATGCACTTTTCGGTCTCTTTGTCGAAGAAGTGCATTCTCGAAACGTCGAACGCGACCTTGATGCGGTCTCCGGCTCTCGCCTGGGAGCGCGAGGAAACGCGCGCGATAAGGTGCTGTTTGCCGTCGTTCGTAGCTTCGTTGTCGGTGGTGAGGTAGAGATAAATCTCAGCGCCCATAAGCTCGGTGACTTCAACGTCAGCCTCGAGTACGGTCTCAGCCATGCTGGAGAGGTACATAGGCTCGTCGTGGATGGACTCGGGACGGAGTCCGACGATGACGGTCTGACCGATGTACTTGGAAAGCTCGGTATCCTCGAACTTCTCCTCCGGAATCTTGAGTCTGTTGGGACCGAAAACGATGAATTTATCGTCGGTGCCCTTGCCTTTTTCGATCTTCGCTTCGATGAAGTTCATCTGAGGAGTGCCCATGAAGCCCGCGACGAATACGTTGCAGGGGAGATCGTAGAGGTTTTGAGGAGAGTCGACCTGTTGGATGATACCGTCTTTCATAACGACGATACGGGTAGCCATCGTCATAGCCTCGACCTGGTCGTGCGTAACGTAGATGAACGTCGTTCCGAGCTTCTGGTGGATCTTGGTGATCTCGGTCCTCATGGACGCGCGCAGCTTTGCGTCGAGGTTGGACAGAGGTTCGTCAAGCAGGAAGACGCGGGGCTCACGGACGATAGCGCGGCCGAGCGCGACACGCTGTTTCTGACCGCCGGACAAAGCCTTCGGTTTACGGTCGAGCAGGTGGGATATATCAAGGATGCGGGCGGCCTCTTCGACGCGGCGCTTGATCTCCGCTTTCGGAGTCTTGCGGAGCTTGAGTCCGAACGCCATGTTGTCAAACACGGTCATGTGAGGATAAAGCGCGTAGTTCTGGAACACCATCGCGATATCTCTGTCTTTGGGGGCGACGTCGTTGACGAGTCTGTCTCCTATGAGGAGTTCGCCTTCGGTGATCTCTTCAAGACCCGCGATCATACGCAGAGTGGTGGTCTTGCCGCAACCGGAAGGACCGACGAAGATGATGAACTCTTTGTCTTTGACTTCAAGGCAGAAGTCAGAAACGGCTGTCACGCCTCCGGGATACTTTTTGTAAATGTGTCTGAAAGATAAACTTGCCATTTGTTCCTCCGATATTGCGCGCAAAATTTGGTCACGCGCCTGTCTGCAAAATTTCTATCCATTATTATAGCAAAAAAAATACGGTTTGTAAAGAGTCAAACGAGAAAAAATACGGCTTTTCATTTGTACATGATGCACAATGAAAAATGAAGCGCCGGTAAACGGCGTGTGAACCGGACGCCGATGAGTTCTAATATATTAAAACCGCCGCGGGATGAGACAAGCTCTCTCCCGCGGCGCGGTCTTCATTCTTTTATCCCTTTCATCGTCAGGGAAATACGCTTTTTGTTGAGGTCTACGTCTTTTATCATGACTTTGACGACGTCTCCTACCGAGAGGACTTCGGACGGGTGCTTGATAAAGCGGTCGGAGATCTCGGAGATGTGTACGAGTCCGTCCTGATGTACGCCTATGTCGACGAACGCTCCGAAATCAATGACGTTTCGTACGGTGCCGGTCATTATCATTCCCGGTTTGAGGTCGTTCATATCCATAACGTCGGTGCGGAGTACGGGTTTCGGCAGGTCGTCGCGGACGTCGCGTCCCGGCTTTTCGAGTTCGCCGATTATATCGTTGAGCGTAGGCTCGCCGATACCCAGCTCCTCGCAGAGCTTTTTCGTTCCCTCGAGCTTGAGTTTGGCGCGCAGGATATTGATCTTCGGCGTGCCGACGTCGCTCTCGTCGAGCTTATACTTTTTGAGCAGGGTCTTCGCCGCCGCGTAGCTTTCGGGGTGGACTCCGGTGTTGTCGAGTATCTCGTCCGAGCCGGAAACACGCAGAAATCCCGCCGCCTGTTCAAACGCTTTCGCTCCGATCTTGGGGACCTTGAGCAGTTGTTTGCGGTTTTTGAATTCGCCGTTCTCCTCGCGGTATTTGACTATGTTTTTTGCCGCCGTCGCGTTGATCCCCGAAATGTAAGACAGGAGCGACCAGCTCGCGGTGTTGACGTCGACTCCTACTTTGTTTACGCAATCCTCGACGACTCCGGTCAGCGCCTCATCGAGTCTCGCCTGTTTCATATCGTGCTGATACTGTCCGACGCCTATTGACTTCGGGTCGATCTTTACGAGCTCCGCAAGCGGATCCTGGAGCCTGCGCGCTATCGAAACGGCGCTCCTCTGTGTGACGTCGAAATCGGGGAATTCCTCGGTGCCGAGCTTGGACGCGGAGTAGACGGAGGCGCCTGCCTCGTTTACCATCGCGTATTTGACGTCGCGGTCGACTTCTTTAAGGGTATTCGCTATAAAGATCTCACTTTCCTTTGACGCCGTGCCGTTGCCTATCGCGATGGCGTCGACGCCGTATTTATTGATAAGAGCCTTGACCTTCGCGGCGGATTCGGCGATACGTTCCTGCGGCTTTGTCGGGTAGATGACCGCGGTGTCGAGGACTTTTCCGGTCTTGTCGACCACCGCGAGCTTGCACCCGGTGCGGTACCCGGGGTCGTAACCCATGACGGTCTTTCCCTTGAGGGTCGGGGTCATCAGCAGATTTCCGAGGTTATCCTCGAACACCTTTATCGCTCCCTCGCTCGCCTCGTCGAACATAGTCGAGCGTATCTCGCGTTCGATCGACGGGGCGATGAGCCTTTCATAACTGTCGTCGACCGCCTCGGAAATGTAGGACGCCGCGGGACTGGAGGCGTCTTTTATCACGTTCTTGCGTAAGTACGCGAGTATCTCGTCCTTGTTGACGTCGAGAGCGACCTTGATATAGCCTTCTTTTTCGGCTCGGTTGAGCGCAAGAACGCGGTGTCCGGGCATTTTCGGAACGGCGCCCTTGAAGTCGTAATACTGAGAATAGACCGAGTCTTCGTCCTTCGCCTGTTTTGTATTTATGACGCCGCTGCGGAACGACAGACCGCGGATGACCTTGCGAAAGTCCGCGGAGTCCGAAATGTCCTCGGCGATGATGTCCCGTGCGCCGCTCAGCGCCTCTTCGACGGAGGCGACGCCCTTTTCTTCGTTGATATAATCCTCGGCGCAGCTTTCTATCGGTCTGTCGTATGACTTTCTCTGCTCCATGATGAGCTGCGACAGTCCCTCGAGTCCCTTTTCGCGGGCGACCGATGCGCGGGTCTTGCGGTGCTGTTTGTACGGACGGTATATGTCTTCGACCTCCGTCAGTATCTTCGCGTTTGAAAGCGCGGTCTTTATCTCGTCTGTCAGCTTGCCCTGTTCTTCGATGAGAGAAGATACCTCTTCCTTGCGTTTTTCGAGGTTGCGAAGATAATTCAGTCTGTCGAACAGATCGCGCAGGACGGCGTCGTCGAGAGACCCCGTCATCTCCTTGCGGTAACGCGCGATGAACGGGATGGTATTGCCGTCGTCGATCAGCTTGACCGTGTTGTCTACCTGTGATTGCCTGAGCGAGAATTCCTCCGCCAGAGTTTTCAGAATATCCATATTTTCTCCTTTGCGCGGTTTATCGACCGTTTGTGTTTTTGTCGTATCTTTTGAGCCTTTCTTCCTCTTCGGGAGTGAGGTATCTCCATTCTCCGCGTCCGAGGGTCGGCTCGGAAGTCAGAAACGCGAACGACGTTCGCTCGAGGAAGACGACGGAGTTTCCCGTTCTTTCGACCATACGCTTGATCTGGTGATACATCCCCTCGCGCAGCGTTATTTCAAACTCTTTTTCGCTTATCCGCATTACGTCCGTTTTTGCGGTCTTTTCACCGTTTCCTATATCGAGACCTCCGGAGAGGAGCGCGAGATCGGAGTCGGAAACGTACTTTTCACACCTTACGAAATATTTCTTGTCGACGTGGCGCTTCGGCGAGAGCAGAAAATGCGAAAGACTGCCGTCGTTGGTCAGAAGCAGACAGCCTACGGTGTCCTTGTCGAGCCTTCCGCAGGGGAAGAGTCCGATCTTCCGCAGCTCCGGCGGGAGCAGGGAGATCACGGTGTCTCCGTCTTTTCCGTCCGTGGACGAGACCGTTCCTTCGGGTTTGTTCATAAGGATATAAGTGAATTTGCGGTATTCGACCGGTCTTCCGCAGAAGACGACCGCGTCCTTTTCGGGGTCGACGGGGTCGCCTCCGCTTTTTGCGGGGACGCCGTTTACGGTCACTCCGCCTTTGCGGATGAGCTTTGAAGCCTCGCTCCTTGTCGCAAGACCGCATTCATTCAACAGTTTGTCAAGTCTCATAAATACTCCGTTCTTTGTTTTATCGGACCTACCTATTTTAACACAGTTTTTCTGCGTTGTAAATACCGATTTCCGTTTTTCGGCGATGGCACTTGACTTTTAATCAAGGGTATGTAATAATATAATAAATATAGACAGGAGGGTCTTTTTATGCTCAAAATGCCTGAATATCACAGAGATCTCAAAATACCGCACTTCAACTGCAAAAAACCCCGCGCTTATTTTGTCCCTTACGACACCTTCGAAAAAGCGGAAAAAGGGCTTCGCGCGTCTTCGCTGTTCTTCAGATCGCTTTGCGGAGAGTGGTCTTTCAGATATTTTAAGTCTTTTTATGACGTTGAGGAGATCGCGTCTTACGTTCCCGACGGGGAAGGTTTTGACCGCATCGACGTCCCTTCGTCGTGGCAGACCTATCTCGGGCGCGGCTACGACGTTCCCAACTATACCAACAAGCGTTACCCGTATCCGCTCGACCCGCCGCATCTTCCCGACGACATCCCCTGCGGACTCTATACCCGCAAGTTTTATCTTTCCGCGAAAGAGGCGGACTCGTTCGAGATAGATATAAACTTCGAGGGCGTCGAGAGCTGCTTCTATCTCTGGATAAACGACGAGTTCGTTTCTTACAGTCAGGTATCGCATACGACGAGCGAGTGCGAAGTCACGAGATACGTTCACGAGGGCGAGAACACGATAAAAGTCCTCGTTCTCAAATGGTGCGACGGAAGCTATCTCGAGGATCAGGATATGTGGCGTTTTTCCGGCATTTTCAGAGAAGTATATCTCCTCTTCCGCCCCGATCTGCATATAGTCGACTTTTTCGCCCGGACGAGCCTCAATGAAGATCTCACGAAGGCGTCGCTTTCGCTTGAGACCGAGACGAACGACGAGACCGACATAGAATACCGCCTCGTTTCTCCGAGCGGAGAGGAGATCTGCCGCGGTTCCTTCAACAGCGAGGTCGGACTTGACCTCGAAATAGACGATCCCGAGCTTTGGTCGGACGAATCGCCCCTTCTCTACGAGCTTTTCCTGATCTGCGGACGCGAGTATATCCGTCAGGAGATCGGCTTCCGTAAAATCGAGATAAAGGACGGAGTCATCCTCATCAACGGCGCCAAGGTAAAAGCGCGCGGAGTCAACCGCCACGACAGCCATCACCTGCTCGGACACGTTACCCCGATGGAGCATATGCTCGAGGACCTTTACATACTCAAAAGGCACAACGTCAACACGATAAGGACGAGCCACTATCCGAACGATCCGCGTTTTCTCGAGCTTTGCGACAGGCTCGGGTTCTACGTTATCGACGAGGCGGACCTCGAAACTCACGGCTCCGACTTCCGTTCGGATACTCTCCCCCAGCCCGAAAGAAGGAATATCGTCTCCGACGACCCCGAGTGGGAGGATTGCTACGTAGACCGTATGCGGCGCATGGTGGAACGCGATAAAAACCACGTCAGCATAATCTTCTGGTCACTCGGAAACGAGGCGGGCTTCGGATGCAACCACGTCGCGATGAGCCGCTGGACGAGAGAGAGGGACGCGTCCCGTCTCATCCATTACGAGGGCGCGAACGCAGAGCTTTACGCAAACAGGATCCAGCAGACCGATGTCGTCGATATGGAGAGCCGTATGTACCCCTCCGTAGACTACTGCAAACGCTATTTCGATATGGAAGAATACAGTCAGCCGTTCTTCCTCTGCGAATACAGCCACGCGATGGGAAACGGCCCCGGAGACCTTCCGGAATACTGGGACGTCATATATAAAAACGACCGCTTCTTCGGCGGATGCGTCTGGGAGTACACCGACCACAGCGTACAGATCGACGTCGACGGAAAGATCGGTTTCACCTACGGCGGAGACTTCGGCGATCAGCCGAACGACGGCAATTTCTGCGTCGACGGACTCGTTTATCCCGACCGCCGTCCGCATACCGGGATGCTCGAGATGAAAGAGGTATATAAACCCTACCGCATTTACGCCGACGATCTTTCGTCGGGCGCGTTCCGCATAAAAAATCTCAGATGCTTCACCGACCTGAGCGATATAGACGTCAACTGGGCTGTCGAATGCGACGGGCAGGTCGTCGACGAGGGAGTCATCCCGTCGCTCGACGTAGGACCCGGCGAAGAGGGAGAGTTCAGGATCGATCTTTCATCGGTCACAGAGGGGCGCTGTTTCGTCAACTTCAGTTTTGTGTCGAATATTTCGACTCCCTGGGCGGGAGCGTTCCACGAGATCGGACACGACCAGTTCGAGCTTCCTTCCGCGCGCCGCGAGGTGCTTTCCCCCAGAAAGACGGGCGGAGTATCGCTGATCAAAGAGGGCAGGAAAGTCAGAATAGCGGCGGGAGACGCCGTATATACGTTCGACTCGGTCAAGGGACTCGTCACCGGAATAGAATATCAGGGCAAAGAGATGCTATTTTCTCCCGTTCGTCCGAGGATCTGGCGCGCGCCCATCGATAACGACCGCAAGATCAGGCTCGTCTGGGAGGCTCAGTATTTCGATAAATGCGCGACCAAGTGCTATTCGTTCGAGCCGTCGTGTGACGGAGACTCGGCGGAGGTGAAAGTATCGCTCGCGGTAGGACCGTATATCGTTCCGCCAATACTTCATATCGACGCATTCTACACGGTGACTTCCGACGGAAAACTCAATATCTCCTGCTCCGTCAGGGTGCGCGACGCCGTGACCTGGCTCCCGCGCTTCGGCTGGGAGATCGTCCTCAAAGAGGGAATGGAAAACGTCAGGTATTTCGGCTTCGGTCCGTACGAAAGCTACGTCGACAAGCGTCTTTCGTCACGTATGGGAGTCTTCCGCACAACGGCTTCGGAGTCGTTCGAGCCTTACGTCAAGCCTCAGGAGAATTCCTCTCACTACGGTACCGAATGGGCGACTGTCGCCGACGAACGCGGACGCGGACTGCTCTTTATGCGCCGAGAAGGCTTTGAATTCGGAGCAAGCCGGTATTCCGCGGAATATCTGACCTCCGTTATGCACGACTACGAGCTTGTTCCCGCAAAAGAGACTTTCGTTTCGATAGATTACAAACAGTCCGGCATCGGAAGCGGCTCGTGCGGAGTCGAGCTCGACGAAAAGTGGCGTCTTTCCGAAAAAGAGTTCTCGTTCGATTTCTCGGTGCTTCCCGTCGTGACGGGAGATATTGACGAGTTCGACGAGCTTGAAAGGGAATGACGATGAAGGGCATCACTTTTACGGCGTTTCCCGGCGGAAAGCGGAAGGCTCTGACGTTTTCGTTTGACGACGGCACGCTCGAGGACAGGCGGCTGACCGCCATCTTCAACAAAAACGGACTCAAGGGAACGTTCAATCTTAATTCCGCCGTATTCGGGAACAAGATGAAATACCGCGAGGTCTACCGTCTGAAAGAAGACGAGATAGCCGAAGTTTATAAAGGGCACGAGATCGCCTGCCACGGAGATAATCACACCACGCTTTCGTTTCTCGGCGATCAGTCGACCGTGACCTCGGTCATTAAAGACCGCGAGGCGCTCGAGCGTATCTGCGGATACCCCGTCAGGGGAATGGCGTATCCGTCGACCGATCACCGCCCGTTCCAGAAAGAGATCTTGCGCGCGTGCGGTATTGAATACTGCCGCAATACGACGTCGACGATGCGTTTTTCATACCCTGCCGACCCGTTCGACTGGGAGCCGACCTGCCATTATACGGAGGCGATGCCTCTTGCGGAAAGGTTCGTTTGCGAGCCGCGCCCGGGCAAGCTGTTCTATATCTGGGGACACTCCTTCGAGATCGAAGAACGAAACGACTGGGACTGCGTTGAAAAGCTCTGCTCTCTGCTCGGAGGGCGCTCCGACGTCTGGTACGCGACGAACATCGAGATCATCGACTATCTCAACGCTCTCTCGTCTCTCAAAGCGACGGTCGACGAGAAAATAATCTACAACCCCACCGCGTACGAACTGTGGTTCGGACTCGGCGGGGAGGTCGTCTCGCTGAAAAGCGGAGAGACGCTGAGAGTATAAAAAACAAGGCGGTACGACAAATTTTCTTATGGAAGTTTTAAGACAGTATCAAAGCGACATAATGCTGCTGCTCAGCGGAATATGCGGAGCGATCTCGGTTTTTGTCTTTATGACGGATACCATGACGAAAAAGCGCAAAGCGTCGCTTATGCTGATGGAGCTGAGCGCTATGTTCCTGCTGATCTCCGACCGCAGGGCGTATATTTTCAGAGGTGACACGAGCCGCCTCGGATGGGTGATGGTCCGACTCAGCAATTTTCTCGTATTCTTTCTGACGACTGTCGTTATATACGGTTTCAATATTTACCTTATCGACCTTATGACGCACGAGGGCGGACTCGAGAAAACTCCGAAACGTCTTATAGCCGCGCGGATCCTGGCGTTTATCGGAATGGCGATGGTCGTTATCTCGCAGTTCACCGGCTTTTACTATACTTTCGACGAGATGAACAAATATCACAGGTCTCCCGGGTTCATCTTCAGTTATCTGGTGCCGCTGACTATGATCGTGCTTCAGATCTCGGTCATAATCCAGAATTACAGGCGTCTCAGCAGAAGTATCGCGATGTCGCTGATAATGTTCACTTCCGTTTCTCTCGTGGCTTCCGTATTACAGCTGTTTATGTACGGAGTGTCGCTGATCAATATGGCGATAGTGGCTATGGCTGCGCTGCTGTACGTGTTCGCGCTCAAAGACATGAACACAGAGATCGAGCGCGCGCGCAAACGCGAGATCGAGTTTTATAAAGAGGAAAAGGAAAAAGAACACGCGCTGTTTGAACAGACCGCTCAGGCTCTCGCCGCCGCGATAGACGCGAAGGACGAATATACGCATGGCCACTCCGCGAGAGTCGCGCATTATTCGCTGATGATCGCGCGGGAGGCGGGCAAGTCCGAGGAGGAGTGCGACGAGATATACTTCGCGGCTCTGCTTCACGACGTCGGAAAGATAGGAGTAGACGAGGCGATAATCAACAAAGAAGGCAGGCTGACAGACGAGGAATACGCTCAGATAAAACTCCATCCCGTCTACGGGAACAATATCCTTTCAAGCATAAAGCAGTCGCCGTATCTCAGCGTAGGAGCGCATTACCACCACGAACGCTACGACGGTAGGGGGTACCCCGAAGGTTTGGCGGGCGAGGACATTCCCGAACTTGCGCGGATAATCGCCGTTGCCGATTCTTACGACGCTATGACTTCAAAGCGCAGTTACCGCGCCACGATGGATCAGTCGAAGGTGAGAGATGAACTCGTAAAAGGCTCGGGAACGCAGTTTGACAAGAAGTTTGCGAAAATAATGATCGATCTTATAGATAACGACCCCGATTACTCCATGCGGGAGCATGAAGAGTAAAAACGGCGTCTGAATTCAGTAAACCGGTCGGGCGGATCGCTTGACCGCAAATCCAAAAAACAGATACGACAGGTCACTCGGTATGAAAACAAAGAACGGAAACACCAACCTATCCGCCGCGGAAGGCGATACAAAAAACGGTTTTGCGGTGTCGCTCGCCGTCATATTTTTCCTGTCTCTGGCGGGAGTCGGTCTGTTTTATGAGTGGGCGTGCGCCCTCTCGTCCGCGGTACTGCTCGTCTGGATATTTCTGCGTCTCAAAAGTACGGGAGCCGTTACGTTCAAAACGGATCTGTTCGGTTTGTCGGTCGTTTTCCTGTGCGCGGGATATTTTTTGACGTTCCTGTGGGCGGTCGACAGAGGACAGGCGTTTATGGGAGCGCTCAAGTTTTTTCCGCTCGTTCCGTTCATATTTGCTCTGACGCTCGAAAAGGGCGCGTCAAAGCTGATCAAAAGCCTGTATCCGTACTTTGCCGCGGTGCTGACGGCGGTCTCCTTCGTCCTGATGACGCTCCCGTTGACCTCGGACTATTTTACGGTCGCGGGTCGTATGTCCGGGGTATTCCAGTATCCCAATACGTTCGCGCTCGTCATCCTTGTCGGTGAATTGATGCTCGTCTCGGGAGAGGGCAGACGCGTATTGCGTTATGTTACGGCGCTGTTCCTCGCGGTCGGGATCTTTTATACCGGAAGCCGTACCGTGATGGTACTCGCGGTGCTCTCAAACCTCGTTCTGTTCTTTTGGCTGATGCGCGGAAACAGGCGGAACGCGCTGATCCTCCTCGGAGTCCTCCTCGTCGCCGGAGGCGCTTCTCTCGGACTTGCTTTTGCCGGAGTGAGACCGTTCTCGCGGCTTTTGTCGATCAACTTCGGAGAATCGACCTTTGTCGGCCGCTTCCTGTATTTCCGCGACGCGCTGCCGGTGATACTCAAACACCCGTTCGGCGTCGGATATTCCGGTTATTACTTTATGCAGCCGTCGTTTCAAACGGGACTGTATTCGGTCAGATTTATACATAACGATATTCTTCAATTCGCGCTCGACGTCGGTTGGCTCCCCTGCGCGTTCTTCGTGTTCGCGTGGATGAAAAAGATCTTCGGAAGGGGCGCGCCGTTTCCGGCAAGAGTCATCCTTTCCGTATTTTTCCTTCACGTCTTGTTCGACTTTGACCTGCAGTTCGTCGCGGTGTTTATGCTGCTTATCTTGCTTGCCGATCCCGACGGCAATGAAGGAACTGTCAAAAAGAAGAGCCTTTCCCGTATGAGGATCGCGTCCGTCGCGCTCGTTCCCGTGATGCTTTACTTCGCCGTTGCGTTTGCGTTTTACAGCTTTGAATTCTACTCCGGAGCAAAGACGCTGTATCCGTTCAACACCGATCTGAGGATACGGGAGCTGATCGACGCGGAGACCGCGGACGAGATGGACAGGATCGCGGATGAGATCATAGCCGGAAACGAGTATATTTCCGTCGCTTACAGCGCGAAGGCGCGCGCCGCGTATTCCAAAGGTGATTTCGGCGCCTTGATAGAATACAAGCATAAGGCTCTCGATACCGCCCGTCTTACGATCGACGAATACGAGGACTACTGCGTTATGCTCATAAACGGTATTTCTCTGTATGAAAAGAGCGGAGATAAGTCGAGCGCGGACGTCTGCAGGCGCGAGATACTGTACGCCGTTGAAAAATACTACTCCAATCTGAACGAAATGAGTAAGCTCGGAAAAATGATCATGGATCAGCCGCAGCCGGCGTTTTCGCCGGACGTTGAGTCCTTTGCTCAAGCTCTTTACGCCGCGGGATACGTGAGTTCGGAAAAATGACCGTTATAGCAAAAACCGCCGGTGTTGTATAGCAAAAACTGCCGGTGTTTTCTTGACAAAACCGCAGAAATGTGATAGCATAAATGGCGTCACGCGGGCGTGGTGGAATGGCAGACACGTTGGTCTTAGGAGCCAATGCCTTGCGCGTGTGGGTTCAAGTCCCACCGCCCGCACCATGAAAGAAACCGCTTTTGTCCGGTAGACAAAAGCGGTTTCTTTCAGTTATTACGAGCACAGCGAGTAACAAGGTTCTGCCCGCAGGGCAGGTTCTTATATTCGCCTGCGGCGAGTTTTATTGCTTCGCAGTTTTATTCGGTTGTCGCCGAGTGATATTGCGCTTCGCGCAGTTTGGAGGCGAATATAATATAACTTCTCGCGTCAGCGAGAAATATAACTGTCCCGAAGGGACAATATCACTGCGCCGCAGGCGCAATATCACTTGATAATTTCACATTTTTATGATATAATGAACCGTGAAAAGAACTCAACAAATCGGGATTTAACGAGGAGAAACAAATATGGCAAGACAGATCATTTATGACGATCCCATCTTTTTTGACGGCTATATGAAGATCCGCGAAAAAGAAGACAACGCAAATGATCTCTTTGAGATTCCGGCGCTATTAACGCTCTTGCCTGACTTATCAGGAAAGTCCTTGCTCGATTTGGGATGCGGATATGGAGAGCATTGCAAGATGTTTATCAATAATGGTGCGGCGAACGTTGTCGGCGTCGATATTTCAGAAAAAATGCTTGAGGTGGCGCATAGAGCAAACAGCGATCCGAAGATCACTTATTTGAATATTCCCATAGAAGATATAGACAAGCTGGAGGAGCAATTTGACGTTGTAGTAAGCTCCCTTGCAATTCATTACGTTGAATCTTTTGCCGAAGTTGTAAAAAAGATATATGATAAGATGAACACAGGCGGAGTATTCGTCTTTTCACAAGAACACCCGATCGCAACTGCGTATAGCAGCGGCAACCGGTGGACAAAAGACGAAAACGGAAAAAAACTATACTTTAATCTTTCCAACTACTGCGTGGAAGGAGAAAGAGAATTAACGTGGTTTGTAAATGGCGTAAAAAAGTACCACCGCACATTTTCTACCATTGTGAACACGTTGGTTGAAGTCGGATTTACTATTGAGAGAATGATAGAGCCCTTCCCCGACGCGGAAATGCTGAAAAAGCATCCCCAATATGACGATTTGTTGCACAAGCCCGATTTTCTGCTCGTTAAGGCTAAAAAGATGTAGACAAACAAAAATTTGAAATCCCCGAAATCATAGGCATCCGCCAGTGATTATAGGGCTTTAATGAAATCCTCTGAAACCGTTGAAAACAAACGATTTTCCGCAATCTGCTCACCGAATCCCTTTATTAATTGTTACACCGTTTCTACAACGCCCGCGCCGCTCATAAGGGCAAAAGCAAGGGCAAGGAAAACTCATAACAGGATATAACAAGGTGTGGCAATCGGGAGCCTGTGACATATGTGCGAATACATCAACGGAACTATTATACAGGAGGATTTCACAATGGAAAAGACTAAATATGACGAAAACAACGGATTGTGGTACGAACTGCGGGGCGACTATTACATTCCCTGCCTGGCAGTACCGGCTCAAGAGGAAAGACCTATCGGCATTTGGGGGCGGCGGCACCTGCAATACATCAAGAAGGAGCGCAAACCCCTGTACATGGAACTGATGACCAGCAGCAGGCTGAATACATACCTTGCCGACATCAACGAAAAGGCGACGGAGCAAATGCTCCTGTTGGTAAAGCAGATGGCCGAGCGTGAGGGCGTCACCGAAGAGCTCAAAGCCCAAGATCAAATGCTTTGGGTACAGCGAATGAACAACATCCGGGACAGGGCAACAGAGCTTGTGAATCATGAGCTGATCTATGTATGAGGTATCGGGCGGCGGGGAGCGATCCCCGCCGTTTTTATATCTGCATCTCGAATTTGCGCAAGCCATACTGATGGTATAAAAATATATGATATTTTAGTATTGGCTGTGTCTTCCATTTGCCTTATCCTTCAAGTATAATAACAGCAGAAACAGTCAAAGGGGGATCAACAGATGAAGCTATCGCTCTCTGAAAATATACGTTCGCTTCGGAAACAACGAAAGATGACGCAGGAAAAGTTGGCCGAAGCGCTGGGGGTTACGGTCGGCGCGGTCTATAAATGGGAATCTGGACAATCACAGCCCGAGCTGAATTTGCTCGTAGAAATGGCAGATTTCTTCGATACGTCGGTTGATATGCTGCTTGGCTACAGGATCCAGGACAACCGTCTGGATTCCGCTCTGGAACGGATCGGCGCATATTGCCAGTCGCTGGATCCGGCGGCGATTCCCGAAGCGGAAAAGGTATTGGGAAAATATCCTCATTCTTTTCGTGCCGTTTATGAATGTGCAAGTGTTTTCCTCGTTTACGGCACCGCCAATCATGACCTGAGGCAACTCAAGCGAGCCTTGGAATTGTTTGAGCGATCAAGGATGCTGCTTCCGCAGAATGACGATCCCCGCATCAGCGACGCCACAATCTGCGGAAACCTGTCGATCGTCCGGTTCCTGCTCGGCGAACAGGAAAAGAGTATAGAACTATTAAAGAAAAACAATGCCGGGGGGATTTTCAGCGGCGATATCGGGGCATTCCTGTCGATCTATGGGGACGTCCCGGAAGAGGCTGCTCCGTTTTTATCTGAAGCATTGTTATCGGGAGCATCCACCCTTTTCACCGCGATTCTCGGGTATGTGTTCCTGTATCGCTCCAGAAACGACTGGGCTTCGGCTATGGACATCCTCTCCTGGGGGATCGGTCTCCTGACCGGACTGAAGGAAGAGAACAAATCAGGTTTCCTGGAAAAAACACTTGCGGAAATGCTTGTTTTGCTGGCTTATGTCCAGGCGAAGATTGGTATGCAGGAAGAATCATCAGACTCAATGAAGAAAGCTCTTTCGATGGCACTTCGTTTCGATGCCATGCCTGATTACAGCCTGAAAGCAATGCGTTTTGCTGAACACATGGATCAATCGACAGCTTTCGATATACTCGGTGCGACCGCTTCGGAAAGTATAAGCAACTTGATCGGCTTTCTGAAGGATCAGAGATTCGCCGATCAATGGGAGGAGGCAACAAGGAATGAAAAGTGATAATCAAAAGAAAGGCAATGTTTTTCGAAACCGAAACTTCCGTTTGGTCTTCCTGGGTGCGCTGGTATCCGAGCTTGGCGCGATCCTGTATAGCTTCGCGGTGAGCTTCTACATCCTTGAGATCAGCGGCAACAACGCCTTCCTGCAGGGATTGTATCTGGGACTTTGCGGCGTTGCGATGCTGGTCTTCACACCGGTCGGCGGGGTGCTCGGCGACCGGAAAAACAAGGCGAAGATCATGTATGGCTGCGATTATTTGAAGGGCGGCGTGATCATCCTCGCCACCGTGCTCATGCTGGTATTTCCCGAACCCCGTGCGCACATCGTTATTCTCTTTGTTCTTGGGATTTTCGGCAACGCAGTCAGCGGCGTCTTTAATCCTGCGGCAGGCGCGCTCTTCCCGCACATTGTCGAGGAGAGCCAGCTGCAGCAGGCCAACTCCTATTTCACGATGAAAAGCTCCTTGGAGAGCATCCTCGGGGTCATCCTGGCCGGCATCCTCTACGCCGCTCTGCCGATTCACGTCCTGTTCTTCTTTGTCGGCATCTGCTTTGTGGCCTCCGGCATTTCAGAAATGCTGATCCGCTATGATTTCGTACCTTCCGAAGAGCCGTTGACGCTCCGGCTCGCGCTGCACGACATGGGCGACGGAGTCACTTATCTGAAGACCAAAAAGGCGATCCTCGCTCTGTTGGCCTCCGTCCTGTTCATCAATTTCTTCTTTGCGCCGGTGACCGGGAATTTCCTTCCGTACTTTATCAAAACGGATCTGGCGAGCGCTCCGTACTATCTCTTTGACAATGTCCTGAAGCCCGAACTGTGGTCCTCCGTATTCAGCGTATGCATCGGCCTCAGCTCGCTGCTTGGCGCGGCGATCCTGAGCGGCCGTCCGCAGGCGGACAAATGCGGTCGGAAGGTTTCCCGTCTGCTCTGTTATGTGGCCGCCCTCATCATCGGGCTAACGTTTTGCTATGCGGTCTTCGTCGACCGCGGGGCGCGGATCAACACATTTCTGATCGCGTTCAGCCTGGGCTGCGCAATGATCGGGTTTTTGATCTCCTGTATCAACATCCCCGTCACAACTGCGATCATGCGGATCGTGGACAAAGACAAGCTGAGCAAGGTGAACAGCCTCACCAGCATCGGTTCACAGGGTATGATCCCCCTCGCATCGGTACTGGCCGGCGTGATCCTGAATGCTTTCGGCAGCACCGTCCTGCTGGCTTTCTGCTCCTTGGGCTTCACGGTCACTGCCATATCTCTGTTGTTCAGCCGACAATTCAAAGAGTTGTGATAATGAGTTAATCTTGCACTATGTTATTATAAATCTTGAAAAAGAATAAACTCAAGGTTTCCGGAAACCAAGGCTCAAAGAATTGTTATGTTGAGTACGCCCTGCAAGCCTCAACCTTGCAGGGCGTTTCTATGTATGCACCGCAGGGTTCTCCTACGGTGTGTTTTTCTGTCTTAGCGTCCTCTGTCATAATCGTAGCTGCGAGGGCGGGTCTGCTGCCTCCGTGCGTCGTTCCGGCGCTTGGCTTCCGCCTCCATATCCCGAAGCTTCTTTCGGATGCTCTCTTTTTCAGGCGGTTTGCTCTGCTGTGGGCTGGCTTTACCTTTGCCATTGACTTCCTGTTCCCATGCGGCCAGGTCATGGTTGTACTGCTCTACAAGGGTCGTAGCGTTATCATACAGCCGCTTGAATGCCTGTACATCGGGATAACCGTCCTCTTTCAGAATACCGGGCAGCCGGTCCATCCGATGGTCGATTTCCTGTTGAACACCTGCAATCTTTTCCTGCAGGGCCTTGCGTTCTTTGCCTTTGAACAGGCCGGTCGTCTCGGCAAGCTGCTTTTCCAGCTTCGGGAGGTCCCCGTGCATGAGCTGCTTGATCGCCCTGGCTTCGTCCTGTACCTTTACCAGCAGTTTCTGCATCTTGCGATATTCCGCCATATCAACGGACAGGGTAGGCTTGGGTGGGATTTCCGTCTCCCGGATCAATCCTGTCAAGATTTCCTTTGCCTTTTGGATGATGCCTCGGAACAGTCCCGGTAGCCAGCCGTGCTTCTGCACGGACCGGGTAGCCTCATCATAAACATGCTCATTTCTGATCTCTATGATCTTAGCTTCGGTAATCCCGGAAACCAGTGCCATGTCCGCCGTCCTGTTCCAGTCCTGCCGTGCGGCATTGTCTGCCTCGATCTCCGCCGCCTTCGGATTGTTCTTCCCGATCTTTTTTGTCGGGAGATATACGCTGTTCGGGTCAAAGACCTTCAAGCGCCGCTCTGGGTCGTGGATATGCCGGTTGATCAAAGCGGTGTAAAACTGCTTGGCCTCATCCAGAAAAAGCTCATTCTTGAAAGCCTCGTCCTTTGCCGTGAACAGGTGGCGCTCATAGACCTCGCCCTTCTTAATGACTGTGCAGCCCTCACGGATTTTACCGTCTTCGCCGGTGATCTCTTTCTTGGTGCGTACCCGCTTGCCGAGTTCATCATAAAACACGCTTCGGGTGGCGATCTTGACCTCCGGCGACCGCAGCACACGCCGTTCCGAAAAGATCAAATGGATATGATAGTTTTTCTTCGTCTTGTTGTGGTGGAGCGCCGAGACGCATTCCACGTCGTACCGCTTCTTGAACTGCTCCGTGAAATCTTCTAATACCTGCTGGGGATCATACTGCGTATATTCCTCCGGCAGAGCGATAATCAGCTCCCTCGCCTCGATACATTTTCCCTCTGTCCCGAAGCGTCTGAATTCCTCCTGACACTCCTTCGCCAGCTCGTTCCAGAAGGTCATATTTTCCCTTGTGGAAAAGGTGGCATAGAGATACTCCTGCCGCTTGGGGTCTGAGATATATGATATTCTTCCCTTGACATCAGACAGCTTTGACATCTGGATAAAGCTGTGCCGTGCCATCGTTCACCTCCGTTCTTACGTCCTTCGTCTCCCGTTCTCCGTCCCCCGTATGTTGTCACGCCGCCGCAGTGGTGGGACAACACCGGAAAACGCCGGGCGGTTTCCGGCTGCGCCTCTGGCCTCCGACGCCAGGACAGAGACGCAGGCCCTCTGCAGGAGCGAAATACCCCTTGTACAAATCGCCAGATTTGTGCGAGGGGTGTATTTCGCTCTCAAACGGCGAGGCCTTTTACCTGCTGAATCCATCCTTAGCGCACCTCCCGGACGTCTGCCTGATTGAGAAGATTTCTCCCTTGATTGACGGTCATGAAGTTCTCCAGCGCATCCCTTCGGATGATCGTCTTCCGTCCCACTTTGAGCACGGGGAGCTTCCCCCAGTCCACCAGCTTCCGCATGGTGTTCCGTCCGATCCCGGACATTTCGGCTGCTTCCTCGATGGTCAGTCCCATTTTGGCATCTCTCATGTTATCACCTCCATTCTGCAAATACCTGTTTTGCAACTCTTGCTCTGTCATTATACTTATTTCGCCTCTTCTTGTCAACTCACTCTGCAACCGTTCAAGAAATATATTTGAAAATATACGTGATTTAGGGTTGCAAATTAGGTTTAGCTGTGTTATACTTGCATTCGTTAGGAGGTGAACACCTTGAAGACAAAAGAAACGTTCAGCCCGAAACAGGTCGGAGAACGGATCAAGGAGCGTCGGACAGAACTCAAGCTGTCGATGCCGGAGCTGGGAAAGCGGATCGGCGTCAACAAATCCACCATCCAGAGATACGAGGCAGATGGGGTCGATCCGAAACGAACCATGATCATCAACGGTCTGGCGGAGGCACTTCTCACCACTCCCGAATGGCTGACGGGGCTTTCCGACGATAAGGAATACAGCATCTATACTGTCTGTCAGATGGACTTGGAGAAGCACATCAAGGGCTAT
>CACZZA010000025.1 GCA_902785485.1 uncultured Ruminococcus sp. | reverse complement strand
GCTTTGCTTGTTCTCGTCGCCTTGAAATCGATCCCCGCAGGATACAGAATTTCGTAGTAGTAATGCACGATGGATTTCGCCGCCGAAACGGGCGAGGTCTCTTCGTCTCCAAGCGCGGCGAGAAGTTCTGTCGTCGTACCCGACCATTCCGGCTTGTCCTTCATGAAGTCCACCAGCTGAAAAAGGAATTGCGGGATGCGTTCCTTCCTCAACTCTTCGCCGTCCTTGCGCTCGACCATCACCCAATGCAGATTTTTAAAGTTGATGCGAAATTGCTGATAGTCGATATCGCGCCCGGTGGCGATCAGCAGAGCCGTGTTGCTCCCGCGTGCATCGCGCATCATCACATACGCCGAATCCGCTGAGCCGATGATTCCGGTGGAGCCGGAGATCTGATTGAACACGTCGCTGTCCTTCTGCTTTCTAAGATGGTGGACGAGCATAATCGTAACGCCTCGCTCGGCTGAGATCTTCTTGAGCGCAGACATATCCTCATAGTCGCTTGCGTATACGCCGCCGACGCTGCCGACCTTCGGTGCGCGGATCTTCTGCAGCGTGTCTATGATGATCAGCTTCGTCAGCGGATAGGAATGAAGGAAATCCGAAATATCCTGCTCCAGTCCGTTCGACAGCGTTTTTGCCGCCACCGAGAATCGCAGGTTCTGCGGCGCTTCGTCGGTCAGCTTCATCAGTCGTTCCTGGATTCGCTGATAGGTGTCCTCGAGGCAGAGATACAGCACGTCGCACTGTGTTGTCTCCAGCCCCCACAAAGGCTCGCCTGCTGCGATCTTCAGCGCCATATCCAGCATCAGCCAGCTCTTGCCGGTCTTGCTCGCGCCCGCGAGGATGTTCACTCCCTGAGGCACAAGACTTTCCACAAGAAAGCGGTTCTTCGGCAGGGGTTTAGTCATCAGCGTATCGGCGTCGATGAGATCGAAGCCCTGCACACGGTTGCTTGCATTCAGTCCGTTCATATCGTTGTCACCTCCTCTCTTTCGTTCTCATAGAGAACGGTATTTCGTGCTTTGCGTTTTGTCATTCTTTCACGTCCTTTCTTATTTTTGATGTACGGACGGTATATGGCGAATGATCCGTCACATCCGTCATATCCGTCATAGGGGGCAAAAGTGGCAGTCAGCCCGATCATCCTTTCACTGATCTGGGGTCAAATTTGACAGTCACTTTCCGCAAGGTGGGCGTAGTATACATAAAAGTGCTTGCAGTTATCAAATAAAAGATTTTGCCGTTTTCATCGAACCGCGTTCCTACCCGAGTCTTTCTCCGGCGTCGCTTCGCTCTCTCCCGAGACAAGGAGGTCATAGCAAAGTCATATCTCATTCAGACGGTCATTCAGTTGTCAAAGAACAAAAAAGCCGTTACACAGAAACACTAATAAGCGAGACAACTACCTCGCTTAAAAAGTGTGTCTATGTAACGGCTCTTGTTGGGAGACGGGATCACTTAAAGCTTGCATCCCCGCCCGTGATCCGTGGCGTTCGGGATGTGTACGGCGATTACGTTAGCTCGGCCCGCAAATATGTTGACACCGATATTCAGTTTTCGTGTTTTTCCCGCATAAAGCGACAAAATCACAAATATCATTATAGCGAACATATGTTCGCTTGTCAAGAGGAAATTTGAAATTTGCCGAATTTTTTTCAAATAAGCGGTAATACTAATTGATTTCATATAAAAAAGGATGTCACCGAGGAGACATCCTTGAATGCTTTTTGGGAAGTTTTAGAGTGTAAAATACTTTATTTTGAACCTCGTACCGTTTTTATCCGAATCGACACTGACAGTACCGTTGTCCTCCTCAATGATCGACTTTGAAAGCGCAAGACCTATACCGACGCCGTCGGGCGAAGCGTTTTCGCCTTTATAGAACCGCTCGAAAATGTGCGGGAGATCTTTTTCCGATATTCCCTCGCCGAAATCCGTTATCTCGATCATGGAATATACGGTGTTCTGACTGCAGTGAATGATCACCTTTCCGCCGTCGCACGAATGATCCACGCTGTTCTTGAGGATATTGGTTATCGCTTCCGTCTGCCATTTGCGATCACACACGATTGCAGCGCTACATTCACCCTCTACCGCAACGGTAATATTTCTCAGATCACACAGCGCCGAGACGTTTTGCACGACGTCGTCGATCAATGCGCGAAGGTCGGTTTTCTCTTTTATGAAATGAATCGTGTTTGAATCAAATCGTGAAAGCTTCAGTATTGCTTGCACAAAGAAATTGATGTTCACGGTTTCCCGCTTGATGCTGCGAATAAATTCTTCACGGACGTCGGCGTCCATCTCGGGATCGTCGATGATATTATCAAGCATGACCAAAATGCTCGTCAGCGGCGTTTTCAACTGATGCGAAATATCTTCAAGCGATTTTTTCAAATTCAGTTTGTCCGCGTTGGAATTGTCCGCCGCCTCCCGAAGGGTAACGGTTGTTTTGTAAATCTCGTTTTTTAAGATCGAAAGCTCGTCCTCCGAGATAGAATCGATGTCAAGCTCGTAATTCCGCCTGTTGATCTGCTCTATGGTTCTTGTAATATCGGCGATGTCCTTTGATTTGTCCCGGTCATATTTTATAAACACAAACAACAGCACGGCTATCCCGCACAGAAGCAATACCGCGTTTACCGCCAAAAACATACGGTGCGCGCCGATATTCTCAAGTACGACTGAGTCGTTTTCGATATCGATGCCGTATTTATCAAGTATAGACAAATCGACGGTATTTTTGCTGTTCAAAATCTCGATAAGCTCACTTTCGGAAACGTCCGGATATTTTTCCGTTACGGTGGCAACGATATCATTCAATTTCCGATTGAAATTTTTCGTGTAGACGCGGTATTCGATGATATTCAGCACCGAAAAGAGGAACAGAATACACAGGGCGGCGATCAGCGAGATAATAAGATACTTTTTCAGTTTCGTTTTATTGCTCATCGATCCTGTACCCCATACCTTTAACAGTAACTATGATATCCGCTCCGATCTTCTCGCGAATACGGTTGAGATACACCGTTACAGTGTGGTCGTCCACATCGTTGCCCGTCCATTCCCATATTTTATCGAGCAGCGTGCTGCGGGTGACGACCTTGTTGAGATTTGAAAACAACAGATTGACGATCTTGAGTTCAAGCGGCGTCAGATCAATGCGGCCCTTGCCATTATGGAGAACAAGTCTGTCGGTATCAAAAGAAACCTCGCCGATGCTGATCACGCGCTGCTTTTTTGTGCGCATCAGAATCTTGTTCACCCTCGCCATCAGTTCCTTCGTGCTGAACGGCTTGGTAATGTAATCTTCCGCGCCGACGTCAAGTCCCCTCACAATATCGTCTTCATCGTCACGCGCAGTGAGAAATATCGTCGGGATTTCACGCGGCTTTATCTCGTTTTTATATAAATCAAATCCGTTGCCGTCAGGCAAAGCGATATCAAGAATAATCAAATCAAGGTCGTCGTTTTTCAGCAAATACGCTTCGGTTTCTTTAACGGTGGTTCTGTACGTGAATTCGTAATTATTCTTTTCAAAAGAATAGGCGAGTCCTTTCGCGATCGATTCATTATCTTCCACCAGAAGTATTTTCAAGGCGTTCACCTCCTCCTTTGCTATTGTAGCATAAAATAAGGGGGAATTCACCCCCTTATTCGTTAAATGTTTTCATTTCGGATGGTTTCTATCGTGTTTTGCTTTTTGATCTTGCCCATCGAGTATGCCATAATCAGTGAAATCAGAACAAATACAGCTGCGACCGCTATGAGGATTGCCAGAGCGGGCAGTTTATACGGATCTCCGGATTCTTCGGTCAAGAAGTGATAAATAGCATAGGACAGCAGAATGCCGATCGGTATTCCAAACACAAGGGCGCGGGTACCCATGAACAGGCTTTCAAGCCTTATCATGCGGTTAAATTCCCTGTTTGTCATTCCGACGGAACGAAGCATGGCAAATTCCGGCTTTCTGAGTTCCATATTCGTCGTAATCGTGTTAAAGATATTGGTAACGCCGATTAGTGAAATGACAATAATAAAGCCGTAAAGGAAGATCCCGATCAGAGTGTAAAGATTGTTCATTTGTCTGAAACGCTCGTCGATATTGTTCAGATTATAATTCATTTCATTCAGCTGCACTTCTATCTCATCTTGCAGTTTATCCGAATTGTCGGTCTTATAGTAGATGTTAACATAAGTAGTCTCAGCCATACCGTTAAACGTCTCATCGCTTACGAACAAAAACGGACTGCTCCAGTTTTTCAAGCCAAACGGTTTATTTTCGCTTACGGCAGCGATTTCAACTTGGGCATTGATTTTATTCTCTGTCAGAGCGTTTTCCGTAAGTCCGATTACCGTATCTTTGTTCTTGAAATCAAAAACACGCATATATTTCTTGTCTGTTTTATTGCTCGATTCGTCGTATTTCTTAACGGTAGTATAATCGCACAGAATTGCTTTGTTCTCCATTTTTATCGGGTCCAATCCGAGAGAAGCACAATATTTTGCGAACTGTTTGTCGCCCACCGACGCAACGCTGATATATTGGGGACCGTTCTCATCCGGCATCAGTTGGATCCAATCTGAATACTCCTTGTTATAATGATTTCCGATGAACTCTATTTCAGCAGTCCTGACCACGCTAAAGTCTTGAACGTAATCAAGACTTACCGTATCGAGCAGCTTTTGATACTCTTCCGAATCGGCATATGTCGCGGATACGCTGATATTATAATCTGTACGCTCAATCTCGCGATCCACCTCGTCAAACGCCATACTCATAAAGGCTGAAAGCGAAATAAAAACAACGACCGATACGACGATAGATATAACGGTTGTACGGTATTTACTCCTGTTGCGTTTCAGGTTTTTATAGGAGATCTCACCACCCATTCCGAATAGCCTTTTTATGATTTTCGGCGAGGACAGTTTCTTGGATTTCACTTGAATATTCGCGCTGTTTCTGACCGAATCGAGCGGAGTGACCTTTGCAGCCTTGACCGCGCTGCGGAAAGCGGAGAAATATATAGTAACGATGCCGAGCAGTACGGCGGCAAGGACTGCTGTCCACGAGAACACAAAGGATAATGAAAAGCCCAATGCAAAAGAGTCTGCTATCAGCAGATTGCTGACGATAATGAGAATATACGAAGCGAGAAAGCCAAGCACTATCCCAAGCGGGACACCGAACGCACCGAGTAGCGTCGCTTCAAAAAACACGTTTTTCCTTATTTGTTTCTTTGTCGCGCCGATACTTCGGAGCATACCGTACTGACGGATCTTTTCCGTAATGGAAATATCAAAACTGTTTTTGATACAGAATACGCTCGTCACCACGATGATGGCGATGACGATCATTACAGCATAAGCAAGGGTGGTGACCGCGCTTATCCCAAGCGGATCGGTTTCAAGCGTGATAAGATGGGAATTAAAGTCAAAGTTGTACTTCGCCTTGCCGACTTCATCGCTGAGGCGTAATAATTCCTCGTCGGTCAATGTTTCGCCTCTGTAAACTCTTGTAAATAACTTATCATCGATACCGAGCATATTCGCGGTGAATTTGTATGCATTCTTGACTCCGCTTTTCGTAAAGCGAACGTAAACGTCCGCGTTACCGCTCATCTCCGATTCGTCAACACGGGTGATGACCGTGTATCCGGAGGCAAAGTAAGGTTCTATATTTGTTGCCGGACGTTCGATAAGACCGACGACCGTATAAGTTCTCGATACAGTTTCGGCGATATGTTCCGCCGGGGTTTCTCCCTCGTCCGCGCCTTGCCACTGAAACGGATCCTGCTGATTCAGTTCAACTCCCTCCACCGTCACCCGTTTGCCGACGTCAAATGTCACTTCATCTCCGACGGCGAGCGTCACTCTGCCGTTGGTTTTCAGATGGGTGGGGATCAATATTTCCGTATCATTCTCGGGAAGTCTGCCATCAACGAGTTTGACGGAAAGGTTTTCAAGCGAGCCCTTTGTAAAACCTTTCAGGCAAATGTACGGTTTATCTTTGTTTTTGGAATCAACGCTCGCGTAGCCCAGATTTTCCGTCAGATTGATCGTATCGACGCTTCGATTGTTTTCCAGCGTTTTAACTTCCGCAAGCGGCATATTGTAAAACACGACGTGAGACGCGCCCTTTTCGTTCATTTCATAGTTGATAAGTGACTGCAAGCCGCTTGCATAGACCGATGCCACCGCTGTAATAAGCGCCACCGAAAGCATGATGCCTACGATGGTTACAATTGTCCGTTTTTTATTCAGTTTCAGATTTTTAACGGTCAGTTTGTTCAGCAAGCTCACAGCGATACCTCCCGGGCAATCCGTCCGTCTTCGATTTTGATGACCCTGTCGGCAATCTTAGCGATCTCGGGGTTGTGCGTAATCATGATGATGGTCTGCCCCAGTTCTTTATTCGATTTCTTGAGAAGCGCAACGATCTCATCGCTCGACTTGGAGTCGAGGTTGCCGGTAGGCTCGTCGGCGAGGATCAACGTGGGGTTTGTGACCAGGGCTCTGCCGATGCTTGTTCTCTGCTGCTGTCCGCCGGAAAGCTCGTTTGGAAGGTGAGTCCTGCGGTTATCAAGTCCGAGCATTTTCAGAAGATTATCCAGCGTTTCTTTATCAACCGTTCTGTTGTCGAGCGACAGCGGCAACATGATATTCTCTTCAACGTTCAATATGGGAATCAGATTGTAAAACTGATAGATAAGCCCCACCTGTCTGCGGCGGAAGATGGCGAGTTTGTCGTCGTCAAAGCTGAAAATGTCCTTGCCGTCGATGAACACCTTTCCGTCCGTCGGTCTGTCCACGCCGCCGATCAAATGCAGCAGCGTGGATTTGCCGCTGCCGGATTCACCGACGATCGCGACAAACTCACCTTTCTCAACCGAAAATGAAACGTGATCGAGCGCCACGACCTGCGCTGCATCCTTGCCGTATATCTTCGTCAGATTTTCAACTCTCAAAATTTCCATTTCACAATACTCCTTTCATTTTACAAAGCCATTATAACAGGTCAATGTTACGACCAAGTTACAAATGCAGAATTATAATAATCGCTTTTGAAAGCGATTTTCAGGAAAGTCGTTCGTTAAAAAAGTGGCGACGGGATTGTCTCCCGCCGCCAGTGATTTCAATTATAGATCAATTCGCTATCTACAATTTCTTCTGCCCGGTTGCGAATGTTGTTCATCCGCTGAACATAACCGAGTGGATCGCGCAATTTAAGCGCTTCGTCTACGCCCTCAACATTCGCCATTTGCCTTACAAGCCGAAAGAGCATTACCTCTACCTGTTCGTTGACGTCAGCAAGATAGTCCGGCAGCTTGCCTTCGATTACCAATGCGGTGTATGTAGTCTTTTTGTACTGTCTGAGGTAGCGAAGATGCCGCTGGTCTCGCCTGCCGGCTCGGTCGGTGCTTCCGCCTTCGGCAGAGGTGTCCACCGGACACCCGCACCCCCATATTCCGATAGGGCGGTGTTCCTCCGGCTCGTCATCCCCGGAGAGAAAAAATAGTAGTCGCCTACCAATTCATATTTCAGCCCGGTATTTTCGTCCGTAATGTACTTTTCAAGTTCTTTCATGATCTGAAACCTCCGTTTTTTCTTTATTTTACTTGGTTGTTTCAGATAAGTCGAACGGTTGCTATGGTCGGGCATCGGAAGGTGTATCGCGCCGGATTTCATAATATAAATTCACTTGCGTTATGAACACTCCGACCAAAAATCGGAGATCTTACGATCTCCGATTTTTGCTTTTTATCGGGGGTTTTCGGCTTTTTCAAATGTTCTCTTATGTCTTTTGAATTGATAAACCGTAAAATATTCATTTTCAATCCTCCGTATAGACCTCCTCCATCGTTTCGAGGCATATACAACCGAGCGGATTTCCGAATACCGCGCCGCAGTCTATGGCGATATGACCGTTTTTTCTCCATATCCTGCCGTTGCAGTTCGGATCGATAAATCCCGTGGGGGTATGCCCGGTAATAAAGATCTTTTCGGGATCGTATCGCTTATCGTAATCCGGCTCTCCCCAGACAAAATCGAACACCGATACGTCGTGGATATCCCTTTCGGGATCGTAATACGGCAGCGTGTGCGAAAGATGGAATGTTTTCTTGCCCACCGTGACCTCGTCGAAGACCGTGAAAGACTCAACGTATTTAAGGACCTTTTTTCTTTCTTCGTCGGAAAGCTCGAGAAACGCTTTTTTGGTCGGTTCTCCGCCGTTAGCCATCCACATCGCGTTGTAAGCGGGGCCTATCGCTCTGTCGGAAATAGCGGAATATTTTGTGATGAGACGGAATACCGGAAGCGCAGTGTACTCGTGGTTCCCGAGTATCGGGATCACGTTTTTGCGTTCCGTCATATCCTGCACTATCCGTATGCCGTCCTCTCCTCTGTCGATAACGTCGCCGAGAACGTAAAGCGTGTCGCCGTCTGAGAAACAGATCTTTTCGAGCATTTTTATATATTTGCCGTAGCAACCGTGGATATCCGAAATTACGTATGTCATACCGTTTCCTTTTTTTCGCTCCACTCGCGGCAGGCGGAGTCGCGTTTGATATCAAATCTCATTTTTATTGTTTGCGGTTCCGTCAAAACGGCGCCGTTTTTCTTAAGCAGGATCAATTCGCCGTTTTGAGGATCGGTTTTATCCGTAGGATCGTAATACGCTTCGCGGTACAATGCGATCACATTGTCCGCCTGGCGCTCTGCTCCGAACAGACCGAAAGGACCCTTTTTGAAATCACCCCGGACAGGACGCTTATCCTTTCTTTTTTCAAGTTTACGAGGCAGCTTAACGGTAATGAATACCGTCCCGCCGCTTTTCTTCAATTTACGGAGCATACGGTAACTGAAAAAGGTTTTGACCGGTCCCGATACGTTGCCAAAATCATCCGCAAAAACGACCCATCCGTTTTCAGCCTGTTTTTGCTTGCCGATATTATTTGAGATCTGTCTCAGCAGCGACGTTTTACCCATTCCCGGACGCGCGCCGATAACGGTCAGCGAGCCGCGCCTTATTCCTCCTTCGAGCGCCTTATCAAGAGAAGAAAAACCTGTCGGGATGATCTCCGGGAAGTTTGTTTTCTTGTTATCTACGTTCATCTTTTTTCCTTTCGCGTTTTTGTGCCGTTTCACTTGACTTACGTAATCATATTACCATATACCGTGTACCAAAAACAGGACTTTGTCGCAAGGCGCAAAAAAGACCGTATAATCACGGTCCGTCCTATTGCGGGAAAAGCCGATAGGGGAAACAGGTCTGCGACACACTGTTTACGGCGGCGGAATTCGTCGCGCCCGACGCGTTTGTCGGGAAAAAAGCTTTTATTTCAGACATTTTCGACTCTTTCAAGTCCATCTCCGAAACGGTTTACGGCAATAGCCTGAGCGAGCAGTTTTGCCTCGTTATTGATAATTATTTCAGGCGCGTTGAGAGACATGAGCTTGCAGACTCTTTTTGCGCGGATGACGGCGTCGTAAGCGGCGAGCTTGTTTTCAAGGCGGCTTTCGGCGTCTTTATAAACGGCGTCTCTGTATATTTTGTAAAGCGCTTCTTCTTCATCGGTCACACTTTCGCCCGCATCTTTTCTCTCGGAAATATCGCAGATCTTTTCAAGATCCAAATCGCCGGTCTCAAAATCTCTGACGTAGGTATTCCACACTTCAAGCAACTCGGGAGAAAGTACCGTTTTGTTTTCTTCAAGGGTATCTTCAAGACGGTCATAAACAGACGCGATCTCTTTCAGTTGGGAGTACAGTTTTTCAAAAGCTGAGACCGCCTCGTTCTTCTCGTTTTCGTTCCACGTCATATCAAGGCGGAGACAGGTATTCCCGTCAGGCTCGCCGTACCAGTCGGGGACGTAAAGACGGCTTAAAATACCGGTATGCCTGAACATAAGCTCGATGCAGTCGACGGGAGAAAGCGTTTCGTCGTCGGAGTTAAAAGCAAGTTTATACTTTTTCATAGAAATACCCTCCATTTTTTTCTTTCAAAAGCATTATAGAACAAACAACGCACCGGAAACGGTGCGTTGCTGTCGAAAAAGCATTACATTTCTTCGTATTCCCATCCGCGGCTTTTTGCGATACGTATGGCGTTCGACCCTTTCGGAGCGCGGATCACCGGGAACCGATCGCAAAAAGATTGGTCAAGTTCTCCTATCTTTATTACGCTTGCAGGAAGTTCTAAAACGTCTATAAGCGCGTCGTAATTATTACAGAAATCATTGGCAATATTATCAACGCCTTCCGGGACTTTGTAGACACAGATCTCGTCTCTGCCTTCATACACAACGTACGGCTCGTCTGCATTACCCAGGATCCAGAGCAATGTCTTCCCGTCGCACGAAAACAATGCTTGATTTTTGATAATACCGCAGGATGCACCCGGAGCAATCTTGATTTCAGCAATACGCGTTCCCAAAAAAGCGCCTTCTTCTATCTTTTTGACGCTTGCCGGGATAACAACCTCTTCTAACGGAGGATTGTAAAAACCAAAACTTCCATCAACAAAAGCTTCTTTGCCAATCGTTTCTATGCCGTCCGGGATCTTGATCTTTTTCGAATCAGATAAATAACGGATCAGTTTTCCGCCCGAAAAACCGCTTCCCTTGCTTGTTTTCCACTCGATATGCACGTCGAAGTTATCACAATCATACTTTTCTTCACTTTTGAACACATCCATTTTATAATACATTTTTTGATCCCTTTCGTTGCTATAAGTCTTTGATCCTAGTGTACGTTTTTATCCGCAAAAGTCAAATGCTGCGAGCATAATTTTGTCAACTGCCGTTTCGGATGCGGCGGGGACCGGGAGAAAACGCGTCAGCCAATTTATTGTCCGGAGGGCTTTCCGCGGGAAAGACCCGCGGGCGGCGGTCCGGGCAAAACAACGTTGATCCGTAAACGGATCGTTCCTTCTATTGACCGGAGACACATTTTGCTCCGGTCTTTTGAGAAGCGGTCTCCCGCTTGAAGCGCATAAGGGCGCAATCCTTCATTGAGACGTAAGAGAGAAAGAACGGTTTTGGCGATAGGCGTGAAAGCGTGTTTCGGACAGAGCGGAAGAACGTCATGATGAAGCGTTTCATCCTGTTCTTGCCTTAGATCGGCATTAAAATATAAAGTATTCCCTTTCGGGAATGGCGCGCAGCGTTACAGTTCATCTGCGCCTGAACCGGCGTCGGCGAATTTTCCCGACCCCGCCGCATCCGAAACGGCAGTTGACTTATTCAGATTTTTATTTTACGCGGTGAACTGTTCGAACGCCTCGGAAAAGCTCGAATTGACGTCGAACGGCGGCTCGTACTCGACCTTTGACGTGACGAGGCAGAGGTCGAGCGCAGCGGAGGTCTCGTCCGCCTGCTTGTTCAGTTTGGAAAGTATGCCGCGAATGACGTTGCGGTCGTAGTTTATGGTCGTGACCTTCTTGACGTCGCACTTATAGGACACCTGGTTGCCCTCGGCGTTGAAACGGTATCCCGTGCCGCCGTTGGGGACCGTCTGCTCTGACGCGCGCAGATCGTTCAGACGCTTGAATATCTTTGCCGCGCTCTGACGGTCGGTATTGAGCGCCGTTTCGCTGTCCATGTCGATATCGAGCCCGTTCTTCGCCTTGCGTACCGCCGCGTAAAGCTTTGCCTTCTCGTCGAGCAGCTTGACGAGGAATCTCGCGACGTCGGTGATCTTGTCATAGTATTCGCAAGTCACCGTGTTCACCACGGTCTCGTCGTTGGCGCCGGGATCGACCTTGCGGAACATATAGGTATTCTCGACCTTCGTGACGTTGGTATCGCTCGAGAGAATGCCCTCGGCAAATTCTATGAACGCCTTGAGCTTGTTCTGATAACGGAAAGCTTCTTTAAGATTCATAATACACACACCTTTCTTTTCCCGACAATAAAGGGAAAAACAACAAAAATATTTCTTCTTTCAAATCGCGTGATACATTATATACCAAGCCCGGGGAAAAAGTAAACTTATAAACCGCGTTTACGGAAAAAATCTGAGTAATGTACCGTTTTCGGCATATAACGTTCAAAAAAACCGCCGTTTCAGTACCAGATATCGTAAAAATATACGTTCAGAAGGTCGAACGCCTTCTTACGGCATTTTTTGCGGTACTCATATAATTTTTCATCGACTTTTTCGTGTCTCGGATCTCCGTACTCGTACGGATTTTGCCTTGAACACCTGTCCTCATTAGCTTCGTCAAACAGAAACGCTATCTTTCTGACGGTCTTTTTCCAGCTGTTTTCACAGACTTTGTTGCAGCGTCTGGTCCACTTTTCGTGCACGGGGTCGTTTTTGCGGAAGCAGATAAACAGCCGGTACGGCTCCCCGATCTCGTCTTTGTGCTTTTCGTAAAACTTCTTCTCATAGCTTTCTGGATATCCGAAGCTTCTTTGAGCATACTGCCTCAGCATATCGGGAACGACGTTTTCGAACCATCCGGCAAACTCCCTTACGTCATAGTCGGAAAATCCCCTCTTTATCCTCTGTCGACAACATTTAAGATCATTGAAAAACAACCGTACCTTTTTGATCGGACCGCGCGACAATTGATAAGAAAACTTATTGAATACGTTGAACATAATGACGCCTTCCTTTCAAACACGATCATTTTTTCATCACGGACAGTATCTTCCGGAGCGCGTCTTTTTTCGCTTTATAAAACAGAGCGCCGGCGTATGAGGCGTAAGCTCCTGCGTACGCTTCACATTCGGAAACGAGACCGTTTACGTCGGTCGGATGCCCGAAGTCGACTTTGAAGCCTCTTTTCAATCCGTAAAGGACGCCGTCTTCCTTCCCCCAGCCGTCGTAGACCGGAAAAAACACCCGTCCGTCGCCGGTACGGAACAGCATTTCGTTTTCGCTGACCCTTCCGCAGCAGACTATACCGGTCTCAGTCGGGATGTTTTTTTCTTCGTGTTCGTCCGCGAACGCCACGCCTTTGAAGACCTCGCCCGGGGCGATCTCTCCGCTGTTTTTGCAGACGGAATATACTCTATCTTTTTTTATGATTTTTTTCGACAGCATGGGGGTATCCTTTTCAAAGTTATTTTCGTCGTCAAAAAGCTTGAGAAACGTCTCGAACTTTATCGCTTCCGCGTTTACCGGCGCCGCGTCGGTCCCGTACTTTTTATGCGGATCGAGCGTATGTATATTTCGCGTTTTGCCCATCATACCGAAAACCGGCGTATGCAGGAGTATGTATCCCGAATTTTCAAGCAGTTTAACGTCGACGGGTCCTACAATATAATATTTCCTGTCGAATTTTTCGGACAGAGCGGGAAGGATGCGGTATCCGAGCGATTCCGACAAAGACGAACACTCTTTCCGGTCCGCGATCCCGAAACTGAGCTTCAATATCCCGGCAAAGAATTCGTCGCCCTGTTCTGCCGCGGCGTTATAGACCGGATTTTTTGTTATTGTCTCTTTTGTGGGATATTTCAGAATGTCGTCTTTGGTGTATTCGTCATAATAGTCGAAGTTTGCGAAACTGTCGTAGAACAAAGACGAATTGTCGCAGAGTACCCGACGGAGACCGTCAAAGCTTCTGTAAAACTTTTTCACTTCTTCGCCGGACTTCGGGAACTCGACGTAATACCGGATCTCGCCGTCTTCCGGTATGTGATAAGAGATCGTGATAAAAGACCCCTTGCACGGAACTTTGACGGACTGCCATTCACGCGCCTTTGTAACGTCTTCTTCAAAAGCGGCTGCCGTCGTTTTGACTTGTTCAAGCGCCACTTCGGACAGATACAGTTTTTTTCCGTCTCTTGAAATATGACAGTCGCCTTTTTTATATGTATAAAAGTGATCTCCCCTTTGATGAATATTACAGTATAAACAGTAATATCCTCTTTCAACGCTTTCGCATTCACAGCGTTTTATCTTTTCGATATAACGCTTGCCGTCAAAGTTGTATTCGTTCGGATTTTTGGATAAATACTCTTTCATTCTTATCCTCCATAGGATCAAGCATTGGCACCTTATCTTTTTTGACAGGCTGCCGTGCGGTCGCAGGGCTTGTCCCTCGCGCACTCTTTATGGACGCTTGTTTATTTATTTCGGGCAAAGATAACCGTAATGCTTTGAACCGTCGCTCTTAAAGCATACCGGTCTCACTTCCTCCGCTGTTTTCAGATCAAAAGCTTCGAGTATAAGACCGACGGTCTTTTCGTTGTTGATGTCGGGATTCAGGTACACGGTACACTTGCCGCTTTTGATCTCCACACGCCCTCTCGGATACCAATCGAACGGCAGACCTCCGGTGACGCGTTTCCCGAGCTTTTCCCATTCGAGCCGGTGATTGAAATTATCTCCCGATTTTGAGCTGTACAACGTCGAGGGATCGGATATTCCGTCAGGATCGCAGTCCGAGCATACGGTAATGAGCTTTGGGGCGTCGGTCGTATGACCAACGCACCAAAAAACTCCTTTTTTCAACGTCAGGACTCCTTTCTTTTTTTGTGTAGATCATTCGCTTATCCCGTTTTTTCTCCGCGGATGAACTCACGTTCGCCACTCTGAGGCACTCGATCTTACGCCGCGGAAAAACCTATCGGTTTTTTGCGTTGCTTTTCCGCGAAGGGCGGAACGTCTATATCGTCGGCGCAGATGGTCGAAATGTCGTCCTTTGACAGCTGATCGATATCAAGTTTAAGCAATCGGTTCATAAGTGACATTTTTGCCTGCTCTATGAGATTGCGCACGTACCTGCCGTTGCCGAAATCTTCTTCGTTTTTCGCCGCTTCGAATATGCCCTCCATTTTTTCGAGCGCGTCGGGAGACAGCTTCAATCCTTTTTTCTTAGCGATGAGCTTGGCTATGCCGCAAAGATCGCCGGTCTCGTAATCGGCAAAAGGAATATGAAAAGCTATCCTCGATCTGAGACCGGGATTTTTCCGGAGGAAGCCCTCCATCTTGTCCGGATACCCCGCAAAGATCACAACGACGTCGTCCCGGTGGTTTTCCATTTCCTGAACGATGGCGTTTATGGCTTCGTCCCCGAAGCAACCGTCTCTGTCGTCAACGAGCGAATAAGCCTCGTCTATGAACAGAACGCTGCCGTTTGCCTCGCGGAACTTTTTTTGGATCTCCGGAGCGGTCCATCCCACGTATTTTCCGACAATATCTCCGCGCCCGACTTCGACAAGGTTCCCCTTGGAAAGAAGTCCGTTTTCTTTCATTATCCGCGCAAAGAGCCTCGCGACCGTCGTTTTAGCCGTTCCGGGATTGCCGGTGAAGATCATGTGCATCGCGGGTCTGTCGAATTTGACGCCGCTGTCGGCAAATATTTTCTGCGCCTTATAGTAATTGAGCGCTTTGATCATCATTTGCTTTGCTTCATTTATGCCGATCATCTCCATCAGCTCGTCGTACGCGTTTCCCTTCGGAGCCTTTTTGACGACCTCGAGTTTTACCGAATTCACCTCTTTATACTGAGGATACAAGTCGTTTTTGAGCTTACGGTCGTACCATTCGTCAAATATCGCCCGAAGATCGGGAACGAGATAACCGGTATCGTTTTCGAGTTTTTCAAACAGACGCTTGTCTGTACGTACGCCGTTTTCCTTGGCGATCATTTTGAGAAAATCCGACGCGCGTTCGCCGTACGCAAATTCTTCTTTCAGCTCGACAAAGCTCAGGTTTCCGAGATTTTCGAGGAAAATATCTTTTGCCCTCGTACATTCTCTCGGAAGACAGAATACAGTCAGCACCCGGTTGCGGTGTTTTTTCATCGTTTTGCATAGGTTTTCTATGGTATCTCTGTCGCCGTTCGCGCGATCGTCCTCGCTTTCGTCATCAGAAGAAAATCTTACTATAACAGCGCCTCCCGAGCAGCTCTTGTAAAGGCAGTCATAGACCGTATCGGAAAACTCATCTCCCGGAGCAAAATCAACAAAGCAGTAGCGTCTGCTCTGAATTCTGCCTTTTTGATACAAAGCGGAAAGCAGAAGTCTGTACATCGATTTGCACGTTTCTTGATCGTCGGTTTGAATAAAATAGTGAACGGGATGCCCGGTCGCTCTTTTCGGGAGACTTCCGGCAAAAACGCGCTCAAGCTCCGGATAAAACGAGTCCTTTGCGAGAAAACGTTCCGCTTGTTTGAATATCTCTTCTTTGCTTGAAACGTCTATGATGTTTTCGCCGTAAGCGACGCCTCCGCGGTACCCGCCGGTGAGTCTGTCAAGCTCGAAGGACTCAAGCACTTCGTCGTCATCGTTTATGTAATCGTTTCTCAAAGCGATGTGAAGCATCTTGCACAAGCGGCTTAAAGTGATCTCTTCGATAAAAACGTCTTTGAGTTTAAGTCCTATGGCATCCAGATAATCCGCCGCTTTCTTTTCGATCTCGACGTGATCGCGGCAGATAGCGCCGACCGAAACGGTGTCAGGAGATGCGTCTGTTATGAAATAGAACGCCTTGTTTTTTAGTTTTTGATTGAAAAGATCGCTTTTCACGGCGAACTTTCTGATTTTTTCACGAAGCGCCTTCCTGTTCTCGTTTTCTTCCGACATTTTCTTATCGACGGTAAAGCCTTCAATTTTGAAAAACTGCATTATTCCCCTCCGATCATTTCTTCCGCGCTGCTGTTATATCAACGTTGATGCGCCCTTTTCGGCACTCTTCTTTTGTCTCAAACGTTTTGCAAAGCCGAGAACAGATCCTCCGGCTTTTCGATCTTGATGCGCGGTCCCGTAACGAAAGTCCCGCCTTTGCCGTTGATCCCGTTCAACACCTTTATCGCCTTTCCGCCCGACGCCGCCCAAGCCTTCAGATTCGGACTGTGATCGTCGAGCAGAACGTCGTTTTCGGTAATATCCTTGACATAGTCCGCTTTGTTATCTCCGACGAGAGTAAAGATCCTGTGTTCCGCGTCTATTTCCGGCAGATATTCGTCAAGCCATTCGTTCTTTTCGCGCATCGCCCGTTCCGCCCAATGAGGCGATACCGCCGAAAGCACGAACACCTCCGCTTCTTTTGTCCGGATAAGCGCTTTTACGGAAGAGATCATTTCTTCTCTCGGCATAAGAGCGCGGAAGAAACCCTTTCTCTCCATATCGCTTTCCGTCGCTTCGGGCAGATATTCCGCAAGGACACCGTCCATATCGACGAATACCCTCCGTTTTCCCTTCGGAGCCGCGGAGGTCTCTTTTTCTTTGTCGGTGCAGATATAAGGCATACCGTTTATTATTTCGATGTGATTTTCGGACCAGTCGTCTTCGATCACCGGATCGAGCTTGCACATCGGTATAAGCGTATCGATGACCTTGTCGAAACATTCGACGCAAAAATCGAACTTTATCCGTTCGAGGTCGTGCTTCGACGGGTAACCCACAAAAATATCGTATCTGTTATCTCCGAGCGAGAGATCCCAGTCGTTGAAAGGTCTGCCGCACATCGTGCATTTTATTTTTGAAGGTCTTATCCATTTCCCGTTTGTCGGATCGTTTTTCATTCTTTCTTTCCTTTCTTGTGATCAAATTCTTCGTTTACGGGCATAACTTAAACCTCTCTGTCGGCAAACAAGCACTAATAATAACGCCGAATGGGATCATACCACAAGCGCGTTCAAAAAGTCAACTTATAAACCGAGCCGTCGAATTTTTATCGGATCCCGAAAAAACGTCTTATTCGGGATACGGGCAAGCGACTGCCGGTCTTTGACCGTTTTCGGGACTGACCTCATCCAAGCCGTTCTTAATGATCCCGTCAATTTCTTTTACAACTTCAGGACAGTTTTCCATTTCCGCGACTTCTTTAAGTGAATACAGCAGATCGTAAAACAATTTACTCATTTTTCTCTCCTTTTTTTAATATTGTAACATACCGTTTTTCAAAAGTCTTATGCTTAGAGCGTAATTTTTCTCTTTTTTCTTTCCACGCTCTTATTATATCATACGTAATGTACCGAAAACGGCGCGTTGCCGGTCTGCGCCTGCGAAAGTCATGTCACCTTTGCGCTTTTGCCGACCTGTAAAACGTCCGGTCATTCCCCGCCGTGGCTGTAATAGTAATCCTCCGCTTCTTCAAAGTCGAAGAAGTCGTCGTAATACCACTCGTAAAAATCGTCGGGATGAGAGAACTCCGCCACTCTCGGATCATACGCGCCGTTGTCTCCGCCGCTGTTTTGAGATCCGTACACCGGCTTTTTTACGCCGTTTGAGACCGCGGACGTCTCCGTTTTGCCGTAATACGGACCGGAATTGCTCCCATACGCGCTGCTCTGCGATGTTTTGCCCGACGCGATACCGTAACTTCCGCTTGTATTTCCGTTATACGTTTCGGATGCGCCGCTTCCGCCCGCGCCGGAGTTTATGAGCGCGAAGACCGTCAAAGACGTTATAATTACGGCGGCGACGGCGAGACCGAGCCTTCTCCGCGTTTTTTCCTTCTTCAGCGCCGCGAGTTCTTCATTTGTCGCTCTTTGATAAAACATTTCTTTGACCGTTTCGTATTTTTCAAGATCGGAAAAGATCCCCTTGAAGACCGGGGCGCCGACGGCAAAACTGACCAGTATGGCTCCTCCCACGAAGATCAGGTCGAAAAACGCGATAACGTCAAACGAGATACCCGTATCGTCAACAGTCAGAACGATATAAGCCACAAACCCCGCTATAAGCGTTACGCCGAGCCAGACCGCGAGCGAAATGGCCGTCGATCCCCTAAAGATCGAGCGTTCGGTCTTCAGTTTTTCAAGCGATATCCTCCGGTCGGCTTCGTTTTTTTCCGTTTTATTGCCGCCCGGCTTCGGAACAGGCGTTTCGTATTCCGTTTTGACCGACTGATCCGTCTTCAGAGCCGAGCTGCGCCTTTGGAACGTATCCGGAGTTTCTCCGGAGAAATAACCGTCCCCGTCTTCGTCTTCGTCGTCGTCGTCGTCCTCGTCGTCGTCCTCGTCGAAACAGTCGGATAACAAGCCGCCTTCGGATCCCGAAAAGCTTTCTTCGGCCTCTTTTTCTTCTTGCGTTAAAATATCGTCCATGATCAGATAATCGAAAACGTCTGTGTCACCGTCGAAATCCATATCGGGACCGAACCCGAAAAAATCTCTCTCGTCTGTCATGATGCGCTCTCCTTTCGTCAAACACCCTTGTCATTATACGCGGCATTCTTTTTGATCTGCGTACTTATTATAATACGAGTCATGAGACGTTTTTGGCCCACGAACATTTTTTCGGTCCCGGCGTCGGCGATTTTTACTCTGCCGGATCGGAACGGGTCGCAGATGAACTTTGCGAGCGGAACAAGGTCCCCGTCGGAAAGAAATGCGTCATTCTCCTCTCGGATCGTCTTCCGCCCGGCAGACAAAAAGCTGTCTTTTCAGCGCGGATGCCGCTCCGAGATGATCCCGGACGTTCGTTTCGCGCGAGGTCCGCGGCAGCAGATCGTCGATGAATATGGGGTGGAAAACGTGGTTAAAGTCGCGTATCTCCTCTATTTTCCGCCAAAAGCCGTTCAGCGCAAGAAAGCACAGGAACTCAAGCTCGGTCCGTTCCGTTTCGCTGAGAGAACCGCGGTCGAGTTCCCTTCCTCTTTTTGTCAGGATCACTTCTCCGCCGTCGCCGAGCGAGAACAGGAGCGAATTTCCCTGTTTTCCGCCGAACGAACGTATCAGTTCCCGCAGACAGGTACGAAAGACGTCCGTCCCGCCTGCGCCTCCGGTCAACGCTCCGAACTCTCCGCGGCGGTAATACCGCTCCGTGTCCCTGTACTTTCCGAACCTCGCCGAAAACGGATCTTTGCGATCGAGCGTAAAGCGCGAAAGCTCTTCCTCTTCCCCGTTCTGCCGGATCGAATCGAAAAACTCTCCGCCGTCGCCTCCGTCTTTTCCGAAGACCGAGTAAAAGAAACGGTCCTCTCCCTCCGTTCTGACCGCAACTACGCGGTATTCCCGCCCCGCCGCTTCAAGCTCCGCGTCGATCCGTCCGAGGTCTTCGTCTCCCGCTTTGCCCGCAAGACTTCCGTTTTTCAATATTATCCCGACCGCTCTGCGAACGCAGTCCGCTTCTTTCGGAGCAAGGAAGACCGCGCCCTTTCCGAAGACGTACTCTTTTCGCTCCGCGCCGTCTTCGTTTTCAATGATGAGTTTTTTGACCTTCATCTCCTTCGCGTCCCTTTATCCGGCTTCTTCATCCGCGGGACTCTCGCCGGGAAGTTCGGCGAAGCGGCTCCCGGTGATGAGCCCGGTCCCGTTCCGAAACGCGGCGGAGTGTTTTTTCGCGCCGGGAGAGGCGCGTGTCGCCGCAGCCTGTCTGCGTTCGTTCGCAAGCTCGATCCGCTTTTCGGTCGGGAGAGGAGAGTTTATCTCTCTTGCTCCTATCCCGCGGGAAAAGAGAGAGACGTTGAGATCATCCGTAAACGCGTAAACGTCAACGCGGACGTATTCGGACCTTTTTTCGCGCGCGACGGTACGGTCGTCACCGTCTCCCCGTGTTTTTTTCATGAACTTTTCGATCGCGTCCGCCTGCTTTTCGCTGTAATAAGCCGGAGTTTTATCCATTTTTTCTGTCCTTTCTTCTTCAAATAAGCCTGTTTCCTTATATTCTTCGCCTTCTCTTTTTTCACAACGCCATGATAACAGAAAAAACGCACCGAAAAGGGTACATTCCCGAAAAAAAAGAAAAGAAACGGGACTTTCCGGTCCCGGCGGAGGAAGACAAGCGCTTTTCCCCATAGCGTTTGTCTTCGTATCGCGGACCGTATGCCCCGCAAGGAGCCGGCGGAGTACAGGCTCCCGCAAAACGTCAAAACAGCGAGCTGCTTTCGCAACTCGCTGTTAAACTGTTGTATCAACGTCAATAAAAGCCTCAATAGCTGTCCGCCGGCTTGGCTCGTAGACGAGGGTACTTTGATCGCTCGAATCGGCCTACAGATCCGCGAACAGATCGCCAACGCATTTG
>CACZZA010000024.1 GCA_902785485.1 uncultured Ruminococcus sp. | reverse complement strand
ATAGAAGGGAATCAGAAGTAATTTATCGGAAAGGGAAAGAAATGAGTGGTATCTACGACGTAAGGGAGTATCTGAAATCGAAAATCAATGATTATAAATACGGGATCATCAGCGGAGACGAATTCTGCCGGACCGTGCAGGAATATATCCGTACAGATCCCTTTCTGCCGAACGAGGATCTCCAGCGGGTCGTCTACACCCTGCTCCCGGAGATCTGCAGATCATATGCGGATGAAAACGTGTCTGAAAAGGAGCGGGATCTGAGATTCTGGATCGGGCTGAAAGATTGTTACAGCCTTATAGAGCGAGGCTGGACGTTTTCGGAGGAACGGGAGGAATACTTTAAGACCGGACTTGCTAGAAAGGATCCCGTGGAATATACGGATGAGTATCTTGCGGTCGAGCCGGAGATGGAGAGGCTTGTCAGGGCGGATGTCGGCGAAGGCGGATACCTCGGTTTTGTACATGAGTATGACAATGTAAAGAAGAGGGTGCTCAATGAGCGTTACGGAATTGAATGGAAAACCACGCGTGAACGGTATCCCGGTCTGCTGATCGACTGAGCTAGGCCGCCAGTCGATAAAGTAGCAGGGTGTGGTGCGTGCACTGGCGTAGAGCGATTTGATACAGAGAGGTATGGGCACATATGGAATTCTCGGAAAGCAGTATCAGCAAAGACAAAGTTTCTGAAGAGTTTACATCGCCCCGTAACAGTCAGGAGGAAGAAGAAGGATTAAAAGAGTCGTCCGTGGCGGAAGCGGATACGGTAGGGAAGAAGGTGATGCGGTGCCATCGAGAATATATACGATCGAAACGAGGATCCCGAATAATACAGGGATCACAGAATACCTGAATACGTACGTAACGGAATATTCTGCCATAACGCGCGAGGTATGGTATGATATGACATCACCCGGCTTTGCGGAGCAGTTCCCGAAGGTGAGCTGCTACGTCAGCCATATCTGCCGTAAGCACGGTCTGCTGAAACGGACGGTCAATTCCATTCGCTCCGATGTGCAGGGGCGGATGAAGGCACTGATGGAACTCAAGAAAACAGAGCTGAAACAGACTGACATCAGGATCGGCGTTAAGGAAGAAAAGATTGCAGGGATCAAAGGGAAACTGGACGCGCTGAAGCCCAAAGCCGCTGCAAACCGGCTCACGGAGAAGGAGCTTAAGAAGTACCGCGGTCTGAAGAAGAGTCTGTACTGGCAGAAGAACAAGCTGAACAGGCTAAGGCAGCACAAAGAGAAGCTGGAGTACCAGATTGATAACAAAATATACAGCATGTGCTATGGCTCAAAAGTGATGTTCCGGAAGCAGTATCAGCTTAGTGAGAACGGATATAAAACGCATGAAAAATGGCACAATGATTTTGTGAAGACAAGGGATAAGAACATCTTCTATCTTGGCAGCGCTGACGAAACGTTGGTAAAAGCGTTCTTTCTGTCAGCGTAGATCATATCTATCGAGTGCGAAAGACCTGACGAAAGATTTGCAAGCGTCTTTCTCCTGTCCTCTACGACGTACATCGGCGAAGACAGGACCCCTCTGGAAGAAAGGTCTTTTACCCTTCTCCTCAGATTTTTGACCGCCATACTCAAAACGGCTTCCATTCTGACCGGAACGTTTGAGAGCTGTCTCTTCAATACCGGGGTATCCGGTACCGCGATCTCAGCCGCCGCGGACGGTGTCGGCGCGCGCTTGTCCGCCACGTAATCGGCTATCGTCCAGTCGCGTTCGTGACCGACGGCGGAAATGACGGGAATATGCGAGTAAAAGATCTCGCGCGCGAGTTTTTCGTCGTTGAACGCCCAAAGGTCCTCGTAAGAGCCTCCGCCTCGCCCGATTATTATAACGTTGCAGGAGTTTGTTTCGTTGAAATACCTCAGTCCCCGTATCAGCGTTTCGGGGGCGGCGTCTCCCTGAACGAGCGAAGGGTAGATAAGCACCTTTGAGTACGGAAATCTTCTTCCGAGTACGTCGAGTATGTCTTTTATCGCAGCGCCGGTCGGCGACGTCACGACCCCTATCGTTTCCGGATATTTCGGCAACGGTTTGTGATTGCTCTCGTCGAACAGACCCTCAGCTTTCAGCTTGTTGTAAAGCTGTTCGTAAGCAATCTGCAAAGATCCGAGACCTTCCGGCTCCATACCGTCGACGTAGAGCTGATAGCGACCGTCGCGTACGAACAGAGAGATCTTTCCGTATGCGACGACCTTCATTCCGTTTTCGGGTTTGAATTTAATGTTGTTCCGCGCAAAGCCGTAAGCCACGCACTCGAGCTTGGCGCCGGGTTCCTTGAGCGAAAAATAATACGCGTTGGTGGGACGGTGATCGTTGAAGTTGGAGATCTCGCCCTTGACGTACACCCTCCGCAAAAGCGGCGTCGCTTCAAGCACGTTTTTGCACAGTTCGTTCAGTTCTTTTATTGTGAGGACGTTGCGTCCGTCTTTATCCTGCAAAGTATCCCTCCTCCTCGTAATACGCGAGCAGAGCCGCGCCGCAGGCGTTGTCGCTTGAAAACTCGGGCGACGCGAAATACGTATCGTCAAAACGCGAAAGGCGTTCCTTTATTATCGAGTCGGACATGACTCCTCCGGCGTAGATCACCGGCAGATCGTATTCTTTACGCAGATTTTCGGTCAGTTTTTCAAGCGTCGACGCGATAAAATCAAGCGTGAATGCGGCGACGTCTTCTTTCGGAGAGCCGTCCGAAAGCAGTTTATAAGCAAGGTTTTCGAGTCCCGAAAGATTGCACCGGATCCCGGAAACGGAGATCTTCGGCTTCACCGGACTGTGTCCGCAGGCGGCAAGCTCTTCGAGGTATTTCCCGCTCGGAAAAGGCAGTCCGAGACGTACTCCCACGCGGTCTATCGCCTGACCCGCGTTGAGATCGTTCGTCCCTCCTGCGAGGCTTACGTTCATCTTATCGCACAACAGTATCTCCGTCGTGCCTCCGCTGACGTGAAAAGCGTTGAAACGTCCGTTTACAAGCTCGGTCTTCCCGGCGGAATACAGCGCCGCCATAACGTGCCCCTTCTGGTGAGAAAACCTGTGGACCGGTATCCCGAGCAGATTTCCCATAGAAAGAGCGACAGTCTCCCCCGCTTTGAACACAGGCATATACGAGCCTTTTTCGTCCCGCGGGAACGCCGAAACGCCTATCGCTTTGTATTCGTGCGGTCCGACGCTTTCAGTCACTTCCGGAAGGGCGTTTATATGAGCAAAAAGCGCGTCCGACTGACGCAATCCCCGCTCGCCCTGCGGAACGTCGAGCAGGCGTTTAACGTTTGCGACGATCTCTCCGTCCCGGCAGACGGCTACGGAAGTAGTGTACGCGCTGGTGTCGATACCGAGGTAGTAAGCCATCAGCCCTTCAACCCTTCGTCGTCGGCGATCTTGTTGAGTATTCCGTTCACGAACGCCGGCGCTTTTTCGTCGTCGTATTTCTTGGAAAGCTCGACCGCCTCGTTTATTACGACGCGATACGGAGTTTTTTCCGGGGCAAAGATCATTTCGTAAATAGCAAGACGCAGGACCGCTCCGCACACTCTGCTCACGCGTTCGAGCTTCCAGCTCGTTGAATATTTGGAAATATATCCGTCGAGTTCAGGCATTTTCTCCATTGTCCCGAGGTAAAGCGACTTCGTAAAACCGTCCCCCGCAAGCTCGGAATATTCTTCCGCCTCAGCGAGGATCAGTTCATAATCTTCGCGCTCTCTGTGGAAGGAACTCTCGTACACGAGCGCGAACGCCGCTTCTCTCGCTTGTCTTCTTGTCATTTTAGCCATTTTCTCAATTCTCCCGATAAAAGTTAGGCGATTTGTCATTCATTTGGATATTATACCAAATATATGAAAAAAAGTCAACAGAATAAAATAATATAATATATATTAGGCGGATTTTTATTCATTTCGGGATAAAAACAGCGCCTTTTCGGCATATTTTTGTAAAATGACCTTGAATTATGCGCGGACGAGTGGTAATATATTATTGAATAAACAAAACCGGAGGTCATCATGAGAAACGAATATATCGGCAACGACGTCCAGCTGTTTGACGTCAGAGAATACACTTTCGCCTCGGGAAAAGCGAAGGGAACGCGCGCCGTGGACATTTGGAACGGAAAAGGTCTTTCCGTTACCCTGCTCCCCGACAGATGTCTCGACGTTTACACTGTGCGTTTCAACAATCACAATATGGCTTACCATACTGCGAACGGAGTGGTCGCTCCGCAGTACTACAACGAACACGGCATCGCCTTTCTGCGTTCGTTCGCGGCGGGATTTCTCACTACCTGCGGACTCAAGAATTACGGAGTCGGCGACCCGGACGATCAGACCTACACCTTCCACGGAAGGATAGGACACACTCCCGCCGAAAACTACGGGATAGAGTTTTCCGAAGACGGCAAAAAGGTCCGCATCCACGCCTTGATGCGCGAAAGCATGATCTTCGGTTACAACTTCACTCTCAAACGCACGCTCGAGATGGAATACGGCAAGGATGAGATCAGGTTCACCGACGAAGTGAAAAACGAGGGTTACACGGAAAGCCACCTTTCGATGCTCTATCACTTCAATATGGGTTATCCTCTGCTCAGTGAAAACGCGAAGATCGTCATCCCGACTAAAAAAGCCGTACCGGGAACGGATCACGCAAAACGGTATCCCGACAGCTGGAACACCTTTACTAAACCGGAGCCGGTATTTGAGGAAATGCTCTTTGAACACGACCTCGAAAAGAAAGAAGTAGGGATCGACAACAGCGACATAAACACAAGTCTTCGTATCAAGTTCGATTCCCCGGTCCTCGATCATTTTCTCGAATGGAAGGCGTGCCAGGCGGGAACATACGTCTGCGGACTCGAGCCTATGACAGCCACGAACTCCGGACACAAGGCGAACGAAGCGAACGGCACTCAGAAACGTCTCGCTCCCGGAGAGAGCGTTACGAACTCCTTTGTCATCACGTTCGACACGGTAAAATGAAATGAAACCGAGCTTTTTCAAAAAATACGGGGCAAGACTGCTGAACAACACCTGCAAGACCTTCACCGTAACACTGATACTGTTTTACAGCGTCGGCGCCCTTATCATCAACGACAGGATGACCATGAATTTCGGCACCGCGCTGCTCACTTTGGCGTTCTCATTCCTGTTTTCCCTCGGACTTCTCGTTTTTGAAGTCGAATCGCTGAATACGGTACTCAAGCTGCTCATCCATTACGCAGTCACCGCGTCGTCTTTCGTGTTGCTGTTCGTCGTGATCCCGGGAAACAACAGAAACGGCGAGTTCACGCTGATGCTTATCGTCGTTTTCACTCTTCTGTATATCGTTACCGCCGCGATAGCTTTCTTTATAAAATCGGCAAGAAAGAAGAAAAAGACGGACGAAGAGGATTATTCTCCGGTTTACGGAAGATCTCAAAAATGATCTCAAGGAAGGACAAAATCATGAAACTGAAATACAAATTCATCACAAAAAACGTCGCCGGCTCGCTCGTAGCTCTCACTCCGGGTATGGAAAAGGAAAGATTCAACGGCATGATAAAGCTCAACGAGGTCGGAGCATTCATCCTCGACAAGTTGTCTGTTGAGACCACTGAAGAAGACATCGTTACAAAACTGCTCGAAGAATACGAGGTCGACAGACCGACCGCCGAAAAGTCCGTTTCCGATTTTGTTTCCAAACTGAGAGAAGGAGGACTCCTCGAAGAATGAGCGACCGGACTTCGGAAAACGTACGCGAAGTCATAGACCGGGTGGGATTTATCGTCAATTATCCGGTCGGAGTCAGCATGCTTCCTCTTCTTCGCATGGGCAGGGACTCTGTCGTCGTTTCGCGTCTTGAAAGGGACCCGGTAAAAAACGACGTCGTACTGTACTCGCGAGGTAACGAGCTGATATTACACAGGATAATATCGGTCAAAAAAGGGAATTATATCATTCGCGGAGACAACTGCCTTAATAAAGAGACAGACGTCACAAGGAGCGATATGTTGGGCGTAATGACGGCTTTTTACCGCGGTGACAAGCAGTATGACGTCAAAACCGATGCTTTTTACCGTTTTTACGTTGCGACTCTCCCGGTCCGTCTCCCCGTCAGACGTTTTTTCAAAAGAACGAGGATCTTTCTCGGAAGGCTGAAAAGGCGGATATTTAAGTAACGCAAGCCTATAATACCGATCCATAACCACTCTCCGCGCAAACCGGGCGGGGAGTGGTTTTTGTTCGCGCGCCTCAGAAGAGCGCGACAACGCGACAAACATAAATTATTAAATTTTATTATTTATTGAAAAATTTGTTGAAAAAAGTCGAGGCGTATGCTATACTGAAAATTGAACACTTAAAAGAGGAACAACAATGAGATCGAAGTTTGAAAATATATCCGCTTATCTGTCGGGGTTTCTCGGAAAAAGCGGGTTAAAGACAGTATTGATGTTTATAGCTTTCTGCGCTCTTGCAGTTTCGATAGCGGCGCTATTTCCCGCTTTCGGGAGCAGTTCCGGCTCAACGGATGACCGTCCCGTCGTTATCGAGCCGACTGAGACCGAAGAGGAAACGTCCCCGGAAACAAAAAATCCGCTCGACGAGATATTCCACGACGAAACAGAATCTCCGGACGACACGTCCGACGAAGGGGAGATCACGTTCATTCCTCCGGAGACGTATCCCTCTTCCGGAGACGAGATCCCCGAATACGATGAAGAAGCCACGGTCCTGCCAAAGACAGACGACATGGGCGAAGAATACCTGTCAAAGATCATCTTTATAGGAGACTCAAGAACCTACGGACTCAAATATTACAAGGTGATCCCGGGCAGACAGGTGTGGGTCCCCGCAAACGGAACGCTGTATATCTCAGCCGCCACTAAAGCGAAGATCGTTTACGAGACAGGCGAGGAGATGACCATTCAGGAAGCCGCCAAGCTCAGACAGCCGGAGATAATCATGATCTCGCTCGGCATCAACGGGATCGCGGCGCTGAACGAAAAACAGTTTGATTATTCCCTGCGCACGCTGATCGAACAAATAAGAGAGGTCAGTCCCGGAACGCATATAATCCTCAATTCAATGTATCCCGTATCGGATTTCTATGAAAATATGAGATTCATCAACAACGACAAGATCCAAGAGGGCAACAGGTGGATCCTCGCGATCGCCGAAAAATACAACTGCAAGTTTCTCGACTCCTACTCCGTCTTGCTTGACTCAAACGGATTTCTCGACAAGGATTACCAGAACGGAGACGGACTCCACCCGAACAAAGAGGGATATAAGTTGCTCGCCGAGTATTTCCGCACTCACGCGCTCAAAGGAACAAATCCGATAGAAGAACCCGAAGAAACGCTTCCCGAAACTGATCCGGAGCCGGACGAACCGATAGAGGAGCCGTTCGAGGAGACCGAGGAAGAGAAAGCCGAAGAGACATTCCCGGAGACCGAACCGGAAACAAAACCGGAAACCGTCCCCGAAACGCTTCCCGAGACTTCTCCCGAAACAGTACCCGAGACAACGCCCGAAACCGAGACGGAGACCGTGACCGAAAGCGAAAGCGAAACCGAAGCATCTCCCGAATCGGACCAGAAAGAAAACGAACCGCCTTCCGAAAACGGAGATCCCCCGGAGATAACCGTTACGGAAAAAGTTACCGAACCTTGAATAAACACTGAGAGGTACCTATTATGAAAAAAACACTTTTCTTCACCTTATTGACATTTTTACTCGCCGCCGTCCTCATCTCGTGCGGCAAGACCGAGCCCGCGGCGGGAACGTACGTCGAATACGATAATACGATCACCGTCGAAGAGCTGTCCGAAAAGATCAATAACGAGCTTTCGGTAGATCTTATCGAAGCGGATCCGGAATACGTCACGATGATTTACAGCGACATCGACTTCACCTGCGTAGATTCTTTCAAGATATTCTACTCCGCCTCATCTATCGATCAGTACGGCATCCTTAAAGCAAAAGACGAGAACGAAGCGAATATGCTCCTCGCCTCGGTCAACGGATTTGTCGATAAAGTCAAAGATACCTGGATGACCGAGTACGACCCGGCCGACACCGTTAAAATAGAAAACGCTCTCGCAGTCGGCAAGGGCAACTACGTGATCTTCTCGTTCCTCTCCAACGCGGACAGCGATCTTGTCGTAGACGCGCTCGACTCCCTCGTCAAAGTCGTCGGTTGACGTTTTGAAAAAGCTCAGCGATGCGTTGAAACGCCATCTTGACACCAAGCCTCTGTTTACGGCGTGTTCTGTCTATTTGGCGTCTTTACTCGTATTTGCGATCACAGACCCGATCTCCGGGATCTTTTTCAAGGTCTCTGCAGCGGGTCTTTTGCTGTTTGGAGCGTTATCGCTCGGTAAATTCAAGAAGGAGATCGCGCTCTGTCTGATCTTTCCGCTTGCGATCTCGATGATCTCTGCGTATTTTTCATATTCCGTTCCGTCGGAAACCGCAAAAGCACTTAACGGCAAAAACTGCGAGATCAGATTTACGACCGATAAGATCATTTACTCACGTGATTACGGGAGCGCGGCAGAAATAAGCATCACCTCCATCGACGGAAAAGAATGCAGCGTCAAGGCGGAATATCACGTCAACGCTCTTCTTACAAACGAGGGGAGCTACTCCGACACCGCCGTTCTCGAGCTGTATTCAGGAGACGGGGATACGGCAAGCTCCCGTTTCAGCCGTATTTCCGACGGGATATACGTTTACGCCGGCTCGTTGACGGAAATGCCGGTATTCATCTCGCCTCCGGACGGCGTTTTTTCCTACGCGGCGCACATAAATTCTTTTCTTTCGGAAAGGCTCAGGGAGTATATTCCCGGCGAAGAAGGCAGGCTCACGGACGCCATGCTGCTCGGCAACAAAGCCTCGCTCGAAAGGGTCTCTGTACGTAATTTTTCAAACGTGGGACTGAGTCACGTACTCGCGCTCAGCGGTATGCATCTTTCGGTCCTGACGTTCGTTCTCGAAAAGCTTCTGCGTAAAGCCGGCGCGGGAAAGAAAACGCGCATAGCTGTCATATCTTCGTTCCTCGCGGTCTACGTACTGATAACCGGCGCGTCTTCGTCGGTATTGCGCTCCTCCGTAATGCTCGCGCTGTATTATCTGAGCTTCCTGCTTTCGCGCAGATCGGACGACCTGACCACCCTTCTCTTCTCCGTCACTCTCATCTGCATCATATCTCCCGGCTCTGTTCTCGATATAGGCTTGATCCTTTCGTTTTTGTCGACTCTCGGCATCCTGTCGCTCGGCGTACCCGCTTCCGACAAGCTGAAAGCGTTTTACAAGGAGCATATAAAGAAAAGAAACTTGATAGTGCGAGCCGTTTCGTCGTTTGTTTCTGCGCTCGTCGAAAGTCTGTTATTCACCCTGTCCGCGGTCGCATACTCGATCCTTCCGGTGTTCGTGTTTTTCGGAGAGGTCTCATACCTCGCGCCGATCGGAAACCTGATCGTTTCGCCGCTCGCGGCGTTGCTGCTCCTGACTTCATTTCTGTTGCTTCCTTTATCTTTATTCCCGTTTATCCCGGAAGCCTTTGCGGCAATTCCCTATTACACCGCAAAAGCGATGCTCTCCTTTTCAGCGTCGCTTTCGGATAAATGCAGACTCGTCTCGCTGAATTATCCCTTCGTTCCGTTTTTGATCGGTTGTATGATACTGGCGCTGTTCGTATTGCGCTTCTTCTCCGTAAAAAAGTTACGCGGTTATTTTGCGGTCATACTTTCAGCTATACTGCTCTTTGCCGCAGGAGCGGCGATCATGAACGCTTTATACAAAACAGAGAGCGAATTGACCGTTTTGAAAAACGGCAAACGCGATGTATATTTCCGCGCCGAGAACAGAGCTTTCGCCATACTCGGAGGACGTGTCAGTTCTTCGGAAAAACAAGATATTTACAACGCTGAAAAGTGCGGAGCGCTCGTCAAAACCGACGGGATCGTTGTTATTGAACCGTCTGACGCCGTTTCATCCTCTCTGCGATCGATGGCGTGTTCCCGTTTCATCGACAAAATATGGTATCCGTACCCCGCCCCTTCCGATCTTCGCAATACCTGCGATAAATGCGGAACGCATCTCATTGAATTCACCCCGGGAGACAAGATAGAGTTATCAGGCATATCGACGGTCGGCACATATCCCGAGTATTCCGGAACACTGTTCCGTTACGACGTTACAATAAGAGAAAAAACATTTTCACTTATGAACGGAAAAGCGTTCAAGGACAAAGAGTCGTTCGGTGTGATCTGTTCCGGTCTTTCCGGCTCGGACGTCGTTTTCATCGCATCCGCAAAGGATTGGATGAGAAGTGATTTGTTTACTTCCGGCACCGACGTTTTTGTCGAAAACGGAGGTTTTATCAACCGAATAACCGCGAATAACACCGAAACCGATACGGAAAAAGCGTATTATCCTCTGAAAATAGCGCTCTACTGACCCAAAACCGCTCAAAAAGTGGAGAAAAACGGTTAGATCGTAAAATAATTAAAAAAATCGGCGCTTTTGCTAAGAAAATTAAGTAAACCTCTTGATTTCTTAAACATTTTCATTTATAATAGCATTGTAAAGAAACACTGAATTCCGGGGGATAATATGGATAACATCGACAAACAAATTATTTCAATGCTCCAGCAAAACGCGCGCACTCCTCTGAAAGTACTTGCGGAAAAGGTTTTTCTTTCCTCTCCCGCCGTATCCGCGCGTATCCGCCAACTCGAAAACGACGGAGTTATTATGGGATACCACGCGGAACTTGATCCCACAAAGCTCGGTTGTCATATAACCGCGTTTATCAATATCGCGATGGACGCGATCAAAAAACTCGAGTTTTACAGCTTTATCACAAACTGCCCCAACGTTATAGAATGTAACAGCATCACCGGAGATTACAGTATGCTGGTAAAAGTCGCCTTCCCCACTACGTTTGAGCTTGATATTTTCGTAGGGGAGCTTCAGAGATTCGGCAACACTCAGACAACGATCGTATTCTCTACCCCGATAAAGAACCGCGGGATAAACGTCGAGAGCGAGGCTCTGACGCCGAAAAACGCCGAAAAGTACTTATCCGGAAAACATAAATAATACGAAAACAGCCGTTTGACGTCAGATCAAACGGCTTTCTTACAGTATGACAAAACGATCCGCCGGGCGTAAAACGCACGGCGGATATTGTTTTATACGATGTGAAGCGAACCGCCGGAGCGAATGAACTCAAGAAAGTCGGTAGCCGCCATCGGTTTTGCGTAAATATACCCCTGGACAACGTCGCACCCGAATTCTTTAAGTCTCTTAAGGTCTTCGACGGTCTCGACGCCTTCCTGCGTGACCTTCATATTCAGCGTCTTGGCAAGGCTTATGATCGATTTGAGCAGGTTGTCGTCGCGTTCGCGCGAGATACCCGGCTTGATAAAGAACCTGTCGAGCTTGATCTCGTCCATCGGAAGCTCTTTAAGAATGTTGTAGGACGAGAAACCCGAACCGAAGTCGTCGATAGAACACTCAAATCCGGTCGCGTGGAACTTGTTGACGATGTTGCTGATGACGTCGTAATTTTCGTAAGCGAACGACTCGGTAAACTCGATCGTCAGAAACCTGTCACGGATACCGTACTTCTTCTTTGCCGCGACGTAGTATTCAAGAAATCCCTCTTTGCTCGCCGTGACACGTGAAACGTTGACCGAAACAGGGATCATTCGGTAGCCGCGCGAGAGCGACTCCGCAATAAACTTGCAGACCTCGTTCATAACGTACTTATCAAGTTCGGCGATAAATCCGTTCGTTTCAAACAGAGGAAGAAACTCAGACGGCGGACGGAAACGGTTGTTCTCGGCGTCGTACCAACGGACAAGCGCCTCGCATCCGTCGGGACGGTTGCGCTCGATGTTGTACTTCGGCTGATAGAACATCTTGAACTCGTTGTTGCGGAGCGCGGCTTCCATCTTGGACTCGATCTCCGCCTCGAGCATAAACGATTCGTGTACCTTTTCGCTGTAAACATGAACGTTCTTCGAGCTGTCGGTAAGATTGGTTCGTCTTGCGATGATGGCGCGGTCGAGGAACTTTTGCATAGACCAGTTTGTCTCGTCGCGATTGACCGGGCAAACGCCTATGCTGAGTCTGAGATAGAAGTTGTATTTCTTCAGCGCGGGACAATGATATGCAAGTGACGTGATGGTGTTGAGCCTGTTCATAAGCTCCTCGTCACTGCCGTAATGGAACAACAACGCAAAGTGGTCGTCGTTGATCCTTCCGAATACCTCTTCCTCCTTCAACGCCTTTTCGTAGACCTTTATAAGGAACTTGAGCGCTTCATCGGAAACACTGCTTCCGAAGGTCTCGTCTATGTAGCTGAAGTGGGCGATCTCAGTATAAATGACGGCGTATTTCGTCGCTCTGTTCCGTTCGAGGATCTCAACCGCCTTATCGGAATAATAACGGAAGTTCGGGCACCCGTAGATCGGGTCTTCGAGGTCGTACGTATCGACCTGTTTTGCAAGCTTGAAACGCACGAGCAGGATATATACCGCTAGAGCGATTATGATGACGACGACTACGACTATGATGGCTCCGAGCACCGCGGCAAGCTCATGTCCTTCGGCATACACGTTGTAAGAATTGTAAATTCCTATGACGTAAAGCTCTTCACCGGCGAGTTTGCTCGGCTTGACGGTAAGAACATACCTTGTGCCGTTGATCAGCACCTCGTGAGTGACGCCGCCGTTGCTGATACCCTGTTCGATAAGGTCGACAGTGGACTTATCCGTAAGACTGCGAAGATAAGTCATAAATTTGTCGTGAACGGTTATTTCTTTGTTTCCGAGAAGTGAGTCTCCGGCGTCAAGTATCGAGACCACTTCGTCGGGATACGCGCAGACGTAAAGGTAGTCAGCCGGAGTCTCCGACTCAAACCGCTTATACGAATCCTCGAGAGTCGCAAAAAGCGCCTCGTTCTGGAAGAACACGCATATCGACTGTATCTCTCCGCGGTTTACCGGAATATGCACTCCGAACACGCGGGAATAGTTGATCGGGTCGTTGAACAGTCCGGTCACTCCGAATCTGTTGGATCGAATGTAACCTTGAAGCTCCTCGGGCTCCAAACTGATGCTGACAGGAGTTCCGAGCTCTGCGTCGTACCCGCTTCCGTTCATATATATACGCATAAAAGCGACTATATTGTTTGCGGGATCTTCCTTCAGATCAAGAATGTAAGACGAAAGCTCAAGTCTCTGCCCCGGGATCGTATCGGCTATTTCCTGAGCCTTTGCGGTATAGTAATCGATCTGCTTATCGAACAGAGTCTGATATTCTTCCGAATGGTGATCGACCGCGTCGACCGCCTGTTTGTACAGACCGTCGGAAAAGTTGTCGATAAGTATCAAAGCGCACGATATAAGGATGACCGAGAGGACAGAAGCCACTGTCACGAATATTTCTTTCAGATGTTTTCGTACAAATCTGTTCATTCTCCGCCCTCCTTTTTCATTTTGCCGAGATCAAAGTCATTTGTCTTCTTTGCTGCCGTTTTCTTTCTTTAATCTTTCTATTTCTTCGTCGATGAGTTTTTGCTTTTCCTGCTCGTATATTTCGTTTTCCTTAGCGGTTTTTTCCCTGTTCTTACGAACGAGATCCGGTACGAACATGGCGGCGAACAGACCGAGAAGAAGTATCGCCAAAGCGACCATTCCGAAAGGAGTGCTGAAGAACCGCATCAGCGCGCTTAGAACGGGAAGGACCCGGACGTACCGACCGACGACGTTCGATTTGAGAGCGGGATAAATATCCTCGACCATATTGTGATCGCCCTTGGTGATAAACTCGTTCTCTTTGACTTCGATCACACGGTGGGTGTTGAATCCGCCCTTGAGATCGGGGTCGCTCGAACGGAACATGATGACGTCGTCAACCTTTACTTCGGATGCTTCGACCTTTTCAATGAGAATAAACGATCTTTCGGGGATCTCGGGTTCCATACTGGGAGTGACGACCCAGACCGCCGTCTTTCCGAATATGAAGATCGGTTTGTCAGTCATGCGACCTATCATAACGAAAGCGGTAAGAGCAAGCACCGCTATCAGTATGACGGTCAGCAGGACGTTAATTATTCTCGTCGCTGTCTTCTTCTTTGTTTTCACTTTCGAGATACCTCGTGTATTCGTCTATATCGAAGGTCTTGGAGAGCTTGACGCCCTCTTTTGCCGCTTTTTTCGATGCGGCGGTACGGATCTTCTTTTTCTTCTTTCTCGAGACCTTCTTATTTCTTTCGCGGCGGGCGAGACGCTCCGCTTCTTCGGCGGCGGCTTTCTCTTCTTCCGCTTTCTTTTCGGCTTCAATACGCGCTTCCTCCGCGGCTTTCGCCTCGTCTTCGAGACGTTTCGCTTCGGCGGCGGCCTTCTCGGCCTCTTCTTTCTCTTTTGCAAGTCGCGCGCGCTCCGCCTCTTCCAGTTCCTTGCGGACGCGCTCCTCTTCGAGCCGTTTTTCTTCCTCGAGGCGGCGACGCTCCTCTTCGAGCCGTCTTTCCTCTTCCTCGCGGCGGCGGCGCTCCTCTTCGAGGCGTTTTTTCTCTTCCTCGGCGCGGCGGCGTTCTTCCTCGATACGTATTCTTTCTTTTTCTTCGGCAAGACAGCCGTCGTAGAGCTCGGATACCGTCAAAACAAGGTCAATGGCCTGCTCGATCTCACGCTCGGAGGCGTTCGTTTCTTCTTGCGGAGCGTTTGAGTTGACCGTGACGGTCTTCTGAGAAACCGGATCGAAAACGTTGAAATCGTCGGCGTCAAAAGGCTTAATGGCGCTGATGAGCTTTGGGGCAAGCGGCAAATCGGTCGTCGCCTGTGAAAGCGTTTCCTCGTCGTTGAAGTCGTTTTTGACGTTGTATCTGAACAGTAAAAATTGCAGGACCGCGTCGTTATAAAGCGTTTTTTTGTACTTGTCGTTGATGTCCTCGGCGGTCTCCTGTATAAGCATTTCGTAGCCGAGGTTTTCATACCCCTCTATGAACTCCCAAAGTTCAAGGCACTGGCGCATATTCTTGTTTCGCAGGATGGCGTTGGTACGCATTACCGGCGGGCGGATGAACGCCTTGCCCATCGACGTCACGAAGTCTGACGCCATATAGTTCTGTACTATCTTGTACAGTTTCTCGACCCTGTGCCAGAGGTCGGTGGTGAAATAATAGTTTTTGAGCTGTACGTTATCCTCCGGCTCCTCGGCGATCTCGACGGAAAAATTGACCTTTCCGCGGACCTTGCCGTTGCGGAACCTGCCTCCGAAATCGAGCATGGTCGCTTTCTCGTCGCGTCCGCTCTTCACCGCCGCCTGATAGCGTTTTGCGATGAAAACGTAAAGCCGGTTTACAAGCGTGTTTATGAACTTGTTTTCGTAAGTCAGCATCGTCTCGTCGTTGAAAACGTTGAGTATCTTGGACGGGGTGATCTCGTCGCCTTCGATCTTGCTTATGAGATTGGTATGCTGACCGAGATGCTGAAGACTTCGCGGAGAGATCCTCTTTGAAAGTTCTATCGGAAGCACCTGTTCGTTCTGCTCGATAAACTTGGTAGGCGAACGGATGATCGTATCGAGCGCGGTAAGTCTTTTCTCGACCTCGACGATCCATTTTTCGTCGATGGCTTTGAGCATATAACGCTTTTTAAGTTCGAGGGTGAAATCGCCGTCGTCGAACGCCGAAAGCGTCGCCGGGAAAACGTCGAACTCCTCTTTAAGCGTCTCGTAATATTTTTCGCTCTTGCGGTTGATCTCAACGTATTCCTCGTCGTCAGACTCGGTTTTTTCTCTTTCTTCGCGTTTGGTAATGCGTTCGAACGCTTCTTTTTCGTGTTCGGAAAGATCAGCGAGGTCTTCCTCGGTGAGTTTGACGTTGGCGTTCGGATAGTCGTATCCGTGCTTCTGAGCAATCGGGTTTACGATGACCATACTGTCATCAAGACCCGATCTTCGCGCTCCTTCTATAGTATCTTCTTTTTCGTCTATCGAAGTAGGAGACACGGCTGTTCCCGCTTCTTTTCCCGATACAAGGCGGTATTCCTCGGAGTCGTACTCTGCCATATTCCCGCATCTCCTTTCGTTTCAGCGTTTGGATCCTATCAGAACATCTTCTGGAGTCTTTCGAGATATGCGTAGCACTCCTCCATCATGTTCTTTCCGAAGAGCTTATCCATAAACGTGATAAGTCCGCGTATCTCGTCCCTGATGAGACCGAGGTTTAGCGACTCGAACTTTCTGAACACCTTCGTAGCGAGCAGATAGTCAAGTCCGTCGAGCTCGGTGCCGCCGCACGCGACGTAGACCGGAACGAATATATTGAGCTGCTTGACTATACGGTTACCGAAAGCCACGCGGAAGTGGTCGATAACGTAAAGGTCGAGCTTCTGTACGTTTTCAAGCGTTTTCTCGCTGACGGGGTGATCCTTGACAGCCTGCTGATACAGCGAATCGACGTGAGAATAACTGATGTGCTTAGCGGCGGTCGCGGGCGCGTCGAACGGGATACCCTTTTTATCGAGGTTGATGACGAGAGCGCGGTCGTAGACCTTATCGGAGACTGCGAACGTCGAGTCGTCGTTGTTGGCGGTACCGATATACCATACGTTCTGCGGGATGCGGAGCTTGCCTTCATCGAGCTTTATCGGGTCGGAATCCCACGCGGAGGGGACAAGTTCAATGTTCCATTCGCTCGGGTCGGGCATTTCGAGGATCGAAAGCATCTCAGCAAAATAATACTCGACACGCGCTATATTCATCTCGTCGAGGACGATGATGTTGATGTCGTCGTTGTAGGACGCTTCGTAGATACGCTTCAGAACTTCGGTCTCGTTGAATTTCTTGGTGAACTCGTTGAAATAACCGAACAGCTCGTTTCTGTCACGCCACGACGGCTGAACGGAAGCGATGGTAGCGTCGTTCTGGAAGTATTTGCCCATCATATAAGGAAGAGAGGTCTTACCTGTTCCGGATATACCCTGGAGAAGTATGAGCTTTGTGGAAGCAAGTCCCGCGAACATAAGGCGGATGGTCTTGATCTCATAGTACAGACGCATTCTCGAGCACGCGAAATTGCGGATGTCGTCGCACAGAGTCTTGAGATCCATGCTGTTGTCATATTCCGGAGCGCGGTAGTATTCGTATTTGTCGTCGACTCCGGAAAGACGGAAGAAACGTTTTGTGGAAAGATTGGTGGCCGGCTGCACGTCTCCCGGAGCGGTCGTGGTTTCCGCGGTGACTGCGGTATCCGTCCCCGCAGCCGCCTGTTGTTTTGCCGCTTCGTTCTGCGCCGCGAGCGCCGCCGCCGCAAGGTCGTCCTGCTCGGCGAAAATTCTGTTTACATCATCCATCGTAAGACCGTTTGCGCCGACCTTAAGAGCCATAATGCGTTCTCTTTCCTTTGTGAGTCTCAAAACGTCACGGTGAAGATCCGCGATCTCTTCGAGCAGGTCTTCGTTGCCGACGAGAGTCCGTCTGTGACGGATGTATTTTCTTACCAGAAGAACGACCATGAAAATAAGTATCGCCCAAACCGCATATACGACTACAAAGCTGAGTATGCAGAGGATCCAGCCAACAACGCCGAATTCGTTTTTATACTGGGACAAAAGGTCGATGTATCCCGGAAAATCGAATATCTGAACTATTCCCAAAAACAGATGGGAAATAGCGTCCCAGATACCCTTGAACATTTTTGTCGCAAATGCGTAAAACCAATCAAGATATGCGTCCATTGTTACTCCTTAACGGGTGTTCTGTTATTTGTTGCTCAGTTGCTTCCGGATCGTGATCGGAAGGCTAACAAAATGTCCTCCTTTGGAGTCGGAGTTCTCCGGCCTTGTCAGGAGGACACAGCTTTCATGATTTGTCTTTACTCTCCCGGCTTAGTTTCGGGATCGGTCGCGGTGTTGTTCACGACCTCGGTCGCGATCTCCTCAGCGTCAGATCTGATCTCTTCAATTTTCGCTTCCGCTTCGGTCTTTACTTCTTCGGTCTCCGAATTTATTTCTTCAACTTTTTCTTCGACTTCTGTCTTGGCTTCTTCGACCTTGTCTTCAGCCCCGGTCTTGACTTCTTCGACCTTGTCTTCGGTTTCGGTCTTGACCTCTTCGACCTTGTCTTTGACGGTCGCGTCTATTTCGTCAGTTTTTTTTTCGAGGTTTTCTTTATTGCCCTCGGCTTGCTGCTGTTTTAAGTACTCTTCGATCGCGCGGCGCTTGATCTCTTCCTCGTCCGCGGCAGTGATCTCTTTTTTGTCTTTCTTCCTTACGGAATTGAGAGCAAAGATGAAGTGGATAAGTTCATATACGAAGAAAAGGATAAGCGGTATGACGATGATAACAAGAAATCCGGTGCTGGTGCGCAGGAAGCCCAAAAATCTTCCCAGGCTCGAAAACTTCGTACCGTTCCATTTAGCAACGGCAAGTCTGTAGGGGACGGGATCTTTATCGTTGGCGGTATTGGTTTCTTTATTGTCACCGCGCGTGATGTAAGAAACGACGTTGCCGTTTTCGTCTTTGATGACCTCTACTATCCTATGCGTATTGAACGTATCGACTCCGTTGATCTTAAAAGGATAAGTTACGACGTCGCCGACTTGAAGACTCTGTTTTTCTTCGTCGCTCGTCAGCTTCTGACTTATGATCATATCCCCTTTGTCGAAAGTAGGACTCATAGAAGGAGACTCAACAGTGATCAGGCACTTCCCGCCGAGAGAAGGAAGTCCGTTGGAGTCGTTTTGAGCGGCAAGGACAAGCGCGGTCACAAACACGGCAAAAACCACAAACACCCAGAGAAGAATGTTAAGTATGACTTTTAACGTTTTCTTTGTTTTTGAGTTTTTCATAGAATACTTCTCAACTTTCTGAATAATGAGTAAATAACGTTCTTAAAAAGGCATAATAATACCTTTTATAACCCATATTATTATTATAAATAATATTAAATGATTTGTCAATATCAAAATAAAAAAAATCAGCCAAAAACGAGCATTTACGGCACTTTTGTTAAAAAAACGGCAACAAAGTTGTTTCGGGATCTTTTTATCATTCGAAACGAAGACGGCGCACACGGACCGATCATAGTTTCACAACAAAAAAGGAGCCCGAAGGCTCCTTTAGTTGTGTTTGTATCCGACCTTGATAATCAGGAAATAGCTACGCCGTTATCGGTAACAGCATTAGCGTTGGTAACAAGCTCAAATACGACCTCAACACTGATCTCATCAAGAGTGCTTACAGCGTTGGTGGTCTTCAGGTTGGTGTCTTCGCCCTCGAAGTAGAGGTAAACATCAACAGGAGTTCCGTCTACGGTAGAAGCAGGAAGAGAAGTCAGAGCGGTAGGCTGCGCACCGGTAAGAACGGTCGTAGCAGTAGAGGAAGCGTTGACGTAGTAGTTTGCGGTTCCGTTGAGAGGAGCGAAGATGTACGCTTTTCCGCCGATGACGACAGCAACTCTGAGAGCCTTGTCAAGGTTTTCGGAATTGGTGGTCTTAGGATTAGCGGTAACGGATTTGATGTTGACGGTCTTGCCTGCGCCTGCGGTGGTC
>CACZZA010000023.1 GCA_902785485.1 uncultured Ruminococcus sp. | reverse complement strand
GACTGATCGCGTTACGGAGCTGTCCTTTGGTCAGCGTAGACAGCTTCTGACGGAGTTTTGCCTGCGCCTGCTGATCGGCAACGACGCCTGAAGGCGAAGGATCGGAAAGGAACTCGTTGATCTTGTTTCCGATTTTTTCGATAGAATAATCGTCTTTGAGTACGACTTTTACTGTCTGTATGATCTTTTCCGCCGCCTGAATACCGGATTCGGTCGCAGGATTATTTCCCCACTCGGACGCGTAAACGCTGATCTGTATCTGAGACGCGTACATAGGCGTCACCATAAACTTCGAGTATATGAAAGCGCCCACTCCGCCGATAAGACAGCAAAGCAACAAGATCAGCCAGTTTTTTCCGAGCTTTTTGAGATAAGCTCTCAAATCGATATATTCCATATTTCAATTCCCCGAAAAACGCAGAAAGCGTATTTTTTCTTCATTATTTATAGATAGCGGATTTTTTCCGACAGGATGATCGGAGGTATAACGCTTGTTACGACAGTTATTTAACAAAAACCAAGCGTTATGTAAGTTTAGTATATCATAGCAAAAAACAAAAAGCAAGTGTTTTGACGATTTTTCTTATTGCCTTTTTGACCATATTTTTCATTATTTTCATTTTTATTTTTAATCCTCTTGACAGTTTTTCGAGTATGTAGTAATATATAAATAAGTATAAAGGGCGTGAGAACGCCCGTCTTACAATCACAAAAAACGGAGATGTAACAAAATGAAAGTATTGGCAATCGGATGTCATCCCGACGACATCGAGATCGGATGCGCCGGAACGCTGGCAAAGTACGTCAAGCTCGGACACGTGATAATCCAACCCGACGAGCTCGGACCCATGCGTATCGGCGAGGCTAAAAAAGCCGGATCGATGGCGGGGATCAAAGTCAGAACGCTCGACATAGGCGATCTTGTGGTCTACGACGGCAAGAGAGAGCATCGCGACGCTGTGGTCGAACTCATCTGCGAGGAGCAGCCCGACGTCATCATCACCCACTACCCCAACGACTATATGCCCGACCACACCGCTGTATCCAAGCTCGTTTTCGACGCTTCGTTCGCGGCTTCCGTCGCTCACTATCCGGCTACCAAGGGTCATCCCTGCGAAGTAACTCCCATTTATTATATGGATACTCTTGCGGGCGTCAACTTCATGCCGACCGAATACGTCGACATCACAGACTTCATCGACCTCAAGATACAGATGCTCGAGTGCCACGAGAGCCAGCTCAAATGGATGAGAGACCACGACCACATCGACTTTGCGGAATTCGTAAAGACCTGCGCCCGCTACCGCGGTCTGCAGTGCGGAGTCGGATACGCCGAAGGCTTCACCAAGTGCTACGCGTGGCCGAAGGTAGTTCCCGGCACCCGTCTCCCGTAATTCCGGAATAAAATATCATTATACATACACAGGAGGAAAAAACTATGGATTTCATGTCAACTGAAAAAGGCTCGCTGCTCGAGGGCTTTTATCCCAAAGGCTGGGATATGGCGAAGATCGACGCGTGCATGAACGACACTCCCGAATCCGCAACCAAGCGTCAGAAATTCTGGCACAAGGACTTCACCCCCGTCAAATGCTCGAACATTTATGAGTTCGATACGCTGATGGGTCACGAGATCGCGCTCAAGATCAAAGAGGCGAAGGACAGAAACGAAAAGATCGCGTTCATTCTCCCCGTAGGACCTATGGGAATGTACAAATGGGCGGTCTACTTCCTTACCGCATGGAACGTCAAGTGCGACCACGTTTACACGTTCAATATGGACGAGTGGGCAGACGGAGAAGGCAACACCCTGCCTCCGACCAACAAAGCCGCTTTCCAGTGCGCTATGGAAGACGCTTTCTTCAATCCGCTGGGCAAGCTCACCGTTCCGAAGAAACAGCGCAACTTCGCTACAAAGACCAACCTTCCCACCTACCCCGAAAAGATCGCGAAACTGAAAAAGGAAGGCGCTAAGCTGATCCTCGTATTCGGTATCGGCAGAATGTGCCACATCGCGTTCTGGGAGCCTCACTTCGCGGCTGATTTCAAATCCGACGCAGAGTGGAAGAAACAGCCCTACCGCCTCGGAGCGAAACTCCATCCGCTGACGATAGAGCAGAACGCCATCACATCCTTCAAGTCCCGCACTACCCTCGTTCCCTGCCGCGCCAACACGATAGGACCCGGCCTCTTCCTGCAGGCTGACTACATCATCGGAGGATGCGACGGCGCTCTCAGCAGAGGAATGCAGTGGCAGGGTATGTCCTTCTGGATGACTCTCCGTTACGGTCCCACCAGATGGATCCCCTCGAGCTATATGCCCACGATGCCCGGACGTCTCTTCTATCTCGAAGAGCTTGCCGGTCCGCTCACCGCGGAATGCAACTGATCGGCATAACGCACCGACAACGCTCAAACACCCTTCCGGGCGTCCTTCGGGACTTCCGGAAGGGTTTGTTTTTTATTCAAAATTACGCAGTATTTTATTAACAATTATTAAAAATATGTTGACAATAGAGCCGTTTTAGTGTATCATTATTCTAAATTGAATCATCATCCTTTAACAAAGGGAGACATATTATGAAAAAAAGAAAAAAACGCTTGGGAGACAGAAAAGACGGCTATAAGATCCGTACGCTCGACCCGATAACGAAGCTTACTTCATATATTATGCCCGAACGAAACGACGCGTTGAACTTCTTCGCGGACAGTCTCGAGATCACCGAAGCGGAAAAATACATAAGAGAGAAACGTTCCGAAGGTTATGAAAACTTCGGGCTTCTCCACGTCATCCTGGCGTCATACGTAAGAACGGTCTCCCAGCGCCCGGCGCTCAACCGTTTTATCTCGGGACAGCAGCTCTACCACCGCAACTGGATCGAAGTCGCGATGACGATCAAAAAAGAAATGACTCTCGACTCCCAGGAGACCTGTATCAAGGTCCGTTTCGATCCGGGAGCTACCGCGATCGACGTTTACAACAAGTTCAACCAGGCAGTCGAGGAATACAAAAACACAGACAACGATAGCAATTTCGACAGCCTGACGAAAGTTCTCAACGTGATCCCGCGTTTTCTGCTGCGATTCGTCATTTTTTCCTTGCGCAAGCTCGATTATTACGGTTTGATGCCGAAAAGCGTTATGGAGCTTTCTCCGTTTCACGCGTCGTGCTACATAACCTCGATGGGTTCTCTCGGGATCCCGCCCGTTTATCACCACATTTATAACTTCGGCAACGTACCGATCTTCATCGCGTTCGGAAAGAGACGCAGAGAGAACGAGGTCCAGGCGGACGGAACGATAAAAAACAAGCTGTATTCCGATATTTCCGTCGTCACCGACGAACGTATCTGCGACGGATTCTATTTTGCGTCCGCGTTCAAATTCATGCAAAGGCTTATTCGCAACCCGTATAAACTCGATACTCCTCCCGAGGAGATCGTCGAGGATATAGACTGAACGGTTCCCCGTAAAAAACCATTGACATTTTGACGATATTATTTTATAATAGTATTAAGATATTTGCCATCTTCACATAAAGCGAGGAAAAAATATGAAATCCAAGAAAAAAGTCATCATTATCTCCGCGGTAATATTGGCAGTGGCGGCGATCGCGTTCACGATAGTCAGTTTTGCGACTCCGTCCGCTCCGAATTTTGAAAAGCCCACTCTCAAGCTTTCCGTTCCTTCGGACCCGGTAGCCAACGGCGGCACTTTCACCGTGGCGGTATCGGTCGCGAACGCGAGCATACTGACAGATAAGATCGCGGGTATCCAGGTCAAACTCGATTTTGACACTTCCAAGTTGACGGCGTCGAGCGCTTCTCCCGCTCTTGACACCGAAACCTCGACCGCTTATATCAACGTCAACGAGAACAACGTCAAATTCGTCTGCGTAAAAAACGAATTCAGCAGCGCGGCGGGTTATTCCGAGCTTTCCGATCTCTTCACCGTAACGTTCACCGCGAAGACGGCGCTCGAAGATCCCACGACTCTGTTTTCAAAAGATGATCTTACCCTCCTCGTAGGAAACGTTGAAGCGTTGAAGGTCGATTCCGATTCGTTCTACGGCGGTAACGCCGAAGAGATCGCTCTTCTGCTGTTCGACAGCGAGCTTGAAGTCACTCTTAAAGACGAGGACGCGGGTTCTGTCATCATCGTTCCCACTCCCGCGGGAAAGACCGCGATGAACACCGCGGCGCTGAGCGCGGAATTCTCCGATACCGTCACAGTAACAACGACCACCGGAACGGTAGCGGTCGGTACCGGAAGCATTGTAAGCTATAACGGCAAGACCGTCACGGTAGTGATCGCAGGCGACGTCGACGGCGACGGGATAGTCACCGTTTACGACGCGAACATCATCTGCAAGCAGGGCTCCGATGCCTCCAACCCGACTCTTTCCGACGCTCCCGCGGCGGCAAGCAAGCTCGCGGGCAAAGACGCTATCATCAACCACGTCATCGGCGAAACGAAGATAAGCTGACGCACACAAAAAATCATACCGGCTGATTTTCAGCCGGTATTTTTTATTGCCCGCAGTTCTTTTGCGAGTCTTTTCACAGTTGATTTTGAACGTCGGAATAAGGGGTGATCGCGATCTCGAGGTTTCCGTTGCGGGTGCGGAGTTCGTCGATAAACGCCTTTTCCTCGGTCGGGTCTTTCATTCTTATCTTGAATGAGAGGCGGAACATAGAACCCATTCCGGTAGTTTTGACTCCCACCGAACTATGCTCCGAGAGATAATGATCGAAAATATCGTCGAACACGTCGTGATACTCAAGCGCTTCGGGGATCGTCACTCGAAGCAGTTTTTCCTGCGCGGCGCCCTTATGCTCGAATATCGGCAGGAGCGAGAACGCGAAGAATACTACGGCGAGCGCCAGAAGGATAATGACTCCGTACGCGAGGTATCCCATTCCGAACGCGATACCCGAAGCCATCGCGATCAGTATCGCGGCTATTTCTTCGGAGCTTCCCTGCGCGGAACGGAAACGGATGAGTCCGAACGCGCCTCCGATGGCTACACCGGCTCCGATATTGCCGTTGACGAAGGTTATCACCGCTCCTACCACGAAGGGTATCAGCGACGTGACTATGAAAAACCGCTTGGTGGAACGGACGCGGAACGAAATTATCCACGAGTATAAAAGCCCCGTTATGAGCGACGCGAGAGCCATAAGAAAGAATTGCGACGAAGTGACCGTCGACGTGTAGATCGAATCAAACATTGTTATATCCCCTTCCGGTTATACTGTTCATTTGGTATGCGTAAGCCGTTCCGTATTTGGAAAAGCTCGTCTTAAATATCTTTTCCTCCGACAGGATCTCGGTGAGCCACATCGGCATCGCCTCCTGCACCTTGATCTCGAGTATCGAATACCCTTCGGGCAGGAGCGAGATCCCCTCCATATCGCGCGTCAGCGTCAGGTCGTCGGTACGGTACCTCGGATCCCCGTCTATCGTCAGCCGCAGGTCCCCGTCAGGCTCAAAAAACGCCGTGCGGTCGTATATTATGAGGCAGGACGGAACGAGCGTCCCGTAATAGTCCCGAAAATACGTCAGTTCGCGGTTGATCTGACCTCCCGCGCAGATGTCGCCCTCTCCGTCAAAAAACTTTTTTACGAGAGGCAGAGTCGTCTGCACGCGCCTTTTGTAGACGATGCCGTACGCTTTGCGTTTGAGTTCGAGGAAAACGGGAGAGCTTTCGGTCGCGAGTCCGTACGAACGCAGACGTATTTTTTCTTTGAACTCCGGCTTTTCGAGCGACCGGCTGATGAGCCGGTAGTCCGGAGTATCGTAATAAAGCGACGCTATCGACGTCAGACCGAACTGATCGACCTTCATGTGCCCCTCGAGCCGACGCCTGAACGCGTCCTGCTGTTCGGGAGAGAGCATATATTTCAGCTCGTAGCGTTTCATCACTACGATAGGATTTTCAACGACAGCCATCCGTTTTCCTCCTTTCCCTGTTTATCAAAAAGTTATTTTCAGTGTGAACACGCCATTTCTGACGTACGCAGACGCCCTGCCGTTGCTTTGCTTGACGACCTCGCGCACGAACGAGAGTCCGAGTCCGCGCGACGCCGCGGGATCCGCGTTTTCAAGCACAGTGAACCTGTCGAACACTCTGTCGTATTCCCCGTCGGGGAGCGCGCAGTCGTTCTCGCATATCAAGGTCGCGCGTCCATCGCTCTTTCTGAGGGTCAAAGCACACCGCGACACCGAATATTTGTACGCGTTGTCGATCATCTCTCTGACAGCCCGTCTCAGCGAGTTTTCGTCTCCGGTGATCCTGACGCCCGTATCAATCGCCGTTTCAAGAGCCTTTCCCGCGGTCGCAAAATCCGTTTTCTTTTCTTCCGCCGCGGATGTGAGAATGGAAGACACGTCTGCGTCGACCCTCTGCTTTTCGGTATCATAGAGCGCAAGCTCGCCGAGCTCGCGTACAAGAGAGGTCATCCGCCTGACCTGACGGTTGATCGACGTCGTATAGTCGCTTTGCCCGTTCTCTTTTTCTATCAGCTCAGCGTCCGCGGAAATGACGGTAAGCGGGACTTTGAATTTGTTCTCCGCCTCGGTAAGGAAGGCTTTTTGCCTGCGGTCAGCTTCCTCGAGAGGCCGGAAAAGTTTCTTGCTGACGCTCATCAGAAACGCGAAACCTATAAGGAGTCCGATGACCTCCCCGAATACGGAGATCAACAGTATTCTGTATGACGGAAGAAGCTCCCGCCCCTGATCGATGACCGTGACGTAGGTAAGTCCGCCTTCTTTATAGACCCTGTACCTGTATTTCAGCGAGGTCCATCCGGTCTTCTCGTTTATAAGACTTTGCGCAAGCTCTCGCGCCTCGTCCTCGGTGAACGCAGATATATTGAACGCGATCTTCTGCGCGTTACCGTCTTCGTCGAACGCGAAGGTGAAATACCTCACCGAATAGTGCGTTTCGGGAGAATCCGGTCCCCACAGGTCGCGCCCGCCCGGTCCGCCGGGCCTGAACGGCTTCCCCTGCTCGGGAGCAAACTCTCCCCTGCTCTTCGCCAGAGTCTGCGTTATCATATCCGCGTCGTTACTCGCCATACTGAAGTTGATGACGTTGATCACGCCCACAAGGATCGTCAGCAGAACGAACAGGGAGATCATAGCGTATAGGACGAATTTCTTTCTGACTTTATTCACTTGTCTCTGTCCCTCCCGTCTTGTTTCGGTCTCGGATCTCGGCTTTTCTCAGCGCCCCGAACAGTTCTTCCGGCAGAAACGGGAACGCAAGATAGCCGTCGCATTTTTCTTTGTTTTCTTTGTCTGACAGAAGCACGGTATATACTTTATTTTCCATCAGCGCGTCGGCAAGCGTGCCGATCTCGACGCGCGGCAGGCTCCCGTCGAGTATCGCCGCGTCATAGTTTTTTCCGCGCGCCCCCTCGAGTACCTGGACTCCGTCGAACGCCGTGTCGACTTCGTGACCTCTTTGCCCGAGAAGCCTTTGATAGACGAACAGGAGATCCCTTTCGGGAGATGCGAATAGTATTTTCAATAGCGTCACCCTCCTTTTTCTTTACGAGCGCATTATATACGCCCAACCTTAAAAAATATTGAAAAAAATCATAAAAAGCAAAAAAAGTCCCCTGCCATTCAAAATAACGAAACATACTTATTCTTTACTTTCGTAAATTTTTATTGACAATAACGCGCGAGTATGGTATTATTTTAATGAAAGAGGTGTATTTTATGCCGATCATTTACGATCCGTTATGGAAATTGCTTATCGATAAAAAAATGAAAAAGACCGAGCTTGGCGACGTCGCGTCCCTCAGCAGCCGCACGCTGAGCAAGCTGTCGAAAAACAAGACCGTTTCCACGGAGACCCTGTCAAGGATCTGCAAGGCGCTCCACTGCTCTCTCGACGACGTCGCGAAATACGTCGAGCCGAGGGACCCCTTCTCGTTCTGGGACGCTTTTTCCGATACAGCCGTCCTGAAAAAAGAAAACGCCCTCGTCCGCACGTATGAACTCGGATACGAAGGCAAAAGTTACGTTATTTACGAGACCCGCCGGCGCGCAACGAAAAACTCCGTTATAGAGTGCCGCAAGAACGGAACGGTGTACTGGGTGCAGTACCAGAACGCCGTCGGAGTCAAAGTCAAGGGCGCGGTCAAGACGATCAAAAAGAAAAAGAACGACGACACGACGAAGCTCGAGATGCCGCTTATAAAGCCGGCGCCGAAGGAAGACAGGCTCGAGCTGCTCCTCATCCGCGGCAGACCCGAGTCGATACAGGGACTTGACGAAGGAGTATTCGCGTCGGCGTCGAACCTCCGTCCCGGAGTCCTCACCGTACTCAACGAGGCGCAGATGAAATGCCTCGTGCCGTAAAATAACTTAACGTCCTTTCCGAATGCACGCGGAAAGGACGTTTTTTATTATTTATATTGACTTTCGGCGGTATTGGTGTTATAATATTCTCACATATTAACTGATTATTGAACAAAATATCGCAAAAATATACGCTATTTAACATTTATCCGTTATTGCAACTCACTTTTTATTATTTTTTTGAACAATCACACCCGATCAGAAACCAACGCGTGTCTCCGGGTGTTTTTTTATTTCAAATAAACAATACTATATCAAACGATAAAGGAGAGAAATCATGAAGACTGTCTACACCTGTTTTTGTACCGAGGTGATACACGCGGGTCACCTGAATATTATCGAAGAGGCTCACAAACGCGGAAAAGTGATAGTCGGATGCCTCAGCGACAAGGCGCTGATACGCTACAACCGCTTTCCGACTCTCGATGAGAACGCCCGTATGGAGCTTTATAAAAAGATCGACGGAGTCGAAGAGGTCGTCATACAGCGGGATATGATGTACGACGACGTGATCCCCGCGCTGAGACCGGACTTCGTCGTTCACGGGGACAACTGGAAGACAGGACCCGAAAGCGCGATCCGTTCGCACGTCGAAGAACTGTTGAAAGAATACGGAGGCAAGCTCGTCGACGTCAGATACACGGAAAACGAGGAGGTCCGGAAGATCGATATGCAGCTCAAAGAACGCCTCGCGATGCCCGAGCATCGCAGGAGGCGCCTCCGCGCGCTTATCGGGATGACCCCGATAGTAAAAGTGATGGAAGCCCACTCGGGACTTACCGGACTTATCGTCGAAAAATGCGTCGTCGAGAACGAAGGAAAACTCGATCAGTTCGACGCCATGTGGGTAAGTTCACTGTGCGACAGTACGGCAAAGGGCAAACCCGACATCGAGCTTGTAGATATGACCTCGCGCTTCCGCACGATAGACGACATCATGGAGGTCACGACAAAACCCGTCATCTTCGACGGAGATACGGGCGGACTGACCGAGCATTTCGTCTACACGGTACGCACGCTCGAGCGTATGGGAGTCTCCGCCGTAATAATAGAGGACAAGACCGGACTCAAGAAAAACTCGCTTTTCGGCACCGAGGTCGAACAGACCCAGGCTTCGATCGAGGAGTTCTCGGCAAAGATCGCGGCGGGAAAGGCCGCCTGTCTCACGAAAGACTTTATGATAATCGCGCGTATAGAAAGTCTCATTCTCGAAAAAGGGATGGACGACGCTTTGGCGCGCGCCCGGGCGTTCGTCGGAGCGGGAGCCGACGGGATCATGATCCACAGCAGAAAGAAAGATCCCGGCGAGATACTCGAATTCTGCGATCTTTTCAGGCAGAGCGACAAAACGACCCCGCTCGTCGTCGTTCCTTCGAGCTTCAACACGGTGACGGAGGACGAATTGGCGTCTCACGGGGTCAACGTCGTCATTTACGCAAATCAGCTGACCCGCGCGGCGTTCCCCGCGATGAAAAAGACGGCGGAGACCATCCTGAAATGCCACCGCGCGAAAGAGGCGGACGATATGCTGATGCCGATAAATGAAATAATCACGCTCATCGACGAGCTGTAAAGGAGACGGAATATGAAAGTCGAACGTTTTACCGAAATACTCGGCGCGGAGTTCTATACGGGAGTCCCGGACTCCCTGCTCCGTCCGCTGTGCGATCATCTGATCGGAAAATACGGGACGGATCCCCGCCGCCACGTCATCGCGGCTAACGAGGGCAACTGCGCGGCGCTCGCCGCGGGGTATCACCTCGCCACGGGAAAGGCGGCGGTCGTATATATGCAGAACAGCGGTGAGGGCAACGCCGTCAACCCGATAGCGAGCCTGCTCGACGACAGAGTTTACGGCATCCCCGCGATCTTCGTCATAGGGTGGCGAGGCGAGCCGGGAGTCCGCGACGAGCCTCAGCACGCGTTTCAGGGAGAGATAACGCTCAAGACGCTCGAGCTTCTGGAGATCCCGTACTCCGTCATAGACAAAAGCACCGTCGAGCGCGAGCTTGAAGAAAAAATGAACGACTTCCGCAAACTCCTCGCAAAAGGAAGGTGCGTCGCGTTCGTCATAAAAAAAGGCGCCCTCGAGGGCGAAACGAAACTCGCGTACAAAAACGGCTATACCCTACAGAGAGAGGAAGCCGTCAGACTGATCTCACGCGCCGCGGAGGGCGATCCCGTCGTCTCGACGACCGGAAAGGCGAGCCGGGAGCTGTTCGAGCTCCGCGAGAGGTACGGCGAAGGCCACTCGAACGACTTTCTGACCGTCGGCTCAATGGGACACTGCTCTTCTATCGCGCTCGGTGTCGCGCTGAACAAGCCTCACGTCAAGGTGTGGTGCATAGACGGAGACGGAGCGGCGCTGATGCACCTCGGCGCGTTCGCCGTGAACGGCTCGACCTCGCCCGGAAATCTCGTCCACGTGCTGATAAACAACGAGGCACACGAGACAGTCGGAGGAATGCCCGACGTCTCGAAGAACGTCGACTACCCCGCCCTCGCGAAGGCGTGCGGATACCCCGAGACCCGTTCGGTCTCGGATCCGGAGGGACTCGTCCGCGCTCTCGGCGAGGCAAGGAAAAGCGAACGTCTGTTCTTTATCGAAGTCAAGTGCGCCATAGGCGCGAGAAAAGATCTCGGGCGCCCCACGACCACGGCGAAGGAGAACAAAGAGGCGTTCCGCAAGAGGCTCACCGAATTGTAGAATAAAAAAAGTCTGCCGCGTTCCGATGAACGCGGCAGAAGTTTTTTTGTGCTTTGGGTTTATCTCTTGACGTTGAACGCCTTGAAGCCTGCGTAGGTAGCGGCGTCGCCAAGCTCATCCTCGATGCGGAGCAGACGGTTGTATTTTGCAACGCGTTCGCTTCTGGAGGGAGCGCCGGTCTTGATCTGTCCCGCGTTGAGCGCGACAGCGAGGTCGGCGATGGTGGTGTCCTCGGTCTCGCCGGAGCGGTGAGAAACGATGGCGGTGTAGCCTGCCTTGTGAGCCATCTTGATAGCGTCAAGGGTCTCGGAAACGGAGCCGATCTGGTTGAGCTTGATCAGTATGGAGTTGCCCGCGCCGAGCTCGATGCCCTTGGAGAGGCGCTTGGTGTTGGTGACGAAGAGGTCGTCGCCGACGAGCTGGACCTTGTCGCCGAGCTTCTTGGTCATGTACTGCCAGCCTTCCCAATCTTCCTCATCAAGTCCGTCCTCGATCGAGATGATCGGGTACTTCTCAACGAGCTTTGCCCAGTGGTCGACGAGCTGCTTGGAGGTGAACTTCTTGCCGCTCTTGGGCTGCTTGTATTCGCCCTTCTTGGAGCCTTTCCACTCGGAGGAAGCCGCGTCCATGGCGAGAACGAAATCGCGTCCGGGCTTGTAGCCGGCTTTTTCGATAGCCTTGATGATGTAGCCGAGAGTCTCGTCGTCATCCTTGAGGTTGGGAGCGAAGCCGCCTTCGTCGCCGACGGAGGTCGCGAGCTTTTCAGCCTTCAGCAGGCTCTGGAGAGCGTGGAAGACTTCGGTGCACCAGCGGAGCCCTTCTCTGAAGGAGGGAGCGCCCGCGGGCATGATCATGAATTCCTGAGTGTCAACGGTGTTGGTCGCGTGCGCGCCGCCGTTGAGGATGTTCATCATAGGAACGGGGAGGGTGTTGCCGTTCTGACCGCCGAGGAAGCGGTAGAGCGGGATGTCGAGAGAGTTAGCCGCCGCGCGAGCCGCCGCGATGGAGACCGCGAGGATGGCGTTTGCGCCGAGATTGGATTTGGCTTCGGTGCCGTCAGCCTTGATCATGGCTTTGTCTATGGCGTAGATGTCGTAAGCGTCCATGCCCTTGAGGGCCTTGTTGATAACGGTGTTGACGTTCTTTACGGCTTTGGAAACGCCCTTGCCGCCGAAACGCTTCTTGTCGCCGTCACGAAGCTCGAGAGCCTCGAATTCTCCGGTGGAAGCGCCGCTCGGAGCCGCGCCGGTGCCGATGGAACCGTCATCGAGGTAAACGTCAGCCTCAACGGTGGGATTGCCGCGGGAGTCGATGATCTCGCGAGCCGTCACTTTTTCGATCTTTGCGATGTACATAGTTGTTTCTCCTTTGTTTTGATATGTGATATTATCTTCTATCTAAGGAATTATAACACAAAAAAGACCCGTTTGCAATAGATATTTGCGAAAATGTCGGAGTCTCCGGCAGGAAAAGATAATATGCCCACGTCTCTCGCTCCGAACTTTTCGGGATTTTAGAAAAATCATCTTGACAGAGGAGTCTTTTCGTTGTATTATATAGATTAGCAAATACGGAGGCATAGCTCAGCTGGTTAGAGCGCACGGTTCACATCCGTGAGGTCGAGGGTTCGAGTCCCCCTGTCTCCACCAAAAAGAAAAAGTCGCGTCAGCGGCTTTTTCTTTTTGGTACTCTTCACTCTTCTCTCCTCGTTCTTTTCTCTTCGCTTTTTTCAAACGATGTCCCGTTTTTCGCCCATCCCGGCAAAAAACTCTCTAAGGCTGTAAGTTTTTGTTGAATTATTGTATAGAATATGTTAAAATAAAGATAAGTATAGTCTATTAGAACGCAAACAGGAGCCTGATGTAATGGAGTTTTTTGATAAAAAGCAGTTATCCGAAACCGATATTCGCACAAAGTATATAACTCCTGCCATTGTAAAATCAGGATGGAGTTCATTTTCTCAAATGCGGGAGGAATATCCCATCACAAAGGGGCGCATTGTTGCCCGCGGCAAAGCTTGCAAGCGAGAAAAACCGCTGAAAGCGGATTACGTTCTCTTTTATAAGCCTAACAAACCCATCGCAATCGTTGAAGCGAAAGACAACAATCACTCGATCGGAGACGGAATGCAGCAGGCTCTGAACTACGCCGATATGATGGACGTACCGTTTGTTTTTTCCTCCAACGGCGACGGTTTTGTTTTTCATAATAAATTTATCACCGAAGGCGACGTTGAGGTAACACTGTCGTTGGATGAGTTTCCTTCGCCTGAAACGCTGTGGAAGATGTACCATGAACAGGCTCACGTTAATCCGACTCAGGACAAAATCATCGACGAGCCGTATTATTCGGATAATCCCGATAAACAGCCGCGCTATTATCAGATGAACGCCGTCAACAAAACAGTTGAAGCGATCGCCAACGGCGAAAACCGCGTTCTGCTCGTTATGGCAACCGGTACCGGCAAGACCTACACCGCGTTCCAGATCATCTGGCGGCTGTGGAAGGCGGGCATCAAAAAGCGCGTTTTGTTCCTTGCTGACCGTACAGCACTGATCTCCCAAACGTTCACCAACGATTTTGCGCCGTTCAAGGATAAAATGACTTGGGTAACCAAGCAAAACTTCGACACCGCCCACGAGATCTATCTTGCTCTCTATCAAGGGTTGACGGGCGAAGGCGAAGACGAAGACGCCAACAGTTTGTTCCGTCAATTCAGCCCCGGTTTCTTTGATCTGATCGTCGTTGATGAGTGTCACCGCGGCAGCGCGAAAGCGGACAGCCAATGGCGCGAGGTGTTGGAATATTTCACATCCGCAACGCAGATCGGGTTGACTGCCACGCCGAAAGAAACGAGTTCTGTTTCCAATATAGATTACTTCGGGGAGCCGATTTATACCTATTCTCTCAAACAAGGCATCGACGACGGTTTTCTCGCGCCTTATCGGGTGATACGTGTATTCTTTGACCGCGATATCGAAGGATTCGTCCCCTATGAAGGACAGCTCGACGATAACGGCGAAGTAATCGACAACCGCGTTTACAACACGACCGATTTTGATAAAAACCTTGTTTTGGAACGCCGCACAAAGCTTGTTGCAAAAACCGTTTCCGATTATCTCAAAAAGCACGATTGCCGGATGGATAAAACCATCTTCTTCTGTGTGGATCAGGAACACGCCGACCGTATGCGCCGCGCGCTGATCAACGAAAATGCCGATCTATGCGCCGTGGACGACCGCTACGTGATGCGCATCACCGCCAACGACGAAGAAGGCGTCAAGCAGCTTGATAATTTCCGCAACGTGGAAAGCCAATATCCCGTGCTTGTCACAACGTCCAAACTGCTTTCCACCGGTGTCGATGTTCAGACGGTCAAGTACATCGTTCTGGACTCCAATATCCGCTCCATGACGGAGTTCAAGCAGATCATCGGGCGCGGTACCCGCGTGCGCGAAGATCTCGGCAAACTGTATTTTACGATATTCGATTTTCGCGATGTCACCCGTCTGTTCCACGATCCCGACTTCGAAGGGCCGATCGAACAGCAGGATGATTTTGAGCCGAACAAACCCGGACCAGGTCCCGACGAGCCGCCGAAAGTCCCGCCGAAAGGCGGCGATAAAAAGCCGAAATACGTATTGGGCGGTACGACCGTAACGGTATCACAAAAACACGTTCAGTATCTCGATAAAAACGGGAACCTCATCACCGAGAGTTTGATCGACTATACGAAACGCAATGTTCGCAGCCAGTATGCTTCGCTGAATGATTTTCTATCCGCTTGGAACGACGCAGATAGAAAGCAGGCGGTCGTGGAGGAACTGGAAAAGCGCGGCGTGTTCTTTGATGATCTCTGCGACGAGATCGGGAAAGACCTTGACCCGTTCGACCTGATCCTGCATATCGTGTTCGACCAGCCCCCGCTGACGCGGAAAGAGCGTGCGGAACACGTCCGTAAGCGCAATTACTTCACCAAATACGGGGAAAAGGCCGCCGAGATCCTCGACGCGCTCCTGACGAAGTACGCCGACAGCGGATTGCCCGATCTGGAAAATGTCGATGTGTTGAAGGTCGATCCCCTTAAGCAATACGGTACGCAGGTATATATCATCAACACGATCTTTGGGGGCATTGCAAAATACCGCGAAGCGATCAAAGAATTGGAAACAGCGATCTACGCTGCATGAGGAGTAAAACATGTTTGAGAAATTCAAGGAAAAGCGTGAACAGAAAAGACTCGAAGAACAGGCGCGTATAGAAGAAGCACGCCGAGTTGAGAAAGAAAAACTCATGTCACTATCCGAGAAAGAATTGTTGATCGAGATAATCTTTGAACTTAAAAAACTAAATAGGACGTGCAGTACAGTATCATCACAGTGCGATGATATTAGTACGAAGATTATGCTGTACAACAATTGACTATCATGATTAAGGAGCTAAAGCTATGGCAATGTCCGCATTGATAAAATCGCTGGAAGACATTATGCGCAAGGACGCCGGCTTGAACGGCGACGCGCAGTATATCGAGCAGATCACGTGGCTCTTGTTTCTGAAAGCGTTTGACGCAAAGGAGATGGAATGGGAGTTCCGCCCCGATTATCACGGCGTGATCCCGGCGGGACTGCGCTGGCGCGACTGGGCTGCGGATAAGGAAGGCATCACGGGCGACGCTCTGATCTCTTTTGTCGATACGCTTTTTGCAAAACTCAAAAAGCTCGACGCGTCCGACGGCGATATGAAAAAATACGTCGTTCGCAACGTGTTCGAGGACATCAACAACTATATGAAATCCGGCGTCTATCTGCGCCAACTCATCAACCGCATCAACGAAAAAGTGGATTTCATCGACGCCACGCAGAAGCACACCTTCAACGATCTCTATGAAGGTATGCTCAAAGACCTGCAAAGCGCCGGACGCGCGGGCGAGTTTTATACGCCGCGCCCCGTCACCAATTTCATCGTGGAAAAGGTCGATCCCAAACTCGGCGAAGTAGTGCTTGACCCCGCTTGCGGTACGGGCGGTTTTCTCACCAGCACCATCGCGCACCTCGGCAGCGTAAAAACGACGGAAGAACTGGAAAAACTGCAAACTACGATCAACGGCTGGGAGAAAAAGCCACTGCCGTATCTGCTTGCCATGACCAATTTGATCCTGCACGACATTGAAGTGCCGAAGATCCGCCACCAGAACTCGCTCAACCGCCCGTTGTCCGATTACTCGGCAAAAGACCGCGTGGACGTCATCGTTACCAATCCGCCCTTCGGCGGAGCGGAAGACGCGGCGGTCAAGCAGAATTTCCCGTCGGATATGCAGACGAGCGAAACGGCGGATCTGTTCATGGCGCTGATTATGAATCTGCTGAAAGATCGCGGACGCTGCGGCGTGGTGCTGCCGGATGGCTTTATGTTCGGTGACGGCGTGAAGGCGACCATCAAAGAAAAGCTGCTGAAAGAATACGGCCTGCACACGATCATCCGTCTGCCGCAGGTCTTCAAACCATACGCAAGCGTCAACACGAATCTGCTGTTCTTCCAAAAGGGCGTGACCAGCCGCGGCGTGTGGTTCTATCGGCTTGACTACCCGGAAGGCGTCAAGAGCTTCACCAAAACCAAGCCGATGCAGGATAAGCATTTCGACCCCGTGCGGGAATGGTGGGCGGATAAGCAGCCCATCGTCGTGGACGGGTTTGATAAAGCGCGCTTTTATACCGCGGAAGAACTGCGCGATCTGAACTACGATTTCGACAAGTGCTGCCCCTTCCCGCACGAGGAAGAAGAAATTTTGGAGCCGAACGATCTGATCGCCCGTTATCAGGCGGAGCGCACTGAGCTGAACGCAAATATCGACCGTATTCTTGCCGATATTACGGCAAAACTGGAGGGCAACGCATGACAGCGCAGGATTTGAAAAACGCCATCCTCCAACTTGCCGTGCAAGGGAAACTGGTGCCGCAGGATCCGAACGACGAACCGGCGTCGGAACTACTGAAACAGATAAAAGCGCTAAAAGAGCGATTTATCAAAGAGGGGAAAATTAAAAGAGAAAAGACTCTTGCTCCTATCGCAGACGATGAGATCCCGTTTGATATTCCGGAAAATTGGGAATGGGTGAAAATCGGATATTTGTTTACTATTGTCCGAGGGATAACATTTCCATCAGAGGCAAAGAAAAAAACACCTTCTTCTGATCTTGTTCCGTGTGCTACAACGGGGTCTGTTCAGAATCATTATAATTCTGAAGCAGACGTTTTTGTTTCTCCAGAATATGTAAAACGTGATGATCAGTGGTTGTTGCCTCGCGATATAATTATGTCCACGGCTAATTCGAGAGAACTGGTTGGAAAAACTTGTATCTGGAATGAATCAGAAAGAAAAACATTTGGTGGATTCTTGACAGTATTAAGACCGGCAAATTGCGTATACCCTGTTTTTGCGTATTACGCCTTGATGAGCATTAAAGCAAGCGGAGCTTTCTTGAAAAATGCTACGCAAACAACAAATATTGCAAACATCAACACGCAAGTTCTTTCAAACACTATTTTTCCACTCCCGCCTCTTGCCGAGCAGCGGCGTATTGTTGCAAAAATCGAAGAACTGATGCCGCTGGTGGAGAAATACGGAAAAGCGGAAGAACGGCTGACCACGCTCAACGACGAGTTCCCGGACAAGCTCCGCAAATCCATCTTGCAGCAAGCGATTCAGGGCAAGCTCACCGAGCGCGATCCCGCCGACGAGCCTGCTTCCGAGCTTTTGAAGCGCATCCGCGAAGAAAAAGATCGGCTTATCAAAGAGGGCAAAATCAAAAAAGAAAAGCCCCTCCCGCCTATCACGGAAGAGGAAATGCCGTTTGAGATACCGGACGGGTGGACTTGGGCATCAATTGGAGAAACGTGCGCTAATATTCAGTATGGCACCTCGGAAAAGTCATCGCCAAAAGGCAGAATTGCTGTGCTGAGGATGGGGAATTTGCAAAACGGAAGAATTGATTACTCAAACCTTGTATACAGCTCAAATGAATACGATATTGAGCGGTGCCATTTGGATTACAACGATTTGTTGTTTAATAGGACGAACAGCAAAGAACTCGTTGGGAAAACAGCAATTTATAAAGCAGAAATTCCGGCAATTTATGCAGGATATCTGATTAGGGTAACCCCTGTTGTTCTGAATGCTGACTTTCTTAATTATGTGATGCAGAGCCAGTATTTTAAGGATTGCTGCTTGGCAGTAAAGACAGATGCAATCGGTCAGTCAAATATCAACGCAGAGAAGCTGAAGCGCTTTGTGTTTCCACTTCCACCCCTTGCCGAGCAGCAGCGCATCGTTGACCGCGTAAACGAACTTCTCGCCGTGTGCGATGAATTGAAATGAGGAAATTATGGATTATTCAACGCTTAATCGATTGAAGGACAAGCTGGAGCAGGCGACCAGTGCAGCTCAGGTAGCGAGTATTTCTGCCGAAATTGAAAAAGAGGAACGTAGGTTACGTGAGGCAGAAGAACGAGAAGAACGTCAAAGGTTAGCATTGATTTCAGGCGTTGAATCACTTAGATCGAATTCGCCGTCGCTACCACTAAGGCAACAAGTGGAAGGTTTTATTGAACGCGGCAAAGTAATAATAAAAGAAGAATACCACCACATAACAGAACCCGGATTGGCGATGCCGGATTATATCAGCGGTCCAAAATCCGATCAATGGTTCAGCGAGATTCACATATTCAATAGCCGATATTTGAAATGTCATCCGTTACATGATCAGATCGAAAAAGTGTGTAAAGTTCATAACAGATCATATTCCGCTCACGACGATATGATGGGGTACCTAAAAGCACTCGCTTCAGATGATGCTTTTTGGGAAGAAAAAGATAAAAAGGAGAACAAATCGTTTATGCGCAGCAGGAAAACCATTGCTCAGTTTTTGACTGAAGACATCGAACGGTGTGAGGATTTTCTCGAAAATCCAAATGACGAAACGGTAGGAATACAACTATATGTAGAAATCACGGGAAGATATGATAGGATTATTGATGGATTTGGTAATGGGTTATATCAATATTATGCAGAACAGCACTTTTATGACCCGAAAATCAGTGGGGAATCACTAATCCATAATCTTACAGTGTTAATGAACAGATTAATCACATATCAAGCGGAAAAATATCCACCTATAAATGAAAGATATGCTGAGGGTGTCCCTCGAAATATGGGTAAAAAGGTATTTATCGTACATGGTCACGATAATGAAGCAAAGCAAGAAATGGCTCGCACACTTATGAAGGGCGGCTTTGAACCTATTATTCTCCATGAACAACCAGATTCCGGACGAACTATTATTGAAAAGATTGAGCGCTTTTCTGATGTTTGTTATGCTGTTGTGTTGTATACAGAATGCGACAGGGGGCGCGATAAGTATTTGCCGGTAGATCAGGAGAGAAACAGAGCAAGACAAAACGTCGTTTTTGAGCATGGTTATCTTATTGGAAAACTCGGTAGAGATCATGTTAGTGCTTTGGTTAAAGGAGATGTTGAAACCCCCGGGGATATCAGCGGAGTTGTATATACACCGATGGATGCAGGCGGAGCTTGGAAAATCCAACTAGCGACCAACATGCAAGATGTGGGGCTGTCTGTAGATATGAATAAATTCTGCCGTTGATATGAGCAATTACTTTGTTTTTACAGATGAAGCGGGTGCATACCAGCGCCGCCCTGGAGATGCGCATATACGGAGTCATCCTTTTTACATACGCTCAAATGTCCTGATGGATATTGACGATTACAGGCAATATCAGATTGAGATGCAACGAATCAGCGGTGAGTACGAAATTCCCTTTGACGAGGAAATCAAATGGTCGGATCTCTGGAGCAAAACGAAAAACAACCCGCGGAATGACTTGATCGCACGGATGCCGGTCAATCGCCTTAAAGGATATTATCGCAGAATCTTCGAAACGGCAGTCGGGAAGGCATCCACACGTTACATGTTTACGGTAACGGATATGGTAGGCCGAACGTGTGATTTGAATAGTGATACTGTTTACCGCTTCCATATGCAAGACGCATTCCAGCGGATTCAGATGGATATGCGTTCAGAAAACGGGT
>CACZZA010000022.1 GCA_902785485.1 uncultured Ruminococcus sp. | reverse complement strand
TCAGGATCGTATCGTACTCGTTCATTGAGAACGGGGCGAGGCAGAGCGGATCTCCTTCGATGTTATTGGAGACCTCTTCGACTCCGTCACTGTCGAAATTGTGTTTGTAAACTCTGTATTCCCGGAACAAAATGACCTCTTGTTCGATGGCTTTGATATTCATATCATCGGAGAGGACTTCTTTATTTTGTGAAAACCAACCGAGCGCGGGGTTGAACTGTATTATGAGAGCAAGCACGAGCACGACGAACAACGCTAAAGTCGACGCAAAGCTTGCGATTATTTTTTTGTTTGAAAGCACGGCTTTTGTCGATTCTTTCATCGTGTCGCTCCTCCTTTCGTGCTTCAATCCGTTCAGTTTATTCTATTCGTCGGAGTCCGGTCTTTGTTCCTCATCCGCTTCATTCTTGTCTGCGGGTCCGGGCGTCTGACTGTCTTTCGCTGTATCTTCTTGTTTGTTTTCCGCTTCGGCTTTGAGTCTTTCGACCTCGAGTCTGACCAGTTCGTCAATTTCTTTTTTCTTGTTTTTCTTGATCTCTTCCGCCTGTTTGACAATGCGCGTCATATCGGGCAGATATATGATCATCAGGATCGACAGGATCACGACTATCAGTACGAAAATACCGACTGTGTTCGAGAGCGTTCTCCCCATTACCGAGAGAAAAGATAACGTCTTGATGTATTTACCGACGAGTTTTTCGCCGGACGCGGGATAATCGTCGTCATCGAAGTTCGTAAGCGAGTTGTCGCCGCGGGTCGTGAACTCGATGATCCCCTGTTCGTTCACCGTTTTTCCGACGACTCTGTGGACGTTTGTCTGACCTTCGATCGCCGGGTCGTCCGATACGAACGCTATAACGTCGTTGAGTCCGACGTCTTCAGGCTCCGACCTTTCGATCAGAATATAACTGCGTTCGGGAATTACAGGCTCCATGCTGCCGGTTTTGACCCACAATAGTCCGTATCCGCCGATAAACGGAACGTTCCCGTCAGAATGAGACACAAGAACGAACACCGCCGACGCAAGCAGGATGAGGATGATCGAGTAACCTATCACGGAAAAAACGATAAGCCTGATCTTTCTCGCCTTGATCTTTACTTGTTCTTTCAACGTCTGCGTTTCTCCTTAAACCGACAAAAAAAGCCGGTTGCATACAACAAAATCGTTTGCAACTGGCTGACTCGGTGAGTCCCTATAGCTTTGCGTGGCCTGCATTGCTGCAGGTTTGCCTTTTTATTACTAAACTAATAATATTCAAGCAATTTTTCTTCAAAGTGTATTATATCAAATGATCAGCCGGTTGTCAAGAGAAAAATACTATTTTTTACGAAAAAATCTTTCCAACAAATAAGCCGGAGAGGAAAATCCCCTCCGGCTGCCGTTTTTTACTTGACTTCGACCATTTCAAAGGCTTCGAGAACGTCGCCTTCCTTGATGTCGTTGAAGCGTTCGAGACCGATACCACATTCAAACCCCTGAAGGACTTCCTTGGCGTCGTCCTTGAAACGTTTGAGACTGCTGATCTTGTCTTCAAAAATGATGACTCCGTCGCGAAGCACGCGGATCTGCGCGTTGCGCGTGACCTTGCCGTCCGTGACGTAAGAACCCGCGATAGTGCCGACCTTCGGAACGTGGATGGTCTGTCTGACCTCGGCGTGTCCGAGCAGTTCTTCCTTGTAAACAGGAGCGAGCATACCCTTCATCGCCGCCTCGATCTCCTCGATGCACTCGTAGATGACTCTGTAAGTGCGGATCTCGACGTTCGAGCGTTCAGCCGAGTCGATGGCTTTCTTGTCGGGACGGACGTGGAAGCCTACGATAAGCGCGTTCGACGCCGCGGCGAACATTACGTCGCCCTCGGTTATCCCGCCGGCGGCGGTATGGATGACGTTGACCTTGACCTCGTCGTTCGACAGTTTTTCAAGCGACTGCTTGACTGCCTCCGCGGAGCCGTTGACGTCCGCCTTGACGATGATGTTGAGGTCTTTTCTGCCCTCGCTGATCTGATCGAACAGCGCCTCGAGCGAAACTCTCGAATTTGCCTTGAAGACCTCTTCCTTGTGCTTGCTTCTTCTCTGATCGGCGAGCATACGCGCGACTCTTTCGTCCTCGACTCCGTTGAATTCATCTCCCGACTCCGGAACTTCCGCAAGTCCGACGATCTCGACGGGAGTGGACGGTCCCGCGACCTTGATGTTCTTGCCCTTGTCGTCGATCATCGCTCTGACGCGGCCGACCGCGGTGCCGGCGATAACGACGTCGCCCGTATGGAGCGTACCGTTCTGAACGAGGACGGTCGCCACGGGTCCTCTGCCCTTGTCGAGCTTGGATTCGATGACCACGCCCTTCGCCCTGCGGTTCGGGTTGGCTTTATAGTCCTTGACGTCCGCGACGAGGATGATGCTTTCGAGCAGATCGTCGAGTCCCTGACGGGTGACTGCCGAAACGGGAACGCAGATGACGTCGCCGCCCCATTCCTCGGGAACGAGGTCGTACTGAGTAAGGCTCTGTTTGATGACTTCGGGGTTCGCGCCCGGTTTATCCATTTTGTTGATGGCAACGATGATCTCGACCTTCGCCGCCTTCGCGTGGTTGATAGCCTCTATCGTCTGCGGCATGATGCCGTCGTCCGCGGCGACGACGAGTACCGCTATATCCGTCGCCATGGCGCCTCTCGCTCTCATAGCGGTAAACGCCTCGTGTCCGGGAGTATCAAGGAACGTGATGTCGCGACCCTTGACCTTGACGGTATAAGCGCCGATGTGCTGGGTGATACCGCCCGCCTCGCCCGCGGTGACGTTGGTGTGACGGATCGCGTCGAGCAGCGACGTCTTGCCGTGGTCGACGTGTCCCATGACGCATACGACGGGAGCGCGGGATACGAGCGTCTCGTCGGTATCTTCCTTCTCGTCAAACAGTTTGTCTTCGATCGTGACGACGACTTCTTTGGAGACCTTGACGCCCATTTCGTCGGCTACAAGATACGCGGTATCGTAGTCGATCGTCTGGGTGACCGACGCCATAACGCCGTTCTGCATCAGCTTCTTGATGAGGTCGCCCGCTTTGACCTTCATTCGCGTCGCAAGCTCTCCGACCGTGATCTCGTCCGGGACTTCGATGTGGAGCTGAAGCTTCTTCGCTCTCTCGAGTTCCGCTTTTTTGATCTTTTCGAGCGCGAGCTTTTCCTTGTCGACCTTTTTGTCGAAACGGCTGCCGGTATTCTGTTTTTTGACCTTTTTCTTTCCGTCTCCGTAGTTCATCTTGTTGTCGGAAACGAAATGCTCGAGCCTCTCGTCGTACTTCGACAGATCGACGTTCGAGCTGCGGGTGTCAACGAGCCTCGTTCCGGCGACGCGGTTATGCTGTCTGTTTGCGTCCGGAGTGTCCGACATAACGGTCTGGACCTTGAGTTCCTGACGCTGCTGGCGCTGCTGAGCCGGTTTTTTCTGTTCTTTTTTGCTGTTTTTGTTCTGCTGCTGTTCGTTTTTCGCGGGAGCCTTTCCCGTCTCCTGCTTTTGTTCAGGCGAGGCGGCGGTCTGCTGCTTCTGCTCCTTGCCTTCGGGCGCGTTTTCTGCGGTTTTTCCTTCGGACGGTTTGGTTTCCGTTTTTGGAGTCTCCTCCTTCTTTTCCGGTGTCTCGGAGGGCTTTTTCTCCTCTTTCTTTTCTTCCGGCTTCGGAACGGTGACCATCTTGTCGTCGTCCTTTATGCGCACTTCCCCGTTGATATAGGTATCCACTCCGGGAAATTTCTTCTCCGAAGAAAGATGAGATATAACGAGCGCGAAGTCTCCCGGCTCGATGATCGCGGCGTGGCTCTTGACCGATACGCCGTATTTCGCAAGAAGTTCGATCACGTCCTTGTTTTTAAGACCGAGATCCTTTGCGAGATTTGAAATCCTGTATTTCTGTTCTGATAACATAAAACGCACCTCACTTAAAACAGCTTTATAACAGCAGAAGCAAAATTTTCGTCGGTAACGCCGACGGCGGAGACGTTGTTCGCCTTGCCGACCGCGTGGCTGAGATCGTCCATACCGCTTTGCAGCGCGCGGCATTCGATCCCGTAATATTTACAGCAATTTTTTATTCTTTTTACGGTGTTCTCCGAGGCGTCGGAAGCGATCAGCACGACTCCGAGATACGAGAACGCGCGCGCCGTTTCACAAACGCGGTCCGTACCGAATACGAGCTTTCTCGCTCTCGCGGCGAGTCCGAGCAGACCGAGCAGTTTACGTTCGTCATTCATTTTCGCGTATCTCGCTTTCCATCTGTTCGTAAACTTCGTCGGGGATCGTGGTATCGAGGCTCCGCTCGAAGCGTTTCGCCTTCCTCGCCTTAGAGAAACAGCTTAATTTTTTGCAGACGTACGCTCCCCGTCCGGACTTTTTGCCCGTAAAGTCGAGCGAGACCTCCCCTTCGGGCGACCTTACGACCCTGAGCAGTTCGTTTTTCGGAAAGCTTTGCTGGCATCCCGAGCATCTGCGCTCGGGTATCTTCTTGATCTTCTGCAATCGTTCTTCCTCTTTTGTTCAGAATGGGATCAGAGTTCGGTCTTGATGTCGATCTTGATACCGGTAAGCCTTGCGGCAAGGCGGGCGTTCTGTCCTTCCTTGCCTATGGCGAGCGAAAGCTGATCGTTGTCTACAAGAACGCGGCACGAACGCTCGTCGGTCATGACTACCTGACGTACTTCCGCCGGAGACAGAGCCGCTTTGACGTACTCTTCGGGTTTCTCACTGTACTTGACGATGTCTATCTTTTCGCCGCAGAGTTCGTCCACGATGTTCGCGATCCTCATTCCGCGGTTGCCTATGCAGGCGCCGATCGGGTCGACGTTCTCGTCCCTGCTCATAACTGCGAGCTTCGATCTCGAGCCTGCTTCGCGGGAGACGTTCATTATGACGACGGTGCCGTCCTGGATCTCGGGGACTTCAAGCTCGAACAGACGTTTGATCATGCCCGCGTGGGTACGCGAGAAGGTGACCGAGGGTCCGAACATTTCACGCTTGACCTCGATGAGATATACTTTGATGCGCTGATTTTCGCGGAGGATCTCACCGGGGATCTGCTCGTTCTTGCTGAGGACCGCCTTGCCGTTCTCGGTCTCTATAACGGCGTCTCCGGTCTGGGGATCGATCCTGACTACGGTCGCGGAAACGATCTCGTCGCGGCGGTTCTCATACTCTCTCGTGCGGATGTCGCGTTCAGCCTCGCGGATGCCCTGGATGATGACCTGCTTCGCGGTCGTCGCGGACAGACGTCTGAAGTTCTTGGGATCGAGTTTGATCTCGGCGACTCCGCCGACAACGTATCTCTTGTTTATTTTTTTTGCGTTTTCAAGGCTGATCTGTGAGCTTTCGTCTTCGACGTTTTCGACGATGTCCTTGAGCGCAAAAACCTTCATATCTTTCTTTTCGGGATCGAGAACCACCTTGACGTTGCCGTTGTTGTTGAGGTTGAGTTCTTTTTTGACCGCGCTGACGAGCGCCGCCTCGACCTTTTCGATCATGTACTCTTTCGGGATCCCCTTTTCTTTTTCAAGAAGATCGAGCGCGTTGAAAAATTCAGTGTTCATTTTGTATCTCCGTTATCGTTTAATTATTAAGATCAACTTTGTCGAAATCGAACACGGTCTTTATCTTCGAGACCGCTTTTTTGGGAATCGTGACCTCCTCGCCGTTCTCGTTGACGGTGAATTCGTCCTTTTCCGCGTCGTAGCCTTCAAGTACGCCGTTCACGGTCTTGCGTCCGTCGAGCGCCGTAAACAGCTTGAGCGTGACGTCCCACCCCTTGCAGAATTCGTAGTGAGCGGGCGTCTTGAGGTCGCGTTCGAGTCCCGGCGAACAGACCTCGAGTCTGTACGACGTTTCGATGGGATCCGCCTCGTCGAGGATCGGATCGATCGCGCGGTGTACCTTTTCGCAGTCGTCGATGGATATCCCCTCTTCCGAATCGAGCGTGACGCGAAGGAACCACTCCGCGCCCTCTTTGACGAACTCGACGTCCCAAAGCGTATATCCGAGGTCCGCCACGGTCCCGCCGATCAGCTCTGTGACCCGCGAGGCTATGTTCTTTTTGGGTGTGCTTGCGCCCTGATTTGCCATATTATATCTCCGTTTCGTCAGGATCATCCGCGTGTTATACGCGGATCAGTTGATTTTCGATATCTTTATTCCCTTATTTCTGAGTTCCGAAATAAGATCTTCTCTTTCCTTTTCGGTAAGCTGATATGCAAATATCGGAAAAACGATGCCGCTTTCGGTACGAAGGAAGTACATATCGTTTCTCAAAATCAGTTTTTTGAAATTATACAGCTTTATAACGGTCGTCTTTTTTTCTTCGCCCGCCTCGAGGCAGACGTCTTCGCCGTCAAAGCTGACGGTGTACTCGGGCGTCTTGGTATTATACAGTTCGATAAAACGCTTTTCGTTTACCCCTCCGAACATCAAAGGAGGAACGATCAGATCTACCGCGATCACTCCGCCGGTAACGATAAGATAAAAGATCCCGCTTGCGATCTCTCCGGCGATAAAGAGTCTCACGACTAAACTGAGAAGATAAGCGATCATTATGCAAAACAAGACGTTCACAAGCCTCGGTGAATAAACGAAGAAATAATTCTTCTCGATCAGCTCTCTGCTCATTCTTCCGCTCGTTTTGTACATTATAAACTCTCCGCATAATAAATTCAGAAGAGTGGAGGTCCACTCTTCTGACTCAAATACTTTACTGTATTATATTATAACACACTCACGGAAAAAATGCAATACTTTTTCGATATTTTACCGAAAAAATCACATATCGGACTTGATCAGCGGCGCAGAGGCGACGCTGTACTCGCTTATCGCGTCTTCGTGAAAAATCACTTTATCAAGAAACGGAGCTATGTATTCGTTGAAATCCAGAGTCTGACAGCCGTCGCGCAGACGCGAGAACATAGTCGAATTCTCTTCTTTCTCATAAGCCTTGTCTTCGAGCGGAAGATCCTTGAAGAAGTACGCGATACCGCCCTCTTCAAAATCGACTGTTTCTCCCTCTCCGAGTTCAAGCACGTTGCTGACGATCTTTGCGCCGAACACCGCGTAGTCGCTCGCGGACATATAGTATCCGTCCGGGTATGCTCCGGAATTCGGGTCCTCGTCGTACTCCGCTTTGAGCGCGTCGAAGTCTTCTCCCGCCGCGAGGCGTTCTTTGAGTTTGGCGACTTTCTCGCTCTTTGCAGCCTTCTCTTCTTCGGTCAGTTCGCGCGTCTGGTAATTGTTTCCGCCGTCGTCGTACGTGATATTTCCGTCTTCGTCGCGCTGGAATTCAAAACCGGTATATATTATGATCGCGCCGACGTGTCTGTAATTATCTTTATAATACTCGTCTATCCGTTCGTCGGAGATATACCTTTCTCCGCCCTCGCGGTAAAGATAGGAATAATACTCGTACACTTTTGCTTCTACCGTGTAAATATCCCTGAGTATCGAATAGTTGACTCCGTAGTCCGAAAGCATTTTGTTCAGGTTGCTTTTCGAGCCGTAAGCGTCGATAAGTCCGTCGATGGATTTTTCGATCTGAGTTTTCGTATCGTCCGACAGCTCGAGTCCTTTTTCGTCAAACAGAGCGGACGCCACAAGATTGATCTTGACGTTCTTGTCAACGACCTCTTTCATACGGTCGGCGTACGTGAACCCGTCGGAGATCTCCGTGTTCCAGTAGCTTTCCGTATCCTGCCCCGACGTGACGTAGTTCGACTTTATCTCGCTGACCCAATAGGAATACATATTCGCCGAAACGCTGTTCTTTCCGTACTCCATCGCGACCTTCAGTTTTCCGCAGGAAAACACCGACGCCGCCATGGAAAGGGTGAGCAGAACGAGTATAAACAGTTTTGTTTTTTTCATACCGTTTTCCGCCTTTGTTTATTATTCGGGATCATTTTAGCATATTTCCCGTCGTTTTGCAAATTATTTTTGTTCTTCTTTGTTTTCGTTCCCTTCCGCCTGCGCGTTTTCCGCCTTGTCGCGCTCGTCGCAGAGATCGAGATAACGGTCGAGGATGCGGGACGCCTCTTTGAGGGCGTCTTCCTTTTTGGCCTTGAGCGAAACGAACGGCTTTGCCGACAGGTTCAGCAGTATGCGTCCGAAGTTTTCAGACGAGACCGCCGTCCATATATCCGCCCGCAGAGTCTGAGAATGGAAAACGACGTTTCCCGAGCGGTATTCGATCTTCGTAAGGTTCGCTCTGCATCCCTTGGAACGGAGGAGCGATATATCGAGCAGCATCAGCGTCTCTCTCGGAACGTCTCCGAAGCGGTCGATCAGCTCGTCGGTGACGTCGCGCAGGTCGTCCGCGTTCTCTATCGACGCGATCTTTTTGTAAAGCTCGATCCTCGTCGCGCTGTCGTGAACGTAGCTTTCGGGCAGGAACGCCGATACTCCGAGATCTACCGCGCAGTCGGATCTTTCTTCGACTTTGCCGCCCTTTTCCTCGATGATCGCCTCGTTCAGCAGCTTCATATACATATCGTAGCCGACAGTCTGGAGATGTCCGTGCTGTTCCGCTCCGAGTATGTTTCCAGCGCCCCTTATCTCAAGGTCGCGCAGAGCCACCTTGAAGCCCGCGCCGAACTCGGTGAACTCGCGTATCGCGGTCAGCCTTTTTTCGGCTATCTCGGAAAGCGCCGCGCCTCTCGGGAACGTGAAATAAGCGTACGCGCGACGCGACGAACGCCCTACCCTGCCGCGTATCTGGTGGAGCTGGGAAAGTCCGAACCGTTCTGCGTTCTCAACTATGAGCGTATTGGCGTTCGGCACGTCGACTCCGCTCTCTATTATCGTCGTAGAGACGAAAACGTCGATATCACCCGTGACGAGGCTTCGCCACAGGTCGCTTAGTTCTTCTTTTTCCATCCTGCCGTGTGCGACGGCGATCCGCGCGTCCGGAGCCATAGCGCGCACCCTTGCCGCAGCGTACGGGATCGTTTCGATATTGTTATGCAGATAGAATACCTGCCCTCCGCGCCGGAGTTCTTTTTTTATCGCCTCGCCGATAATGACTTCGTCGTATTCGAGAACGTACGACTGCACGGGGAGCCTGTCTCCCGGAGCCTCCTCGAGGATCGACATATCGCGTATGCCGCTCATCGCCATATTCAGCGTACGGGGGATCGGGGTCGCCGTCAGCGTCAGCACGTCGACGTTGCGGGTCAGAGTTTTGAGTTTTTCTTTATGCGCGACGCCGAAACGCTGTTCCTCGTCGACGATGACGAGTCCGAGATCCTTGAAAACTATGTCTTTACTGAGCAGACGGTGCGTACCGACAACTATATCGCATTCGCCGCGGCGAAGCTGTCTCACGATCTCGCCCTGCGCCTTTTTTGAAGCGAAACGCGATAGCATCCCGATCTTGACCGGAAAACCGCGCATACGCGAGCTTATCGTCTGGTAATGCTGGAGCGCCAGTATCGTCGTGGGAACGAGGAGAGCGACCTGCTTGGAGTTGGCGACCGCCTTGAACGCGGCGCGCAGGGCGACCTCCGTCTTTCCGAATCCGACGTCGCCGCAAAGCAGACGGTCCATCGGATAACGCGCTTCCATATCTTTCTTTATATCCGCGACCGCGGCGAGCTGACCTTCGGTCTCGTCGAACTCGAATCCCGATTCGAACTCCGACTGCATTGCGTCGTCCGGATCGAAGGCGTATCCTTTTTTGCGCGTGCGCTCGGCGTAGAGGGCGATTAGCTCCTTTGCCATTTCTTTCGCCGCCGCCTTGACCTTGCGCTTCTGCTTGACCCACTCGGTCCCGCCCATCTTCGAGAGCTTGAGTCCGCCGTCCTCCGCCTTTGCGCCGATGTATTTCGAGATCGTGTCGAGTTGGGTGCAAGGCAGGTACAAAAGATCGTTTCCGGCATACTGTATCTTGACGAAGTCGCGCGTCGTCCTATCGACCGTCAGCGTATGCAGACCGAGATACTGTCCGATGCCGTGGACGGTGTGAACGACGTAATCCCCGACCGAAAGGTCGGTGTAGGACATGATGCGTTCGCGCGAGGATTTTTTGCCCGTTTTGCGCGCCTTTTTGCGGTACTCGGTACGTGAGATCAGTCCCGAATTAGCATAAAGAGAAAGGCAGACGAAACGCGTCGAAACAAGCTCGAAGCCTCCGAGCAAAACATCATATATAATATACGGTATCCCCGGGACGAACTCTTTCGGCTCGGACGCGCAGACGACCGACGTGATGTTCCGGTCCGCGAGCAGCTCGTAAAGCGCTCTTGCGCGCGCCTCGCTCTCGGTCAGGATGACCGTTCCGTATTTTCCCGAAATATAGTGTTCGAGATCCTCGACGAGAAGGTCGAGATTGTCAAAATAGGAGACCGTCGATTTGGTCGGAAAATTGAACGCGCTGGAAAGTTTTCTGTGTCCGAAGTCGGTGAGGAACGTTTCCGAAAGAAGCGTCGGAACGCTCTCCGTCGCAACTTCAAAGTCCGCGCGTTCGCCGGTGATCTGAGCGTATTTCGGGTCGAGTCCGCCGGACGCAAGCAATTCTTTTACGTTTTCAGCCGTCTGCCATTCGTACGCTTTGAGCCTGTCCGACACCGCGTTCACCGAATGAACGACGAAAAGGCACGATTCCTCGGCGTAGGTCAGAAGCGACTCCTTTTCCGGATATATGAAAGACAGGTATTTATCGGTAAAATTACATTCTTCGTTGTTTTTGAGCGACTCAAGCTCGCTTTCGAGCAGAGTCTTGACGGACTCGTCCTTCGTCTTTTTCGCCGCCTTGCCAACGGCATCGATCAGCTCCGCGCGCTTCTCCGCGCCGAAAACGACCTCGCGGCACGGGGTCAGCTCGTATTCTTTGATTCTTTCGACCCTGCGCTGGGTCATCGGGTCGAAAAGCCCCATCAGTTCGACTTCGTCTCCGAAAAGCTCGACTCGCAGAGGAAGACGGGACGACGGCGAAAACACGTCTACGATCCCTCCGCGTTCGAGAAATCCGACAAGGTCGGAGGTCTCGTATCTTCCGTCCTCTGTCACCTTCATCACCGAGCTTTCGAGGACCTTTCTCGGCATAGTGTACTGAATGAGCGCGTCGGGAGTCGAGATCACGACGTCCGTCTCGCCTTTTATCAGCGCGTAGAGCGCGGAAAGACGCTCGTATTCGTATTCGTGCGAAGACGTTATATTATGGAACAAAAGATCTCTGTACGGATAGTTCTGCGCTCTTATCCCGAGGGAGGTCATGGCGTTGCCGATCCGCGCCTGCGTTTTTTCGTCGGGAACGACGAGCAGCATCGTTTTTCCCGTCGCCTTGCGTACGTCCCCGGCAAGCGACGCGTATACCGCCGCCGACGCCGTGTCGCAGAGCCCCGTCACCGCGCAGGGACGGACCCTCGTCGACGAAAAGAGAGAAACGAGGGAAGCGACGAGTCCTTTATATTCTTTAACTTCTTTTATGCTTTTTGTAATAAGATCCATATTATAACGCGTTACGCTCCGGTGTTCTCCGCAGGAGAAGTCTTTTTGGTATTGTATTTGCCCATCGCCGCCTCGGTATCGCCTTTGAGCATCATCTCAACGGCTCCGAGGCAGTTCTCCGCCGCCGAGTCGATCTTTTTTCTGTCAAAAGCGTCGAGCTTTCCGAGTACCCAGTCCTTTATATCGTAATCGGGATGCGGCTTTTCTCCGATGCCTATTTTGACGCGCGGGAAAAGCTCGCTCCCGAGGTGGTCGATCACCGATTTTATCCCGTTGTGTCCGCCCGAAGACCCCTTTGTCCGGATACGCATATTGCCGACGGGAAGCGACGCGTCGTCGAAAATGACGATAACGTTCTCCGGGGGGACCGAAAAAAAGTCCGCCGCCTTTTTTATCGCGACCCCGCTTTCGTTCATGAATGTCTGCGGCTTCATCAGAAGGACTCTGACGCCTCCGATCTCTCCGTCGCCGGTGAGCGCGTCGAACTTCGCGCGGTCGATCCTGATACCGGTCTGTTCCGATATCTTATCGAGCGCGATAAAACCGCAGTTGTGCCGCGTGCCGGCGTATTCGCGCCCCGGGTTGCCGAGTCCCGCGACTATGTGCGTTATCGGCTTTATTTCTTTCGCCTCGCGGTCTTTTTCTATCCGCTTGAACAGATCGAAAATACTGCTCATTTAAGTAATCCTTTCTTGCGGCGTTCCTCCGCCCAGCCCTCTTTGACGGTCTGCCTTTCGCGCGCTATCGCGAGCGACTTATCCGGCACGTCGGAAACGATAGTGCTTCCCGCCGCGATGAACGCTCCGTCGCCGACCGAGACGGGCGCCACGAGGTTTGTGTTGCACCCGACGAAAACGTCGTTGCCGATGACGGTGCGGTATTTATTTTTGCCGTCATAGTTCGACGTGACCGTCCCGCAGCCGAAATTGACCCTCTCTCCGACGTCGGAGTCTCCGATATAGGTCAGATGAGAGGCGTGAGTGTCGCGTCCCACGACCGAGTTCTTGATCTCGACGAAATCGCCTATACGGACTCCGCTTTTGAGCAGGCTTCCCGGTCTGACGCGGCTGAACGGACCGATACGGACGTCGTTTTCAAACACGGCGGAACAGACCTCCGTCGCGTTGATAACGCAGTCGTCGCCGATCTCGCTCCCGTCTATCATCGAGCAGGGTCCGATGACGCAATTTTTGCCTATTTTGGTTTTACCCGTGATGCGGGTATTCGGACGTATGAGCGTCCCCTCGGCGATCTCGCAGAAAGGAGAGATCACGCACCCGTCGAACGTCTCGAAAAGGACTCCCTTTCCGACAAGATCGGTAATGACCGCCATACGCTCTTTTTCGACCGCCTCGTAAAGTGAGAACCGGTCTTTTATCCCGTGTACGGTTATGGACGTATCTCCCTCTCTGCCGGCGGTCGTGAGAGTAAAGAGCGTCTTATCCCCTGACTTGACCTCGACGCGTCCGAACTCTTTCGCCGCCTCTTTCGCTTCGTTTATAACGCGCACGTCGCACGAGAACGCAAGGATCGAAGCCTCGCACTCCGTTTCCTCCGGAAAAACGCCCGCTTTATATTCAAAAATCGAAAAAGGCGACTCGCCGCAAACCGTAAGATTTGCAAGACCCGCTGAAAAGTCGCTGTTAAATTTTATATGCGCCATGCCGTATAGCCTCGCTTTATACAATATTATAGTTATTATACACCTTTCACAAAAATAATTCAAGTGTTTTTACGCCCGTCCGTAAGATTTTTACATTAAAACAATAAAAGCGAAGTTTTTTCAATTTTTTTCAAAAAACTATGGAAATATCCACCGATTTGTGATAGAATACGGAGAGGAATTGAAACAATTTCCGAAAACAATATTATTTTATATATTATTTGGAGGTTATCAAATGTCTAAAAAGTATTGTTATCTCTTTACCGAAGGCAACGCGAATATGCGCGAGCTGCTCGGCGGTAAAGGCGCGAACCTCGCGGAAATGACCAATATCGGTCTTCCCGTTCCGCAGGGCTTCACCATCACGACCGAGGCCTGCACTCAGTATTATGAGGACGGACGCACCATCAACGACGAGATCATGGCTGAGATCATGGAATACGTCGCAACGATGGAAAAGATCAACAACAAGAAGTTCGGCGATCTCAAGAATCCGCTGCTCGTTTCCGTCAGAAGCGGCGCGAGAGCATCGATGCCCGGTATGATGGACACCATCCTCAACCTCGGACTCAACGACGACGTCGTCGCCGCAATGATCGCGGGCAACCCCGATCCCAAGTTTGAGAGATTCGTTTACGACTCGTACAGAAGATTTATCCAGATGTTCTCCGACGTCGTTATGGAAGTCGGCAAGAAGTACTTTGAAGAGCTCATCGACAAGATGAAAGCGGAAAAGGGCGTTCAGTTCGACGTAGACCTCACCGCCGCAGACCTCAAAGAGCTTGCAAGACAGTTCAAAGCTGAGTACAAAGAGAAGATCGGCTCCGAATTCCCGTCCGATCCTAAGGTACAGCTTTACGAAGCGATCCGCGCGGTCTTCCGTTCGTGGGACAACCCCAGAGCGAACGTTTACCGCCGCGACAACGACATTCCGTATTCCTGGGGCACCGCGGTCAACGTAATGCCTATGGTATTCGGTAACCTCAACAACAACTCCGGTACCGGCGTTGCTTTCACCCGCGATCCCGCTACCGGCGAAAAGAAGCTGATGGGCGAGTTCCTTGTGAACGCGCAGGGCGAAGACGTCGTCGCAGGCGTCCGTACTCCTATGCCGATCTCCCAGATGGCTGAACAGTTCCCCGGCGCGTACGCAGATTTCGTAAAGGTCTGCGACCTGCTCGAGAAACATTATCACGATATGCAGGATATGGAGTTCACCGTTGAGAACGGCAAACTCTATATGCTCCAGTGCCGTAACGGCAAGAGGACCGCTCCCGCGGCTCTTCAGATCGCTTGCGACCTCGTCGACGAGGGTATGAAGACCGAAGAAGAAGCAGTTCTTATGATAGACCCGCGTAACCTCGACACCCTGCTCCATCCGCAGTTCGACGCCAAGGCTCTCAAAGCGGCGACTCCCATCGGCGGCGGCCTCGGCGCATCTCCCGGCGCGGCTTGCGGAAAAGTCGTATTCACTGCTGACGACGCTGAAGCGTGGAAAGAAAAAGGTGAGAAGGTCATCCTTGTCAGACTTGAGACCTCTCCCGAAGACATTACCGGTATGAAGGCGTCCGAAGGTATCCTCACCGTTCGCGGCGGTATGACCTCTCACGCGGCAGTCGTTGCGCGCGGAATGGGCAAGTGCTGCGTTTCCGGATGCGGCGATATCGACATGGACGAAGAAAACAAGAAGTTCACCCTCGCGGGCAAAGAGTTCCACGAAGGCGACTTCATCTCCATCGACGGAAGCACCGGTAAGATTTATGACGGCATAATCCCGACCGTTCCCGCATCCATCAGCGGCAACTTCGGCAGAGTTATGGCGTGGGCAGACAAATACAGAAAACTCAGAGTAAGGACCAACGCGGACACTCCGGCTGACGCGAAAAAAGCGCGTGAGCTCGGCGCGGAAGGCATCGGCCTCTGCCGCACCGAACACATGTTCTTCGATCCCGACAGGATCGCGGCGTTCAGAGAAATGATCTGCGCCGACACTCTCGAACAGAGAGAAGCGGCTCTCGAAAAGATCCTCCCGATGCAGCAGGCTGACTTCGAGGCTCTCTATGAAGCGCTCGAAGGAACTCCGGTATGCATCCGCTTCCTCGATCCTCCGCTCCACGAGTTCGTTCCCACCGAAGAGAAGGACATCGAGCTCCTCGCCGCTGCTCAGGGCAAGACCGTAGAGCAGATCAAAGCGATCATCTCCTCTCTCCATGAGTTCAACCCGATGATGGGTCACAGAGGCTGCCGTCTGGCCGTCACTTATCCCGAGATCGCGAAGATGCAGACCAAGGCTGTCATCAGAGCGGCTATCAACGTCAAGAAGGCTCATCCCGACTGGACCATCCGTCCCGAGATCATGATCCCGCTGGTAGGCGAAGTCAAAGAGCTTACCTTCATCAAGAAGTTCGTCGTTGAGACCGCGGACGCAGAGATCAAGGCGGCGGGCGTCGCCCTCGATTACGAGGTCGGTACCATGATCGAGATCCCGAGAGCGGCTCTCACCGCTGACGAGATCGCGAAGAACGCTGACTTCTTCTGCTTCGGCACCAACGACCTTACCCAGATGACCTACGGCTTCAGCCGTGACGACGCCGGCAAGTTCCTCGGCTCTTACTACGACGCAAAGATCCTCGAGAGCGATCCGTTCGCACGTCTCGACCAGGCCGGCGTAGGCAAACTGATGAAGATGGCTATCAGTCTCGGCAAGGAAGCCAACCCGAACCTCCACATCGGTATCTGCGGCGAGCACGGCGGCGACCCGACCTCCGTTGAGTTCTGCCACCAGATCGGACTCGACTACGTGTCCTGCTCTCCCTTCCGTGTACCGATCGCGCGTCTTTCCGCGGCGCAGGCAGCGATCAAAGAAGGCAGGAAATAATTCCGAAGCCCTTCAAGTTTGCTGAATTTACGCTCACCAAAGCCGACGCGAAGGAGTATCTGTATAAGGACGGTGCGAAACACCGCGTATACAGGCGGAAAGACTTAAAAGTCAATCTCTATATATGAGAGAGACCGCCCTATGACATTTTAAGGTCATAGGGCGGTTTTGATATTCAATTCATTTGCTGCCGCGGGAACTTCATAAAAATATATACGTTCATTCGGTTTCTTGCGCCAATACCGCCAAGCAGGATGCTTCCGGTGCTTCCCCGGGAGTGTATTCCTCCGGACCAGTTGATAACCGTGATTTGCGGATGTTCCTGTTTCCACTTTTCCATATATGCCCTGACGTTTTTCTGATAAAGCGCCATGTCTTCTTCTTTTGCAAGAAAATACTGGTTCTGATTATCATGTTTAAACAATTCGTATTCGATCACAAATTGATTCAGCTTGTATTGATTCGCCATAAAGCCAAACGAAGTATCTGTTTCAAAACGGCAGGTGACGTTTGCAATTTTCGGGTTTTCATAAAGCCATTGATTGATATTTGCGATAAACACCGGCTCGGACAGACCGTTGCGAGTAAAACACATCGTGTAAGTCGTTACTTGCTTTGCTCCGCACGCGGGACAAAACGTATCGTCTTCATTTACCTGGTGCCCGCACTTAACACAGTACACTTTAATACGACCTCCTGTAAGCAATCGATAGTAAAAGCATAAGAAGACTGGCGCATTGTTCGGTCTTCTTCGTTGATTTTACAGTTTTTTGCCGCAGTTACGGCAAAACGCGGCGGCGTTTGTTATGGGCGAGCCGCAATACGGGCAGAAATTGCTTCCGCCTTGTCCGGGCCCCTGCTGCGACTGATCCTGCTGAGGATAACCAGGCTGCCGATATTGATTTGAAAAGTTATAAACGTCATTATATCCCTCGGCGTTTTTTCTCCCGAAATACCGGACAACTTCGCCTGCAAGGCATACGATCGCAGTAACCAAACTTCCGACCCACAAGATAAATATGAGCGCGATCATGCCGCGGTTTCTGAAAAGAAACGAGCTGCCCATTGTAACAAGAAGTATCCATAAAATCAGCACGAATGCCGATACGCCTAACGCTACGAATCCGATTATCTTTTTAGTTTTCACGTCAAATAAGCCCTTTCATATAGTAATAATGAATAATCATCTGCAGGAAAACCGTATGCAGAAGAGCCGGTTATCCGGCTTTTACGTCATAGCGGTAGACTTCAAACATTTCGCCTACGCCTGTGATGACAACGTATGCACTTCCTTCTCCGACGGCGGTCACTTTTCCGTACTCGGAAACGGTAACGACTTTCTCGTCGCTTGAATATGCCGTTCCGCTGCTGCTGCCGCTTTTGAGCCAGACAGCCGCAGTAGGCGAATGCTCGTCTCCGATTTTCAGTGTAAAGGTGTTCAAAGCCGACGAGACAAAACTGTCAATCATTTTGTCGTAGTCGATGCTTGCGGACGCGCCTGAATCGGAAACATCATACCTGTATACGCTGAACATATCGCCGAGTCCTGTAATGACGACGTATGCGCTTCCTTCTCCTACCGCAGTCACTTTTCCGTACTCGGAGACAGTGACCACGCTTTCGTCACTTGAGTAAGCTGTTCCGTTACCGCTGCCGTTCTTGAGCCAGACCGCGGACGTCGGGGAATGCTCCTCGCCTATTTTCAGCGAAAAAGTATTAAGACTGTCAGCGACAAAGCTGTCAATCATCTTGTCGTAGTCGATACTTGCGGATTTGCCCGAGTCTGAAACGTCATAACGATAGACTTCAAACATATCGCCTGCGCCGGTGATGACAACGTATGCCGTGCCTTCTCCGACGGCGGTCACTTTTCCGTACTCGGAAACGGTAACGACTTTTTCGTTGTTTGAGTATGCGGTCCCTTCGCTGTCGCCGCTTTTGAGCCAGACCGACGCGCTGGGTGCATGCTCGTCGCCGACTTTCAGCGTAAAGGTGTTCAGATCCGACGAGACAAAACTGTCTATCATTTTGTCGTAGTCAAGATCGGTTCTTTTACCGCCGCTTTCTGTCCCGCAGCCGACAACGGAAAGCATCAGAGCGAGAATAACCGTGATAATCAGTACTTTTTTCATAAGCAGATCTCCTTTGTTTATTAATAGTTGACATTATTCCGAAAAATGTTTTTGATTACAGAACCAAATCTATTATATAGTATTCCGAAAGAAAACGCAAGTGGTTTATTATATTTTCTGAGAGGAAACTGTAAATAATATGACAGATTAATGTAAATTATAGATACAGGGGTACCGCGATGTTTGATTTCGGATTACGAATACGCGAATTGCGCAATAAATATAAAATGTCACAGGAAGAACTCGGGCGGAGAATCGACAGGAGCAAATCCGTTATTTCGTCCTATGAGAATAACCTGAAAGTCCCGCCGCTCGATATTCTGACTCAGCTGGCGGTGCTGTTCAACGTGTCTCTTGATTATCTGGTCGGCATTGACAAGGAAAAAATGATTTCGATAGAAGCGCTTACCGATGAGCAAAAAGAAATTATACAGATGACCGTTCAGGAACTGAAGAGCCCGAAAAGCAAAATCCCGGGGCTCACAAAAAGGCAGCAGGATATTATCAACCGTCTTATAGTTGAGTTTACGAAGCGATAAACAATCATAATGCAGAACTACGTTGATTTCGATTCTGATGACTATATACCCGACGGAATAGTTGACGCCTTTGTCAATAAAATAGTCGCTTCAAAGGACGGCTTTGACTGGTATCTTCGCTGTGATTCCGAGAAAGCCCAGAGATATAATGTTACAGGAAGGAGAGGGGCCGCACAGGTCGCCTCTCCAGTTTTTGAAAATCCCCCCTTTACTACAATGCGACGCAGGCAGCGATCAAAGAAGGCAAATAATTGCCGATCGGATGACCGCAATAAAATAGTAAAAGAAATCCCTCCGTCGTACTCCGGCGGAGGGATCTTTTTGTATTATGAGTTGATCTTCTTTCTTGTCGTTGCAGGACAATGACGATAAAACAAACGGTCTCCTTTATTCAAAAAACAGAGATTCCTGTCCGTCGATCCACGAACTCTGTTGAACGTCGTGGATCTTATCGCCTTCCATATAGTTTCCGATCAAAAACGGCGATTTCGGATCGTGTCGGCGGCTTTCGGTCCTCACTTTTTCGGGGTCCGCGTTCGCGTAGCAGTATTTGCAAAGATGGAGGCAGGTATTGTATGCTCCGACGTCGCAGGCAAGGAAACAGGCGCACCCGGTCCGGGCGCCTTTTCTTTTTGGCGCGTCCAGTTTTTTCCCTATCGCCTTTTCGTAATCGCTTATCCGCATACATCCGCCGCAATCCGCTCCGAACCGCGCAAGCTCGTCACCCTCGGCGCAGGGTTTGAGGGTCATCCCGTGTTCGGAGGCGATCTTTATCATCTCTTTTCCGAGCCTAAGTCGTTGTTCCTCCGTGACCTCGCGCGCTTCGGGAAAATTACGTTTGACCTTTGGATACAGGTCAATAAAACTTATCACGGCGGTTTTGGTGTAACCTCCGAGAGCCTCCGCGATCTTCTCAAATGCGCGGAGGTGATATTCCTCCGAATATTTGTCCGTAATGAAGATCGGATCGTACCTCCATCCGACCGAATCCACGCCTACTATCCCGGACAGCTTTTTGAAATCTTCGAGCACCCGATGCTTGTCTTTCACATTAGGCTCGACGTCGCGTCCGTACGGAGTGATAGTCACAAACCAGTATTGACCGTAATCTTTGAGCAAGTCCATATATCTGAACATGGGAGCCGGATCTTTGGTACAAAATCCGATGCAGTCTACGACGGACGGATCGAGACGGTAACGGCTTACCTGAGCCGGGTCATAAGGATTGCGCACGCAGACAACCCCCTCTCTCAGACGGTTTGCAAACCACTCCGAATAAAATGCCGGAATGTCCGTTCGTTGTCCAGTATTGATGATCAAGCAGTATCACCGCCTTTGAATTTCATTTTTTTACCGTCAACGCTTCTTTGACGTTGACAAGAAACGGAAAGCGATCAAAAAAGCCGCCGCGTTCGCGGCGACCGTTTTTTCAGCTTTGGAAGGTGTAGTCGGGATAGTCGACCTTGCGGATGTCGGCTCCGACCGCGCGGAGCTTGCCGACGAGGTCGTCGTATCCTCGTTCGATGTGGTAGATGTCCTCGACCTCGGTACGTCCGTTCGCGACAAGTCCGGCGAGGACGACGGCGACTCCGGCGCGAAGGTCGACCGCGCGTACGTTAGCGGGAAGGAACGGGTGTCCGCCCTCGATCCTCGCGGTACGGTCGTGTACCTTTATGTTGGCGCCCATACGGCGCAGCTCCTCGACGTAGCGGAAGCGGTTGGTGAATATGCCTTCGCTGAGCAGGCTGAGTCCGTGTGCGAGGCACATAAGCACGCACATCTGCGGACCCATATCCGTCGGAAATCCGGGATAAGGGAGCGTTTTGAGATTTATCCTCTCGAGGTCTGCCTTTCCGGTGACGATGACGGAATCGTCGAGTTCTTCTATTTCTATGCCCATTTCCTCCATCTTCGCGGAAATGGATTCAAGGTGCTTGGGGATGACGTTCTTTATATTGAGTTTTCCTCCGGTGACGGCGGCGGCGATCATATAAGTCCCCGCCTCGATCATATCGGGAATGATCGCGTAAGAGCATCCGCGCAGCTTGGAAACGCCGTTGACCTTAATGGTATCGGTCCCGGCGCCGGACACCTTCGCGCCGCAGCTGTTGAGGAAGTTCGCGACGTCGACGACGTGAGGTTCACGCGCGGCGTTTTCGATGATGGTGACGCCCTGCGCGCGGGATGCCGCGATCATAACGTTGATGGTCGCGCCCACCGAAACGACGTCGAAATATATGTTGTTCGCCTTGAGCGCGCCTTTTTTGCACTCCGCTTCGATATGTTTTCCGTCCACGTTGACGGTAGCTCCGAGCGCCTCGAACCCCTTGACGTGCTGGTCTATCGGACGGACTCCGAGGTCGCATCCGCCGGGAAGTCCGACGTAGCTTTTGCCGAAGCGTCCCAGCTCGGCGCCGACGATGTAGTACGAGCCGCGCATCTTCTTGACAAGCTCGTAGGGAGCGGTCTCCGCCTTGACGGAAGTCGTATCTATGGCATAGGTGGTCTTGTCGATCTTGTCGATCTTTCCGCCCATTTTCTCTATGATATTGAGGCAAAGCCTTACGTCACTTACGTCGGGAACGTTCTCGATGACGCACTTGTCACCGACGACTATCGTCGACAGAATGACCGGTAAAGCCGCGTTTTTCGCCCCGCTGACTTCTATATCTCCGAACAGCGGTTTGCCGCCGCGAATTACGTATTTTTCCATGTCTGCTCCAAAACAATTGATTTATGAAACACTGCTGAGTGTAAAAGCCGAGTTACGATAATACAACAAGAGTATTGTACCATATATTATAGAAAAGTGAATAAAGTTTTACCATTGTTTACATTTTGTTTACACTTTCGTTCGCATGGATAAGAACGACAGTCTCTTGAAAACCGCGTCCCCTTACTATGATATGCGGCATAAGACAATGCGGTCCCGGGATCAGCCGGCGTTAGAAACGCTTTTGTAATACGCAACGGCGAGATCGACGACAAGACCGTAGCTTTTGGTCCCCGCCTTCTGCCCCTGAAGTTTAAGATACGTGTCGTTTACGGTATCCGCGATCTTGCTCGCGGTCGAATCACGGTATTTATCAAAGAAGGATGAGAACGCTGAGATCTCCTTGCGGATGCGGAGATCTACTTTTGTGACAGTCTCGTAATACAGATCCGAGTCGGCGGAATACAAAGCGTTGAAAAGATACTCGAGAACGCTAACGCACCCCGAATATTTAATATACGGGTCGTCGCTTTCAAGACAAACGAGGAAGGCGACGAAGTTCGCCTCGTTTTCGGGAGCTATCCCGCGCTGATGCGCAAGCTCGTGCGCCATCGTGTACGGGAGCGAATAGTCAGGAAACACGGTCAATATATTCGCCTCGCCCGTATAATAAGAGTAAAGACCGGATATATGAGTGTACGCCATAAGATCGCTGAGAGCGACCGGCTTGACGACCGTGCGGATGCGCTGAATGAAAGTGTATTTATCGCACGCCTTGTCGTAGGCGTCGAGCAGTTTGTCATTAAGCTCACCGAGCGAATATTCCATATAGCTTCTCCCGGAATCCGAATAAACGATACCGTCAAGACAGTCTTCCGTTTCTTCGTTCAGCCAATTTATCGTGTCGACAAGCTCCTCTTTTGAGACCGCTTTTTCCTCGAGTCCGAGTTTTTCGGAAAGCGGACTTCCGTTGTACCCCATGCCGTACCCGAGAACGAACAGCGAATACATCAGAGCGACGACCGAAACGAGTCCCCATATACAACGGTTGGCGTCGGTATTCCCTCTTTTGAAAAAGCGCCGCGCTATCATTATGAAAATAAAGATAAACACGGGGATCGACAGCACTATCGTCTCCGCGAGAGAAAACGGAAGGATCCCGGTTATTTTTGCGAGCGCGCCGCGCACGAACGCCCCTGGATATTGATTGTAAAAGTCCGCGAACTTCACGCTTATAAGACAGATCACGTGGATGATCCCGGAGATGAACGCCAAAACGAACAGCACAATCGCCGGTACGGGGATATTTCTTTTTATCTTATCGATCAATTTACTCATATTACGCCTTTTTTGTTTTCAAGTTATGTTTTGCGTCTTTCGCGCGTATATATTATACCGCTTTAAGTCCGTCAATGCAACTTTTTTTGCAAAATATTTACATTATCTGTTTTCAGGAGGTCTCACGATGAAGATAATAAAAACGTTCCCGTTGTTCGTTGCTTTACTGCTGACCGTATTTTTGCTTTTTTCCTGCGGGAGCGACGATACGGACGTTTCTTCGGTCCTGTCTCCGGGACTCGAAGTCATTTCGTCCGAGCTGACGGTCGTCAAGTGCGGACTCAAAGGCGTTCCGGTTTCATTTGACGAAAACGACCTAAAAGAACAGCTCGGGATCGATCCGGGCAAAATAACCGTTACGTACGTACCGCAGGAGAGCGACGGTGTGCTGTCCGTCGCCGGAAAGGTCTTAAAGACCGGAGACACCGTATCCGCGGGAGAAGTCTCCGATCTCGTCTTCACTCCGTCGGGAAGAAGGGTCGAACGGACTTCGTTCGGTTTTTCCTCAGACGCTCTGTGTTTTGCCGGAAGCGTCACAACGGATATTTATCTTCTCGCGTCGCTCGATCTGCCGCCCGTTCTCGACGCGGATACTCTTTCGGAGCCGCTTGAGACCTACCGCAACGTCAGCGTCTTTTCAAAAGTTTCCGCGACAGACCCCGAAAACGACGGGTTGAAATTCGAGCTTGTGGATCTTCCGGTCCACGGACGGGTCGAATTCACCGAAGACGGGGACGGGACCTTCGTTTATACCCCTGCCAAAGACTACACGGGACGCGACCGTTTCACCTACCGCGCCGCGGACTCTTACGGTAACTATTCGGACGTCGGTTCGGCTTCCGTAAAAGTCGTCAAGACGGGAGAAGACACCTTCTTCGCGGATATGATAAACCATCCTCAGCACGCCCACGCCGTTTATCTCGCGGAGAATAAGATCATGAAAGGAAGCTACCGCGACGGGCAAACGGTATTCCTTCCGGAACGCGAAGTCACACGCGCGGAATTCCTCTCCTACGTCGTCAAGCTGACCGGAAAAGACGCGGAGGATGTCTCTTTCTCCTTCGCGGACGAAGACGACATTCCCGTCTCGCTTCGTCCGTACGCCTCTCTCGCCGCTGATTCGGGGTGGATAAAAGGCGAATTCACCTCGGACGGCGCGTATCTGAGGCCCAACGACGTCATTACCGCGGGCGAAGCGGCGGCGATCCTCAACAATGCGTTCGGAAAAGGCGGAGCCTACCCAACTTCCGCTTTCATTTCCGGCGGAGAGACCCCGTCCTACGCCGAAGACGCGATCGCGGCTCTCGCCGCCGAGGGATTGTTTCCCGGCGGAATAGGATCGTCGGAAAAACTGACTAAAAGCCTGTGCGCGCAGATCCTTTATCCGTTTTCGGAAAAATGATCACCCGCGAGAATATCTCTCAGTGCTTCGACGTTCCTTTTTTCCGCGTCGATCGCGTCGTTCGCCAAAGCGGCTACGTTCCTGTCGTAGTCGCTTTTTTTATATTCCCGCACCTCCCCCTCGAGTTCTTCGAGGTCTCTCTCGCATTTCCACAGCGCCATATTAGCGGTATTGCCGAATTTGGGAACGTCGCCTTTCCTTCTTTTTGAAACGGGCGAGACGTCCGTCACCCCTCTTTTGGCAAGCGTGTGTCTCGCGCATGACGCGAGAAAAGAGTACGAGTCTTTTTGCTTTTCAAGCAGTTTTCTGAGTTTTTCGTCGTCAGCCGACCCCTTTATGTCCGCCAGAAATTCGCGGGAAAACTCGGCTCTGCTGCAAAGACGCATAAGCATTTCTTTATCGTCCAACAAAGATACCTTCTTTCTTTTTTTCTGTTAGTATTCCGCAATAACGGAAGCTCTATATTCGGGAAAAAAAGGAAAGACGCGTATAATGTTTCCCGCCTCCGAACATCCTAAATCAAAAGAGAGGTGTGAAAAATGCTGACAAGTAAAAAAGCATACGCCGATTACGTAAAAAAGACGGCTCCTAAGTCTCCGTTGCTGAAAAACTGCGTTTTCGCGTTTGCGTCGGGAGGCGGGATCTGCGCGTTCGCAGAGGGGCTGAAATATGCGTTTTCGTCATTTGCGGAAAGCGAGACCGAGGCGAAACTGTACGTCACTCTGACGCTTATATTCCTGACCGCCGCGCTGACGGGGATCGGGATATTCGACAAATTTGCGAAGCACGCCGGAGCGGGGGCTTTCGTGCCGATCACCGGATTTGCGAATTCGATGTCGTCGTCCGCCCTTGACACTAAATCCGAAGGAATGATCCTCGGAGTCGGAAAACAGATGTTCACCGTCGCGGGTCCCGTTCTGGTCTACGGTATCTCAAGCTCTATGCTGTACGGCGCGGTCTATTATATCGCAAGGAGGCTCGGAGCGTGAGACGGGTGATCTATCCTCAATACAGAACTTATATCACTTCTTTCTCGTCTGTGGTCGGTAAACACGAGCACGAGGGTCCTCTCGGCGATTTTTTCGACGTTTTCGACACGGAAAACCGATTCGGACGTGAAACCTGGGAACAGAGCGAAAGCGAGATGCAGTACTGCGCTCTGAACCTCGCCCTTGAAAAGCGGGGATACGGCGAAGAGGACGTCTCTCTGCTCCTGTCGGGGGACCTCACCAATCAATGCGCGGCGTCGCATTTCGGAGCGATCGACGTATCAGTCCCTCAGATCAACGTCTACGGCGCGTGTTCCACTCTCGCGGAGGAATTCATTCTCGGAGCCGCGTTCGTGGGATCGGGGTTGACCGATAACGCCCTCTGCGTGACTTCGTCTCATTTCTGCACCGCCGAAAGACAGTTCCGCTCGCCCGTCGAATACGGAGGTCAGCGCTCCCCGACGTCGCAGTGGACGGTCACGGGAGCCGGCGCGTTTCTGCTCGAATGCGAGGGTAACGGCCCTTATATCGCCGACGTTTTTCCGGGGATAACGGTCGACATGGGGATAGGTGACAGCTCTAATATGGGCGGAGCGATGGCTCCCGCCGTTATAGACACGCTGTCTGCCTATTTCAGGGAGACGTCTACCTCTCCCGAAAATTACGACCTGATAATAACCGGCGACCTCGGGAAAGAAGGAGTACGCATAACGGACGAACTTTTGTCGGGTAAAGGCTACGATCTTTTCGGAAGGCACGCGGACTGCGGACTTCTTATCTACGACGCGGAAAAACAGGACGTTCACTGCGGCGGGAGCGGCTGCGGATGCTCCGCCTCTGTCATGGCGGCGCACTTTCTTCCTATGATGAGATCGGGAGAACTGCGCGACGTGCTTTTCCTCGCGACGGGCGCCCTGCTTTCGACAAACAGCGTACAGCAGAAGCTGACTATCCCGTCCGTCGCCCATCTCGTCCATCTGAAAACGGAGGAATTATGATATTATCACTGCTCAAAGCGTTCGTTATAGGGGGAGTACTTTGTCTTGCGGCGCAGCTGATACTCGATAAAACGTCGCTCACCCCGGCTCGCATACTCGTAATATACGTCATTTCCGGAGTCGCCCTATACGCGATCGGGCTGTACAAGCCTTTTTCCGAGTGGGCGGGGAGCGGAGCGACGGTACCTCTCTCGGGTTTCGGCTCAACGCTTGCCGAAGGAGTAAGAAAAGCGGTCGACGAAAACGGTCTCGCCGGGATATTTACCGGAGCTTTGACTTCGTCGTCGGGCGGGATCGCGGGCGCGATAGTATTCTCGTACCTCGCGTCGCTCGTGTTCAAAACGAAAAGCAAGTAACGGGACGTTTGCAGGCGTTCCGAAAGATAATCAAAAAACGGCTGAAGCGAGGAAGCGTCATTCCTTTTTTCGACCGTTTTTTCCGCATATAGCCGCAACAAGGACGTCTGTGTGTGTAACGTCAGTAAAAGCGGAAACAATGTTATATCTTTCGGCACAGTGCCGCTCCCCGGCGAGAGCGGCGCTTTTTCGGTTCACGCGCGAAGCGCACATCACTCGGCGCAGCCGAACATCACGCCCGAAAGGCTCGTCACGTTCCGCTGTAAGCGGAACACCTCGTTCGCCGGGCGTCACCTCGGACGCCCGGCGTTATCAACCCCTTTCTGTTTTTTTCAAAAAGGTATGGATTTTTTTCCGAAGTTATGATATAATAGTTATAATTACGATTATTATACCTATTTTTCAATTCAAATCATGCGGGAGCGTTCCCGCGAAACGGGAGAAATCATGTCAAACACCAGAGAAAAGATCGAACTTATCACTTTACAGCTCGTGCCTGTCTACGGGGTCGTACTTTTCCCCTCTTTCAAGCAGAGCCTTGAAATAACTCAGGAGTCGTCCGTCAACGCCTGCCTCGAGGCAAAGAAGACCGGAGAAAAGGTCTTCTTCGTTCCTGTGCTCGACGTTTCGAACAAGGACGTAAAGAGCAAAAACGACCTTTACGAATTCGGCACTGTCGGCACTATCCACGAATATCTCAAGCTTCCCGGCGGAAAGCTGCGTATAGTCTTCGACGGACTCTGCCGCGCAAATCTGCTCGAGTTAAGCAAAAAAGACGGCAAGCTCATCTCGGACGTCATTTGCCGCAGCTACGACGAGCCGCAGGAAAATTCTTTCCGCTCGGCTGCGCTGATGGCGGAGATAAACAGATGCTTCGACCGCTTCGTAAAATTTCTGCCCAAGCTGTCGGACGATCTCAAGCTCGCGGCGAAGAGCATACGCACGCCTTCCCTGCTCGCCGACTTTATCGCGATGAACGTTCTTGTGAATTTCGAGGACAAATACGAGATACTGTCGACGTTCGACCCGACGAAACGCTGTGAAAAGCTTGTTTATCTGATGGAAAAAGAGATCCGTATTTTTGAGACGGAGCTGAACATCCACCAGAAAGTCGTCAAGCGCATGGAGGAAAAACAGCGCGAACACTTCCTTCGCGAGCAGATGAACGTCATCCAGGACGAACTCGGATACGACGATGACGACGAGATCGAAGAATACTTCCGCAAGATCGAAAAAGCGGCGCTTCCGAAGGAAGTCGAAGAGCGTCTGACAAAGGAAGTCAACAAGCTCCGCAAAATGCCGTACACTTCCGCAGAAAGCACCGTGCTGCGCGACTACCTCGACACCTGTCTCGAGCTTCCCTGGTCCAGAAAGACGCCGGACAGGCTCGACATCGACAAAGCGCGCAAGATACTCGACCGCGACCACGACGGACTTGAAGACGTCAAGGAAAGGATCATAGAATTCCTGTCGGTCAAAAAACTCAATCCCGAGCTAAAAAATCAGATAATATGTCTCGTAGGTCCTCCCGGAACGGGTAAAACGAGCATCGCTCACTCGATAGTCGAAGCGATGAGACGCAAGTACGTACGCGTATCTCTCGGAGGCATACGCGACGAAGCGGAAATACGCGGTCACCGCAAGACCTACATAGGCTCGATGCCCGGAAGGATAATCACCGCGCTCGCTTCCGTCAAAGTCAACAATCCCCTGATGCTCCTTGACGAAGTCGACAAGTTGTCGTTCGACGGGCACGGAGACCCGGCGTCCGCCCTGCTCGAGGTACTTGACGGCGAACAGAACAAGTCGTTCCGCGACCACTATATCGAGATGCCGTTCGACCTTTCTGACGTCATGTTCTTAGCGACCGCGAACTCTCTTGAAAACATCCAGCGTCCGCTCCTCGACCGCATGGAGATAATAGAGCTTCACACCTACACCACGTCGGAAAAACTCGCCATAGCGAAAAATCACCTTATCCCCAAGCAGATGAAACGTCACGGCCTGACTAAGCAGACGCTGCGCATCGAGGACTCCGCCGTACTCGAGATCATCGACTCATACACGCGTGAATCGGGCGTACGCAACCTCGAACGCAAGATAGGCGCGATCTGCCGCAAGGCTGCGACCTTCATCGTCGAAGGAAAAGAAAAGAAATGCATCGTACGTAAGAGCAATATCGAAAAATACCTCGGATTTGACAGGATCGTTCCCGACGTTATTTACGACGAGGACGAGATCGGAACGGTCAACGGTCTTGCGTACACCGAAGTCGGCGGAGAGATGCTCCGCATCGAGTGCGCCGCGATGGAAGGCTCGGGCAAGCTCGAGCTGACAGGCTCGCTCGGGAACGTGATGAAGGAGAGCGCTCAGGCGGCTCTTACCTACGTCCGTATGCACGCGTCGGAGCTTGGAGTCGATCCGGAATTCCACAAAAAGCTCGACATTCACCTTCACTTCCCGGAGGGAGCGGTCCCGAAGGACGGTCCGTCGGCGGGCGTGTCGATACTGACGTCGCTCGTCTCCGAACTGACTCATACTCCGGTGCGCAGAGACGTCGCCATGACGGGAGAGATAACTCTCCACGGCAGAGTCCTCGCAATAGGCGGACTTCGCGAAAAGACGATGGCGGCTTACAAAGCGGGCGTTATCGACGTCATCATCCCCTACGACAACCGCAACGATCTTGAAAAGCTCGATAAAGCCGTCAGGGAAAAACTCAGATTTACTTTTGTAAAACGCGTGGACGAGGTCCTTTCCGTCGCTCTCTGCAAAAAGGCGGACGTGCCGGAGGAAAACAAAAAGTCCATTCCCTTCAGCGTCGGTGTTTTCGACGCCGACAAACGCCCGGAGATAAACGCATGAAGATCAATTTTCAAAAATCGGAGCTTTCTCTGACCGCGGGTCTGCCGTCGCAGTTTCCGAAAGACGGTCTGCCTCAGCTCGCGTTCTCCGGAAGGTCGAACGTTGGCAAAAGCTCGCTGATAAACACGCTGATAGGGCGTAAATCGCTCGCGCGCGTGTCGTCGTCGCCGGGAAAGACTATCACCGTCAACTTTTACCTTGTCGATTCGGCTTTTTATCTCGTCGATCTGCCCGGTTACGGATTTGCCAAACGCCCGGCGGAGGATCAGAAAAGATGGTCTTCTCTCACCGACGGCTATTTCACCAAAAGACAGGACGACGCACTCAAGTGCGTCATCCAACTGATAGACTGCAAGGTCGGACCCACGAAAGACGATCTCGCGATGCTGGAATACATGAACGCGAGTTCGCTCGAATACGTCATAGTCCTTTCAAAGTCGGACAAGCCCAACAAAACCGAAAGGAACAAGACTCTTGAAGTCTTAAAAAGCTGTCCCTCGGTCGGAAGCGACGTTCCCGTGATACTTTTCTCGTCGCAGACCGGAGAGGGTAAAGACGCGCTGCGCGATCTGATCCTTTCAAAACTCTGACGTCATTCTTTACAGGAGATAAACCCAATGCTGTTGAATTTCATTTCTTCCGGAGGCTCGAAGGCGGAACTCATACAATTTCTGCTGACGATCCCGATAATACTGTTTTCACTGTCGTTCCACGAGTATTCGCACGCTTACGCCGCGTACAAAATGGGAGATCCGACGGCGAGAAATCTGGGACGGATGACGCTGAACCCGATCAAGCATCTCGACCCGCTCGGTACCGTTATGATGCTCCTTATCGGATTCGGATACGCCAAGCCCGTTCCGGTCAACTCGAGAAACTTCAAAAACGCGAAAAAAGGCATGGCTCTCACCGCGTTCGCCGGCCCGCTCTCCAACCTGTTTCTTGCGATCGTTTCCGCGCTGATCTTAAGAATACTGATCGTCGTTCTCAACGGCGCGACAATAACCGCCGAATTTCAGTTCAATTTCTATACTCTGCTCCTGGACTTCTTCTATCTTTTCCATATCCTCAACCTGAGTCTCGCGGTATTCAATATGATCCCGATACCTCCGCTCGACGGATCGCGACTGGCTAACATCTTCCTTCCGGATAAGATCTATTTCGGACTTATGAAATACGAGCGTTATATCATGATCGCCCTGATCGCCGTGGTCTTTATCCTTCCGCGCGTAACGGACGTATCCCCTGTCTGGTGGGTCGCCTCCAAGATCTCAAGCGGGATCATGTGGCTGATAGGACTGATACCCGGATTATGAGCAACGAACTGAACTTCAAGCTGGAAGTGTTCGAAGGTCCTCTCGATCTGCTTCTGTCTCTGATAACCAAAAACAAAATAGATATTTACGACATCCCCATTTCTCTCATCCTCGACCAGTACATGGAGTACCTCGACAAGATGCAGAAAATGGATATGGATATAGCGGGCGAATTTATCGCTATGGCGTCGCAGCTGATGCTGATAAAAAGCCGTATGCTGATACCGCGCAACGAGGAAAACGGCGAGGAGGATCCGCGCGCAGAGCTTGCCGCTGCCCTTATCGAATACAAAAAGGCGAAGGAAGCCGCCGTGATGCTCAACGACCTGTTCAAGGTCTATTCGGGGCGCGTCGCCAAGGAAACGGACGAATTTCCCGCAAAGAAAAACGAAAAGATCGAAGATCAGGACGTCGGTCTGCTCGGAAAGGCGTTCGTAAGGCTCATCAACCGCAGTCACGCGAGGAGGATGGTGTCCGTTCCCGAGCGCATCGTATTCACGCTCAAATATCTCATCCGTCACGGCAAAAGCCTGTTCGATTCCATAATGCTGACATGCTCGAGCCGTTCGGAACTCGTAGCTACGTTTATGGCGGTACTCGAGCTTGCCAAGGGCGGACGTATATTCATTGAAACCGACGAGAACGAAAACGTACTGATCTCGCTGAACAAGGGAAAGATCACATCGGAGGAAAACGACCGAAATGCAGGATAAAACAGAACTTCTCCGCATAGAGGAGATAATCGAGGCGATACTGTTCGGGGCGGGACATCCCGTCTCCTACGACAAGCTCGCCGAAACGCTTGAAATATCGGTACCGGAGCTTAAAGAGATACTCGAAGATTATGAAAAGAAATTCGAGCGTGAGGACGTTCCTTCCGGCATCCAGTTCATCCGATTTGAAAAGGCGTGCCAGCTCTGCACCAAGAGCGAATACGAACAGTACATAAAGAACGCGCTCGGCATACGCCAGGGCAAAAGTTCTCTCTCCAACAGTTCTCTCGAAGTGCTTGCCATCGTCGCTTATCACCAACCCGTAACGAGAGCATATATCGAACAGGTCCGCGGAGTCGATTCATCGTACGCGATAGCGGTGCTTCAGGAAAAAGAACTGATCGAGAAGAAGGGGCGCCTCGACGTTCCCGGAAGACCGTCTCTGTACGGCACTACCCTCGACTTTTTGCGTTGCTTCGGTCTTTCGTCGCTCAAAGAGCTTCCCACAGTCGAAGAGCTCGAGACCGAAAACGACTTCGATCAGCTTTCGTTCGACGATGAGATAGAAACGCAAGGACCGGGAGCGGAAGTTCCGGAAAACGCGGAAACGCCGGAAAAGACCGGGCAATAATTTTTCCGCGATCCAAAACGGAAAGGAGGTCGGACAGTGACAGCGCTTATCATTATCGGAGCGATCGTCTTATTTTTCGTGCTGATAGGTTTGATCCGGGTAAGCGTTTCGCTCCGCGCGTCGGAAGAAACGACTCTTACGCTGAAGGTCCTGTTTCTGAAGTTCGTCCTCTATCCGAAAGGACCTCCCGACCCGAAGAAATTCACGAAGAAAGCGCTTGAAAAACAAGCGAAAAAAGACGCGAAAAAGAAAAAAAAGAAAAACAAAGACGAGTCCGTTCCGCCGTCCGGAGGCGAGACGAAAGAGCCTTTCAAACACAAGCTCGACCGAGTGAAGGACGTCGTCGGCCTCGTGCTTGCGATACTTGAGAAGACCGCGCGCCCGTTCGGAAGGTACCTCGTCGTAAAAACGAGAAGGCTTTGGATAGTCGTCGGGAGCGACGACGCCGCGAAGACGGCGATAACCTACGGGTACGTTTCTCAGGCTGTCTGCTATATCTGCGAGATACTCGATCATCTGACCAACTTCAAAAAGCAGGACGGTGACTCGATCTTCGTCGGAGCAGACTTCGTGTCCGGAAAGACCCACTTCGACCTGGATATAGCTCTTTCAATACGGATATGGCAAGCCGCGGCGCTCGGGATCAGGGCGCTCGGCGCGTTTATCAAATACAAGCTTAAACAAATGAAAAAAGAAAGCGTTTCTGAAAACAGAAAGGAAACAGCCGATGGAAAATTATAAACTCAGCGAAATGATCAAGACCACGCTCGAGAACGTCAAGAGCATAGCGGAAGCGAACACCGTGGTCGGAGACCCCATCACCGCTCCCAACGGCGTGGTGATCCTCCCCGTATCGAAAGTCTCGGTCGGATACGCGTCCGGCGGACTCGATTTTGCCTCTAAAAAAGAGGACAAGAGCAAGAACTTCGGCGGCGGAGGCGGGACCGGAGTTTCGATGACCCCCCTCGCGTTCCTCGTTATCAAACCCGACGGACAGGTCGAACTGCTCAATATGAACCAGCCGGACACCGCGGTCAACCGTATCGCGGGCATCGGAGACCTGATCGAAAAGTCGCCCGAAGTCATTTCACGCATCAAGAGCGTGTTCAGCAAGGACGAAACGCCGGAAGACTGATCTCCGAATAAAAGTCCGCCCCCGGGGGTATAAATATCTTGATATTTTTACCGTCCGGGGGGCATTATGAAAAAACAAGTTGCGTTTATTTTGATCTGCGTTCTGTCGTTATCTTTATTTCCCGTAACGGGATCGGCGGCGTTACTTTCCGCCGAAAGCGCCGTTCTGATAGAAGCGGAAAGCGGAAAGATCATTTTCTCTCACAACTACGACAAGCGGCTCGGAATGGCAAGCACCACCAAAATAATGACGGGGCTTGTCGCTGTCGAAAACGCGAGTCCCGACGACCTTATCGAGGTAGATGAGCGCGCGGTCGGAGTCGAGGGATCGTCCGTTTACCTCGAACGCGGCGAGAGACTGACCGTGCGTCAGCTCGTCTATTCCCTGCTCCTCCAGAGCGCAAACGACGCGGCGGAGGCGCTCGCTTATCACGTTGCCGGCGGGATAGCGGAATTTGCGGAAATGATGAACGCAAGAGCCTGTGAGATAGGACTTACGTCGACTCATTTCACAAATCCGCACGGACTTTACGACGAAAACCACTACACGACGGCGTACGAGCTTGCGCTGATCACGCGGGAAGCTCTGAAAAACGAGACCTTTCGTGAGATCGTCTCAACGAAGAACTACACTTTTTCAAGCGAGAGCAAGACGAGAACGATCGTTAACCACAACAGACTGTTGAAAACGTACGAGGGGTGCATCGGCGTCAAGACCGGTTTTACCAAAGCGACCGGACGTTGCCTCGTTTCCGCGGCGCAGAGGGACGGCGTCACGCTTATCTGCGTCACGCTGAACGCTCCCGACGACTGGAACGACCACCGCAAACTCCTCGACCTCGGATTTGAGACCTGCGAAAGGCGAACGCTCGCCGAAGAGGGCGGGATCCGCATTCCCGTATGCGTCACGGGGAGCGACGTAGACTGCGTTTATGCGGTCAACCGCGACCGCGCGGAGCTGACGCTGCTCGAAAAAAACGCAGACGTACGAATGAAAGTATATACGGACCGATTTCTGTTCGCACCGGTGAAAAAAGGCGAAAAGATCGGATATTGCGCCTTTGAAACGGACGGAGAGATCATCGCGACGCTCGATCTGTATTCCGACAGAGACGCAAACGAAAAAAACGCCCGGAGAAAGATTCTCGGGGTGTTCTGAAAAGAATTAACGTTATGGAAGAAATAAGGATACAAAAATACCTCTCCGAGACCGGAGTAATGAGCCGCAGAGCGGCGGAGGACGCCATTCGCGCCGGAAGAGTCAAGGTCAACGGAGTAAAAGCCGAGATCGGACAGAAGATCGATCCGGAAAGGGATGAAGTCACGTTCGGCGCTCAACAAGCCGCGCGGCTACGTTTCGACGATGAGCGACGAGCGCGGGAGAAAATGCGTCGCCGAACTTGTTTCCGACGTCGGCGCGCGCGTTTTCCCGATGGGCAGGCTCGATATGGATTCCGAAGGACTCCTGCTCTTCACGAACGACGGCGAGCTTGCAAACAAGCTGACGCATCCCGGTCACGACATCCAGAAAATTTATCACGTAAAGCTCGAGGGAGAAATCACTCCCGAGCAGTTGAAACGCCTCGGAGGAAGATTTAACATCGACGGGTATGACATACTCCCGGTAAAATGCTCCGTCGTCTCCCGCAAGGAGGGACAAACCGTCGTGCGTATGGAGCTTTACGAGGGGAGAAACCGCCAGATCCGCAAAATGTGCGAGACCCTTTCCCTCAAGGTCGAAAACCTGCGACGCGTGGCGATAGGCGAGATCGCGCTCGGAAACCTCGCCCCCGGAAAATGGCGCCGCCTCTCCGGTAAGCAGATAGATTACTTAAAGAAAGTCAAGATCAAACCGAAGGGATAAAACGTTGCAGGGCGCTTCCCTTTCTGCGCTCCTTTAAGCGTTTCTTTCCGCGGTTCCTTTTCGCGGCTCCTTTTCTCGGCTCCTTTCCTCTGCTCCTTTCCTCTGCTCCTTTCCTCTGCTCCTTTCCTCGGCAATAAACTTTTTTCATTCTACCCCTTGCAAAACGGGAAATGTTATGTTATAATACCATTCGTCGAATACGGATAGGTATCGAAGTGGTCATAACGGCCCTGACTCGAAAGAATAAAGGAGAGTGTCGGTTTCGTGATGGCGCAAACCCTTATAATATAAGGACTTCTGATAATTCGAATAAACACAATTTCATAGTTTCTTGCACGTTTTTCTTGCATTCTTGCACGCGATGAAAAACGTTCGGAATATACGGAGAGGTATCGAAGCGGTCATAACGGGGCTGACTCGAAATCAGTTTGTGGGAAACCACACGAGGGTTCGAATCCCTCCCTCTCCGCCAAAAAAGCCTTGAAAACACTTGGTTTTCAGGGCTTTTCTTTATTCGAACTCTGCCAAACGAACACTTTTTTCTTGCAAGAAAAAGCGAAAAACAGCCGTTTTTTTGCAGTCCTCTGCACAAATGAAAGAAAAAAAACGCCGGAAACCCTTGTAAAATAAGGGCTTCCGGGGTGTACGGGGAGAAAAACGGGAGAGAAATCTTTTCTTGCATCGGTTTTTGTGCTCAATTTAACCTTATTCCCACTCCGGTTTCGGCAGATAATCGGGGATCTTGAGCACCTCGTCGAGCGTGTTCGCGGAGACGATTTTGGAATTGTAATCGAGGTGCGCGTAAATATTCGCCGTCGTTCCGATGTCGGAATGACCGAGCCATTCCTGGATCTGCTTCATCGGTACGCCGTTGGCGAGCATCAGCGACGCGCAGGAGTGCCTCAGATCGTGAAAGCGGATCTGCCGCAGTCCGTGCTTCTTCAGGAGCCGCCCGAACGTTTCGGTGACCCAGTTCGGTTCAAAGAGCTTTCCCATCTCGTCCACGAAAACGTATCCGTCGTATTTGTAGTCGTAGCAGTTGCCGCAGACGCGCTTGTTCACCACCTGCTGCTCCTTCAGAGCCATGAGCCGTTCCTTAAACTGACCGACAAGCGGCATGGTACGCAGACTGGATTTCGTTTTCGCTTTATCCGACTGAATGATGACCTTTTTGCCGTCGAGCTGCGTGCTCGTCACTGTGTGCCTTACCGTGACCGTGCCGCGCTCGAAGTCGATGGCGTCCCACCGGAGCCCGACGATCTCCTCGCGCCGAAATCCGTAGAACGCGGTCATCTGGATCAGCAGTCCGAGCTTGTGCGTTTTCGTCTTCTCAAATAACTGAGCGAGTTCCTCGTCGTTGTAATACGATGCGATATACTTCGCCTTTTTCGGGCGCTGTACTTTATTCATCGGGCTGAAGTCGAGCAGATCGAGCATGACCGCGTGCTGAAACGCGCTGTGGATCACGACGTGCTCTTTGATGACCATCGCCTGCGTTCTGTGTTTCATTTCTTCAACGTAGAACATCTGAATATCGACCGCCCTGACGCCGCCGAGCGTCTTTTTCTTTTCCCTGAAGTAAGGACCTATATAGTTCTTGACGAGATTGGAATAGTTCGCGTAGGTCGTGAGCGCGACGCTACCTTTCTTCATCTCGAGCCAAACGTTAAGATAATCGGAGAAAAGCATGTCCGAGGAAAGATCGCCGTAGCCGCTCTTGACTTTCGGAATAACGAAGTTGCGGCGTATCTCGACGAGCTTTTCCTCCGCTGCTCTTTTATTTCCCCTGACGGGGAGATCTGTCGGGATCCACGGCTGATGCCGTTTCCCGACGTCGTCTGTGTAGGTGAGAACGGCGTAGTAATAACCGTTCTTTTCCTGTAGATGTCCCGATACCATATTATTTAACCTCCTTGTTATGATTTTAGGGACGGCAGAGCCGTTTCGGACCGGCTTTATTATACCGATCCGAAACGTTGCTGCCAAATGTGCAAAGTCGGAAACTTCCGCTTCGGTCCGAATCAACGTGCGCCTTTATCGCGCTGGCGTTTCAGAAGCTGAAGCCCCTGCAAAATATCCTTCAGCACCTTTTCCGGGGTGTCCGTGGGCTTGAAAAACGCCTTGACGTCCTCATATTTGATGCGGAAGGACGGTTTTTGATTGGGTTTCTCCTCGCGCATAACGTCGTCCACAACGTTGTAGTCAAGTTTGCCCGCCTCGAACGCCTTTCTCATTCGGATCGCCTGGTCGTGCGACGGGAACGATTCGGTGTCGTCGATAAGGTCAACGACGTCTCGCTGTGATTCCTCGTCAAGATACGAGAGTTCCACCGCGGGACGCATCTTGATCTTACCCTCGTCCACGAAATCCTGAAGTTCTTTAATGAGATGCGTCAAGCGGATATAGCGCTGGATCTGGGTTTTGCTATCGTCGGAATCATCCGCTAACGACTGGACCGAACGAGGTATTTCGGAATTGTGCCCCACTGGGTCACAATTTTCTTTTGTCGGTCTGCCGGGCAATTTTTTGATCGCTTCAAGCTTCATCTTATACGCCCGTCCTTTGTCGCAGGGCGCGATCTCCGAGCGCTGACTGTTGCTGTCTACCATCAGAATGATCGCCTCGTCCCGGCTGATGTCCACGACCTCGCATTTCATCGCCGGAAGCCCCA
>CACZZA010000021.1 GCA_902785485.1 uncultured Ruminococcus sp. | reverse complement strand
CCTATTGCCTTGAAAAAAGACTTCAGACTCCCGCTAAGATCTATTATAAATTCGAGGGCAACAACACCAGCGGAAGCCATAAACTGAACTCTGCGATCGCACAGGCTTACTACGCGAAAAGCCAGGGACTCAAAGGCGTCACAACTGAAACCGGCGCCGGCCAGTGGGGCACCGCGCTGTCGATGGCCTGCTCCTATTTCGAGTTAGACTGCAAGGTCTACATGGTTAAGGTTTCTTACGAACAGAAACCCTTCCGCCGTGAAGTCATGCGCACGTACGGTGCTTCCGTTACCCCGTCTCCCTCTGAGACAACAGAGGTCGGCAAACGCATTCTCGCGGCACATCCCGGCACCGGCGGAAGCCTTGGCTGCGCCATCTCCGAAGCGGTAGAAACTGCGGTTTCCACTCCCGGCTATCGCTATGTCCTTGGCAGTGTTCTCAACCAGGTCCTGCTGCATCAGTCCGTAATCGGTCTTGAAACCAAGGCTGCGCTCGATAAGTACGGCATCAAGCCGGACATGATCATCGGATGCGCCGGCGGCGGTTCGAACCTCGGCGGTCTGATCTCGCCCTTTGTCGGAGAAATGCTCCGCGGCGAGGCTTCCTACGACATCGTTGCGGTCGAGCCCGCTTCCTGCCCGAGCTTCACCCGTGGCAAGTTTGCCTATGACTATTGCGATACCGGCATGGTCTGCCCGCTCGCGAAGATGTACACTCTCGGATGCGATTTCATCCCTTCCGCGAACCACGCCGGCGGACTCCGCTACCACGGTATGAGCTCGACGCTCTCTCAGCTCTACGACGACGGACTTATGGAAGCAAGATCGGTCAAGCAGACCGACGTGTTCGAGGCGGCTGAGACCTTTGCGAGAGTCGAAGGGATACTCCCTGCTCCCGAGTCGAGCCACGCTATTCGCGTCGCGATAGACGAAGCGATGAAGTGCAAGGAGACCGGAGAAGAGAAGACCATCGTGTTCGGACTCACCGGCACAGGTTACTTCGACCTCGTCGCTTATCAGAAGTTCCACGACGGAGAGATGAACGATTATATCCCGACCGACGAGGAACTCGCGAAATACAGAGCGAAGCTTCCGAAAATAGACTGAAAACAGAATACGGGGGAAACGGATCGAACGTTTTCCCCGTATTTTTGTGTTGAAAAAGAGGTCTTAAGGCGTTATAATGGAGATAATGACGTAAAAAGAAGGAGAATACCGGGATGAAACATTCCGTTCAGTTCGAAAACGTAGAAAACCGTTGGGAAAACGCTCTTCCGCTTGGAAACGGCGTTTTCGGCGCGATGGCGTATTATTCCGGAAATACGCTCTGTCTGCCGACGAACCACTATGAGGTCTATTATACGGTGTCCTCGCGCGCGCTTCCGAAAGACAGGCTCGCCGCCGAAGCGCCGGTCGACGAACCCGGAAAACTGCATCGCGAGACCGAGCTTCGCGCGAAGAGAAATCTGCCCGACGAGGGCGAGCCTTATACGTATTACCGCAAGGACAAGGCGGCGAAAACACCGCTCGGCAAGGTGCGGGGAACGAAATTCGCGTCTCACCATCCGGCGACCGGGGAGCTGAAAGCGGTCTTTTCCGACGCGCTGAAAAACGCCGTATCCCGCCTTGTTCTTGAAGTCGAAGACGCCCGTGTGAGGCTTGACCTTGAAAAAGACGGAAGGTCGGCGGAGGTAAGCTCTTTCGTTGCTCGCGAGGACTGCCTTGTCTGCTCGGTGAAACAAAGCGAGAGGGGTCTTTTGCCGTCGCTCAAACTCGACTATCCGCCGTTCCGCGGCAAAAAATATCCGAACGTGATTTATGCGCAAGAGGACGGACGCACTTTTCTGTACGAGGTGTCGTTTGATCCCGACGGACAGGAAAATGAGGAGGGCGACGTCGGCGGCTCTTTCCGTTTCTGCGGGGTCCTGCGTCTCGTCGGAGCGGAAGGCAGGCTGACAAAGGGCGAATACGGCGCGCGGATCGACCTTGTTTCGGCGGGAAAAGAATTCCGCATTCTTTTCGGTGTTTTTACCTCCCGGAAATACGTTGACCCGAGAAGAGACGGAGTCGGAAAAATGAACTCCTTTGAAGAACGGCTCCCGGAGCTGTACGCAAATCACCGCGAATATTGGTCGGACTTTTTTGCGAGGTCGAATATCGGCATTCCCGATAAATTCCTTGAAAACGTATATTATATCAACCAGTACGCGCTTGACTGCTGCAGCGGGCGGGACGGTGTCATGCGCCATCAGGCGTGCGGACTCAACGGTCTTTGGGATATAAAGCACCCGAACCTCTGGGGGAGTATGTGGTACTGGGACGTAAATATCCAGGCGGCGTTCGCCGGAGTTTTTTCGAGCGGCAGGACGGAGCTTGCAAAGGCGTTTTCCGACGGACTGCGCGAATATCTCCCGCTCGCCGAGTCTTTCGCAAAGAGAGTCCACGGACTATCCGGCGCGGCGGCGGACTATCCGTACGCTTTCTACTACTGCGTCTGGCCGTGGTGCGCGCAGTATCTGTGGTATTATTACGAATACACCCTCGACGAAGACTATCTGAGGAACGAGGCGTACCCGCTCTTTCTCAAGGTCTGCGAATTTCTGCTCGGAGTTTTCAAATATGACGGTCCGCGCGGATATTATTCCGTTTTTCCCGATATTTCACCTGAGCAGGGACCGCTCGCTCACGACAGTATCGCGACAGTCGCGAGCGCGAAGTATCTGTTCCGCTTTACCCTCGAAGCGGCAAAAATTCTGAACGACGGATCTCCGCTCCTTGAAAAAATAAAGCGCGTTTGTGAAAATACGGCTCCGTATTTCACCTCGGGCGAGGGAACATACGGCAGGCATCTTATCGACTCCGAGGAGGCGCCCGAGTTTATGTGGATACGCCATCCGGGTATGCTGATGCCGCTTTATCCGATCGGAGAATACGGGATCGACAGTCCCGAGAAAACAAAAAAAGTCCTCTCCGACACGCTTGACTATCTCGAAGACAGGTGCGAAACGGGCATTTTCCAGGGAAGCTGGCTTGCGGCAGCGGCGGCAAGGCTCGGGCAGGGGCAGAGGGCGCTCCGGCTGTTGTACGAGCGCGGACTCGACCACATGATGCGCGAAAACGGACTTTGCGCCGAGCAGACCGACAGATTTATAAACTTTTGTCTGACCTGCCGCCAGCCTCTGTATTATCCGTGTATGACCGAGTTCACAGGGGAGATGACGTCGGCGCTGAACGAAATGCTCCTTCAGTCACACGGCGGAGTCATCCGCGTTTTTCCGGCGCTCCCGGACGGCAAGAGAGACTATTCCGCGTTCCTGCGCAGGGGTTATTCTCTCGCCGAATACGAGGCGAGGAACGCCGACTATCCGGAGTGGAAGGACGTCAGGTTCGACCGTTTGCTTGCCAAGGGCGCGTTCGAGGTCAGCGCCGAAATGAGGAAAGGAAAACTCGTGTTCATTTCCGTTCTCGGTAAAAAAGGCGGGAAAGCCGTTGTCGCGTCGCCGCTTTTCACCGGGAACGAAAAGGTCTTTTCGGACGGAAGGGAAGTCCCGTTTTGCCGCGAGGAAGGAAAGATCGTATTCGAGACCGAAGCGGACATAACGTACGTTATTTCCGAAGACCGGGCGGTCGAAATTAAAAGACCCTCGGACGGCGAATACGCGCCGGGGGTGACGGAGCATTTTTCGTACACGAAGCGCCGTATTTTCATCGGCGGGGATCCGGAGTCGTACTATAAGACGGCGCTCGATAACGCGACGAGACCGTACTATATAGGCAACTTAAAGCAGGAAAACCGTTCCGTATATAAGTTCGATTTCACCGAAGACAAGGACAAAGACTACGCGGACGCGTTTTATCCCCAGGCGTACACCTCGGAGGAAATGACGCTCGGAGCGCTCCCGTTTGAGACGCCCGGCGCGGCTGAGTTTTCGCACTTCCGCGGCTTCGGCTTCTCAAAGGGGTCGGACGTGCGTATCACCGATAGCGGAACGACCGACGCACTGCGGCGCGACTTTGCAGAGGGTGAACGCGAGGCGGAGTTCATAATAGAGGCTCCGCGCGGCTTCTACGAGCTGTTCGTCGTGTCCGGCGACTCAAAAGAGAAAAGTTATACCGAACTGTCCGCCGAAAACGGACGGAAGTGCAAAGGAACTCTTACCCCGGCGGGACGTTACCGCACCTTCGTTATACCGGTCTTTACGGAAGAAGACGAGCCGATACGCCTTAAGCTCTCGACCGTCCCCGGCCGCCGCTGGAAGATCAATTATATCGTAATGAACAGGATAAAACCGTGACGAAATGAAATAAAAACCCCTTCTCAAGTTTTTTGAAGGGGTCGCGGGGGATCTTTTTTCAAAAAAGATCCCCCGCGTTATTATTTTTATCCTATTCTTTTTTCCCGCATACGGAGGCGAACCATTTGAAGAGCGCGGCGGTGCGGGCGTCGTTTTTATACGAGCGTTCGGGGTGGAACTGGACGGCGAGGAACAACGGATCGCCCGGTCGGACGAGCGCTTCGATCGTGCCGTCGGGAGAAAACGCCGCTGCGGCGAAGCCGGGGGCGACGGTCTTCACGCTCTGGTGGTGGAAGCTGTTGACGGTGAACGGTTCGTTTCCGACGATCTCCGCGAACAGAGTCCCGGGAACCGGAGTTATTTCGTGAGTCGAATTACGGTGTTCGAGCGGATCCTTTATCTGCGACGGGATATCCTGCCACAGAGTCCCGCCGTTGAAGACGTTGAGCGTCTGTATCCCGCGGCAGATCCCGAAAGTCGGGAGCGGACGACGTTCGAGCGCTTTGACGAGGAGCTTTTCGGTCAGGTCGCGTTCGGGGGTGACCTCTCCGCAGACGTCGAGACGTTTTTCGCCGTATTCCGCGGGATCGAGGTCGTTCCCGCCCGAGAACAGTATCCCGTCGACGCGTTCAAGCAGGAGCGTGGCGTCTTTCTCCGTCGTTATGTACGGAAAAATGACGGGGAGTACGCCGACGTCTCTCAAAGCGTCGAGATAGTCGGTCTTCAGCATAAGGCGGTCGCTCGGCTCCTTTGAGCAGGTCACGCCTATAACGGGAGTCATACGAAAATCAGTCCTTTATTGTCGTTCATTACAGTATATGTCTTTTTTCAGCTGAGCCTGCCGATGCCCGACAGACGCTCGAGCGCCTCGTTAAGCGTTTCGTCGCGCTTCGCAAAGTGGAAACGCACCCAGTCGTGCTGATCTTCCTTGAAGAACGTGCTTGCGGGGACCGCGGCTACTCCGAGCTCGCGCGCCATCCTTTCGCAGAAAGCGAGGTCGTCGCCCTTTGCGTATTTCGCAACGTTGACCATAACGTAGTACGCGCCTTCCGGCTCGGTGTACTCAAATCCGAGGCGGTCAAGTCCGCCGACGAACACGCTTTTCATGTGTTCGTAGAGCTTGTGAAGCTCGTCGTAATATTCCATCGGCGCTTCGAGACCGGCCATGCACGCCTCCATAAGAGGAGAGGGCGCGCCGACGGCGATAAAGTCGTGGCACTGTTTGATACGGTCGAGTATTTCTTTGGGCGCTATCGCGTATCCGAGCCTCCAGCCGGTGATGTGGTAGGTCTTGGAAAGGCTGCTGCACGAGACCGTGCGTTCCCACATACCGGGAAGAGAATTCATATAGATATGCTTGTGTCCCTCGTAGATTATATGCTCGTAGACCTCGTCTGTGATGATATAAACGTCGTATTTGTTCGCAAGGTCGGCTATGATCTTAAGTTCGTCGCGGGTGAAGACCTTGCCGCTCGGGTTTGAGGGATTGCAGAGGATGAAGGCTTTGAGTCCCTTTCTGAACGCGTCCTCGAGCTTTTCGGGATCGAAGGTGAATGCGGGCGGATCGAGCGGAACGTAGACCGGCTCCGCGCCGACCATGATGATCTCGGCGACGTAGTTCTCGAAGAACGGCGAGAACAGACCGACGTTGTCTCCGTCGTCGCAGAGCGCCATCAGAGTATCTACCATCGCCTCGGTGCTTCCGATGGTGACGAGGACGTTTTCGTCCGGATCGAGCTCGCGCCCCATAAAGAAGCTCTGCTTTTTCGCGACCGCTTTCCGAAAGTTCGGAGCGCCCCAGGTCACGGGGTACTGATGCGGACCTTTATACGCGACGTTCGCCAGACTGTCCATCAGCATTTTGGGCGGATCGAAGTCTGGAAATCCCTGCGAGAGGTTTATCGCTCCGCATTCGTTGGATATGCGGGTCATACGGCGTATCAGCGATTCGTTGAAACGCGCGGTGCGTGAGCTGAGTTTTTTCATCATGTGACCTTCTTTTCTGTATTTTTTATTATTATAACTGAATATTATTTCGTTGTAAAGTGTTTTGAGAAAAAACGAATACGCGGGACGCTTTTTTTCGGAAAAAGCGTCCCGCGCCAATATTTGCTTTTATTTATTTCAATATTTCTTCGACCTGCGCCGCGATCTCGCGTTTTTCTTCGCTTGAAAGCCTGCGCTGAGGGAAGACAGCGTCGCCGAAGTCGAAGCCTCGGCTCTCAAGGACGGCTTTCACCGTGACGATGCTCGGGCATTTGCGGTAGACCTTGCCTACGAGATCGCAGAGCTTGGTCTGCATCGCTCTCGCGGTGTCCAGATCGCCGTTTCTGAACGCGTTGTACAGAGTCTTTGCGGTCTTGAGCGCGATGCTGTAGGAAACTCCGATCAAGCCGTCCGCTCCGGAAGCGAGTCCTGACAGCGCGGTCTCGTCGGGACCGTTGAACAGTGTGATCTCGCCGTTTGTCAGTTTGCGGAGCCTGACGAATTCATCATACCGCGGCGAGGTCCATTTGACAGCCTGCACGTTCGGTATCTCGCAGAGCTTTGCCGCGAATTCTCCGTCGAGCAGGTATCCCGCCGCAGGAGTATTGTATATCACGAGAGGCAGGGAGGTCGCTCCGGCGAGGCGCTCGTAGTATTCGTATATGGAGTCGTTGCCGTATTTGAAGTAGAGCGGAGGTATGGAAGACACCGCGGTCGCTCCGATACTTTCGGCGTGGCGCGCGAGTTCAAGCGCTTCTTTGAATACGATCGAGCCGATATGTACGATCGTCGGCACTCTTCCGTTCGTATGTCCGACCGCCGACTCGGCGAGTTCAAGTCTCGTTTTCTTGGGGAGAAGCACGCCCTCTCCCGATGCGCCGCCGATATAAAACCCGTCCGCGCCTTCCGAGATGAGGTAGTCGATATATTTTTCAAGTACCGGTACGTTGAGTTCTTCGTTTTTGTCGAGCGGAGTCATCAACGCCGGAAGTACGCCTGTGAGTTTCATTCCCCGAGCCTCCAGATAACTTGCTTGATCACCGCGGGTCCTTCGATCTCGTCGTGCGCGTAGTAGATCGTCAGAAGGTCGCCGTTTTTAAGCTCGACGGTAGAAGGATAGCCGAGGTCCCAGTTGGGTCCGTCTGCAAGCTCAAAGTCCTGTTCCCACGTTCTTCCGAGGTCGGACGAGATCATCGCGAGGATCTTTTGAGGACTTGTCCTCTTTGCGTAGACGCAGATCAGCTTGCCCTTTGAGGTCAGAAGCAGGTGCGCAGGCGCTCCGCCCGTCTCGCCGAGGATGCGTTCGGGTTTCGTCCACGTTACGCCGCCGTCGGACGATTCGGTCTGATATAGAGTGAATATCCTCGGATCCTTGCGCTCCGAGCGTATGTGGCAGAGTATGCGTCCGTCGGGAAGCTGTATCGCGTGCGGCTCGCAGTCGATGAGGTAGTCTTCGGAACGGGGGAGGGTCGAAACGTATTCCGGCTCTTTGTCGGGAAAGATCTTGTACGCCTGTATCGAGGTGTCGCCGGTGTCGTTGTCGAACTTTCTACCGATCCAGAGGATCGAGCCGTCCGAACGGACGATCGGTCCGTGAGGAGAGGTGACGGGACCGAGTCTCGGCTCGTCGAACGTGACTCCGTTGTCGGAGCTGAACGTGTATGTATATCCGAGGTATTTCTTTTCGTCCTCGTCGGTTATCTTCTCGAGATACGCTTCGATATAACGGTTGTCCTCCTCGGGCTTGAGACGCGAATACTGGAGCTTACGGTCGTTTGTGAAGGAGGTGAGGACGAGTCCGCTCTCTCCGAACGGGCAGAGTCCCGCGTCACGGTCGTCGAGCGGGGTATCGATCGCTATCATCGGCAGGGACCAGGTCTTTCCTTCGTCGTCGCTGAAAGAGAGCGCGACCTTGCCGAACGGGCAGACGTGACGGAGACGGAAACCAGACGCGCCGAGCGCGAGACGTCCGTTTTTAAGCCGTGTGACGGTCGGCCATGCAAAGTAGTTGTGTTTGCTTCTCGGATTGCTCATCACTGTACGTGACGATTCGATGATCTCGGTTTTCATAAAAAGTACCGCCTTTCTGTGTCATCACCAACATAATAACATAATAAGACGGAGAGTTCAATTCCTGAAACGGACATTTTGGAAAAAATAATGACCGATATTCTCTGTAAAGTCTTTTCAGCCGCGGTCGACCTCCGCCGCGTCGGCGACGAGCGCTCCGCAGATCAGGGCTGTCAGGCTCGATACGGCGTATTCGAGCATCATTCGGATCTCGCAAAGGCGGAACGCGAGCTCGGGTCCGTTCGAGGTCTTCAGCGTGAAAAATATGTAAACAAACGCCATAATGACAGGCGGAGTAAGAAACAACAACAGATTTTCGGCGAGCCTGACCGGTCGTTCGGCTTTCAGATATTCGGCAAATTTCACAAAAGTCACCCCTTATTTTTCGTCTAAAATGACGTATGCGGATCTTTATTAGTATTATAATACATCATTATTCCTTTTGTCATTATGGAGTTTCAGGAAAAACAGCCGTATTATGGCGTTTTTTCCGTAAAACGGCAGACCGTCTTGCAATGATAGCGCATAATTATCCGTTATTCGACATTATTCGACTCAAAAACGCGGGAAATGACCTTTTTCGCAATAACATTATGATATTTTATGAACAACGCTATTTTTTGCTCGGAAAAACGCCGGGGATCCCCACCGAAAATGACGGTACGGCAGGCTTCTGTGTCGAAAAGCGTCGAACGTTAAGACTTTACACCGTTCGCTTTCGGGTGATACAATATCTGAGCAAAAAGAAGAGGGAGGGGTCAGATGAAGATATTTGCAAAGACCGTCTGCAAAAAAGAATGGGGGAACGAGACTATTGAATACTGTCTTTTCGTGACCGATCCGTTTATTTGCGATGAAATAAAAGAAAACGTCTTTTCCGTTCTCGGAGTAACGTACCGGGAGGGAGTCGCCGTTGAAGACGCTTTTGTCTACGACGTTTGCCGCGACGAGGCGACGGCTTTACGCGTGCTTGAGATCCTTCGCAGAAACGGAGTGCATCCTTGCCAGATGAGTGACGTTATTGCCGATCTGCGCTGAAAAAAACGTTCGTTTGTGTATAAAGTCCGCCGCTGGGGTCAAAAATAGCCTTGAAAAATCAATCACAAAGGCGGTAAATGCACAATGGATAAACAAAACGGAAAAAAGACGACGGTGGCTCTGTACCTCCTACTCGCGCTGATAATCGTTTCGGTCATCGCGCTGACCGTGTTCAGCGTAGCGTCGAACAGAAGAAAGGATAACGTCGTTCCCAAAGAGACCAAGGCGGCGGAGACTGCGCGCGTTAAAACACCCGAGACACGCGCGTCGGAACCCATTCCTCCGGTGACTGAGCCTGAAAGAGAGACCGACGAAGCGCCCGAGTCGGACTCCGACCGCGCGTCCGACGACAAAGGATTTGTCTGCGTTCAACCGGTCGCGGGATACCTTCTCAAAGCGTATTCTGCCGATATGCCGACGTTCTCGCTGACGATGAACGACTACCGTACGCATACCGGGATCGACGTGCTTTCCGATCCTGGGGCGCCCGTGATGGCGTTTTCCGACGGAAAGATCAGCGGAGTATATAACGACCCGATGATGGGAAATTGCGTTTCGGTCGAACACTCGAACGGTATCGTTTCCTATTATATGGGACTCTCCGACGAACGCCCCGAAGAGGTGTTCGAGGGAGCGCCCGTATATTGCGGACAGGTGATAGGCTCGGTGGGAGATTCGACGCTGGTGGAGATCTCCGAGGACTCGCATCTCCACTTTGAACTCCGTCAGAACGGAAAATTGATCGACCCTACGACGTACGTCTCTTATGAGCCGGTCAACTCCGATACCGCGGTCGCCGGCTCGTACGAGGATTAAAAAAAGCGCCGAAGCGCAGAATAAGCCAAAAGCGCTCCCGGCATTGCCGAAAGCGCTTTTTGTCTTTGGTTTTACGGTTATTTGACGATCTCGCCGTAGACGGTACCGAAAGCGCAAGCCGCGTTGGCTTCGTCGGTGTCGATGTGCATAGCGGGAGCGAACTTCGGACTGACTCTGATCACGACGTCGCCGAAGATTACCGAACGGTCGGAATTGATCTTGACGGAGACGATCTCTTTATCCTTGACGCCGTACTGTTCTGCGGCTTCGGGAGTGAGGTGGATGTGTCTCTTTGCGACGATAACGCCTTCGGTAAGGTCGATCTCGCCCTCGGGACCTATGACCTTGACTCCGGGAGTTCCCGCGATGTCTCCGCTCTCTCTGACGGGAGCGGTGATGCCGAGGGTACGGGCGTCGGTGAACGATACCTCGACCTGGCTTGCGGAACGGGCGGGTCCTAAAATGCTGACGTTAGCGATCTCTTTCTTGGGACCGACGAGCTTGACTCTTTCTTCGCAAGCGAACTGTCCGGGCTGGCTGAGGTCTTTTTTCTTGGTGAGGGTGTGGCCCTTGCCGAAAAGGATCTCGATGTGTTCCTCGGTGAGGTGGACGTGTCTTGCGGAAGTCTCGACGAGAATTTTGTTATCCATGGTGATTTCTCCTTTTTTGGTAATAGAATTTGCGTTCATATTATACTATAACTCTTTGCAAAAGTAAATAGAAAATTCGTTGATCTTGCAAAAAATAAGAAACGGGGTGAATTTTTTGTCCGAAAAAAAGAAAAACGCCGGAAGCGTCGACGAAGTGGAAAAAGAAAAGGTCGAGATCGAAAACGTGACGAACTCAAATTCGGTCACGCTTGAAGGAAAAGATATAAACGTACACTGTCTGACCGTTATCGGGCAGATAGAGGGGCATTACTTTGCGAGCGACGGGGCGAAGGCGACGAAATACGAACAGATAATACCTCTGCTCGTTTCCGTCGAGCAGGACGCGAAGATAGACGGCCTTCTCATCATTCTGAACACCGTGGGAGGCGACGTCGAGGCGGGACTCGCGCTCTCCGAAATGATAGCGTCGATGTCCAAACCGACCGTATCGCTCGTTCTCGGAGGCGGTCATTCGATAGGAGTACCGCTCGCCGTTTCCGCAAAAAGGAGCTTCATCGTCCCGTCGGCGACGATGACCGTCCATCCCGTGCGCACCACGGGACTTGTGATCTCCGCTCCGCAGACGTACAACTATTTCAACAGGATGCAGGACAGGATACTCACCTTCGTCTCCGAACATTCTTCGATCAGCGCCGAAAAACTCCGGAAGCTGATGCTCTCAAAGGACGAGATCGCGACCGATATGGGAAGCATCCTTGAGGGGCGCGAGGCGGTCGACGCGGGACTGATAGATGAAGTAGGCGGAGTGGCGGAGGCGCTTTCCGCTCTCCGGAAAATGAGCAGGAGAAAAAGAAAAAAGTGACCGGACGGGGACCTTGAAACAAAGGTCCCCGCGGGCGCGATACGGTTAAGAGTTATGATCGCGCGCGGCGTGTGCGAGTTATGATCTGCGGCTGAGACGCAAAGCTATGAACGGAGTTTCGTGAAAGGCGAGCGGAACTCGCTTGTATGTCGGCTGTCTTTCGGTCAGCCGGCATTTGCGCGTTTTTCAGGCGGCTTCGGCTCCGTCTCGGAAAAAATGACAAAATTATACCTTCCCCCTTGACCTTAGGCGAAAAATAAGATATAATGTAATATGAATAATAATCAATCGGGGAGAAATATATCGTTATGAAGAAAAAAGTCATTACGGCTTTGTGTATCGCCGCACTGTTCATACCCACGGTCATCGCGATCGTATATTATATCTCGGTACAAAATCAGCCGGTCAGCGAATCGAGCGTGGACAGGCTCGTATTGACAGATACGAGCGGCAAGGAGTTCGTCTTCGATAAGAACGACGACAAGAACCGCGACGAGGCGAAGGAAGCCATATCTTTCTTTATCGGTATGAACGAGGCGTCCCGCGGAGTCGAGGAGATACCGCGCCAGGTCAAGGGCACGCAGCCTTTTATCGCGAATTACCGCAGCTTCAGCAAAGAAAAAGAGTATAAATATTTCTTCTCATCCGATCCGGGGCAGGCGTATTACGTCGACGACCAGAACAGGAGCTTCAGCATCCCGAGCGACAAGGCGACCGAGTTTCTCAACAAAGGCTACGCCGAATGTCTGTTCGACGCGGCTCAGGTCCCCGTCCTGACTCTCGCTGATTCGAGCAAGGTCGAGCCTAAGACCGTATCGTGGCTCTATAAGAACGCGTCCGACGTCTTCGCGAAAACGATAACCTCGGGAGATTTCGACGTCAGCCAGGAGTTCCCGATCTCCGGCGGACTCGTTCTCAACTTTACCAATCAACCCGATTATATCAACGTTAAGATAACCCGCGACGGCGAGGCGATATTCGACGGCTCGTACGAGAACGTCACTCCTTCGGTCATCGGAGAGATAAACACCTCTCTCGCGGTCGAGATCAACGCAAAATGGTATCAGGATACCGAAAAGAATTATTACGGCGACATCGCGTACGCGTTCAAGGCGAACGTATCCGCTCCCGCCGAGTTTTATCTCGGTGAAAACACGGTCGAGCAGGGCGAGCTTGTCGTTGTCTCCGGAAAGAACGTGACCGACCTCGAATCGCTCAAGTTCACTTCCGAACCCGATCTCGGATTTACTCCCGAATTCTTCAGATTAAACGACTACGTAGTGGCGCTCGTTCCGATCTCTCTCGACGGCGAATACGTACCGCAGTACGTGTTCACTCTGACGAACGCCGGCATTTCTCAGGATCTCACCCTCAACGTGACTCAGCGCGCCGCAAAAGCCAACGTGCCTAACCGCACCTCGGTAGAAGTGGTAAGCCGCACCAAGACGGGCGCGACGCTTGAAGCGTTCAAGTCCGCTCTCGCGAACGTATCCGCAAGCAACGATCAGACCAAGTACTTTGAAGGCGTATTCGTCGAGCCTATGACGAACAACTCCATCAAAGCAGGTTACGGACGCACCGTTTCTATCCAGGCGACGGGCGAGACTTACGTCAACCACGGAGTCGATTACGTCGTCAACCAGGGCGACCGTGTCATCGCGGCGGGCGCGGGCAAGGTGGTTTACGTCGGCGAACAGATCCTTTCCGGACGGCTCGTCGTCATCGACCACGGACTCGGACTCAAGAGCTGGTATATGCATCTGGGCGACGTTTCGGTCTCTGTCGGCGACGTGGTAGAGAAGGGCGCGGCGATCGGAAGCGTCGGCAACGGCGGATTTGTAGACGGATACGGTCTGCATTATCTCTTCACCGTGAACGGAGTGGCGGTCAACCCCTACACGCTCAACGACGAGGGCGTCGTGATGTACCTCGGCTCCAACTGACGGATAATACGGCTTTTCCCGCGCTTCCCGGCGCGGGAAAAATTTTTGCCCGGACGGGATAAATCTTTGCTCCATCGCTTTACTTTTACGCCGCGTTGTGGTAAAATGACCGGGAATGAGATCCACGGAGGTCTGATATGATAATCGAAGTCAATAACGTAAACAAGTCGTTCGGCGCGAAAAAAGTTTTGCGCGGGATCAGCTTCAAAGCGGAAGGCGGAAAAGCCTTCGGTCTGCTCGGACGCAACGGCGCGGGCAAGACGACCACCATAAGGATAATAATGAACGTTTTCAGACCCGACTCGGGCGAGGTGCTGCTCGACGGAGATCCGATAGAACGCTTTGGCGCGCGCATCGGTTATCTTCCCGAAGAACGCGGTCTGTATCCCAAAAAAGTTATAATCGAACAGCTCGTTTATTTCGCTATGCTCAATGGGATGGAAAAAAAGGACGCCGTCTCATCCTGTGACAAATGGCTCGGACGGCTCGGCATGAGCGAATACCGCGACAAAAAGCTCGAAACTCTTTCAAAAGGAAATCAGCAGAAGATACAACTCATTACCGCGGTCGCGCACGACCCGCGTATAGTCATTCTCGACGAGCCTTTTTCGGGACTCGATCCGGTCAACGCGCTGTTGCTCAAGGACGTTGTGAGAGAGCTGATCTCTTCCGGAAAGATAGTTCTGTTCTCGTCTCATCAGATGAACTACATCGAGGAATTCTGCGACGACATCGCGATCATAAGAAACGGAGAGATCGCGCTTTGCGGTCCTCTTGACGGGATCAAACGGAGTTATCCGCGCGACAGGCTCGTGATCCGCTCAAAGGATTATGAACGTATCGCTTATGAATTCCGCGGCACTACTACGCTCGGAAAGAGCGGTGAAGTCATGCTGACGCTCCCTTCTCCCGAGGACAAAAACACGGTGATGAAAAACGTGACGGAAAAATACGACGTCGACGAGATAAAAGTGTTCGAGCCGACGCTGAACGACATTTTTGTCGAGTACGCCGGAGGAAAGAGGGGTGAGAACGAATGAAACAGTTCAAGACCGTATTTTCATTCGAGTTCAAAGGATACCTCAAAAACAAGGTGTTCGTCGGAGTGACCCTGTTCCTCGTCGCGGTGATAGCGATAGTGATGTTCTTTCCGAGGATCACGTCGGGGAAAACCGAGGATCCCGGCGTCGGAGAGGCTCCCGTGATGCTGATCTGCGTTCTGCCGGATCCTCCGGACTCTGTCGTGACGGAGGCGCAGGCAGACGGCGCGGAGACCTTGTTCGGAGCCGAGTTTGCCGAATACTCGGTGACGAGGGCGACGTCGGAAGAAGAACTGAAAAACCTCGTCGGATCGGGAGAAGCGGAATGCGGCTTCGTTCTTCACGGCTTTTCGTCGTTTGAGTATTACGTCAAGGATCTCTCGATGTACGATCAGAACGGGATGAGAGCCGAAAACGTCATTCGCGAATTCAGTTACGTTTCCGCGCTTCTCAACGCGGGAGTAAGTCCCGAGAACGCGGGGGCGCTCGTCGGATCGGAGATAAAGGGCGAGACCGTGGCGCTCGGCAAGGATCAGTCGCAGAACTTCTTTTATACTTATATAATGATCTTCGCGCTCTACATGGTGATACTGATGTACGGCCAGATGGTCGCGACGAGCGTGGCGAGCGAAAAAAGCTCCCGCGCTATGGAATTACTCGTCACCTCGGTCGATCCGGTGTCGATGATGTTCGGAAAGGTGCTTTCCGCCTGTCTCGCGGGTCTCTCGCAGCTCGTTCTTATTTTCGGAACGGCGGCGGTCTGCTACAATTTCAATTCGGAATACTGGCAGGATAACTTCATCATCGGTTCGATATTCAACATTCCGGGCGGTCTGCTCGTGTATATGTTCGTTTTCTTCATACTCGGATTTCTTATTTACGCTTTCATGTACGGCGCGATGGGGTCGACCGTGTCAAAGCTCGAGGACATAAACACCGCTGTCATGCCGGTAACGATGATGTTCATAATCGCGTTCTTCGTAGTCATGTATTCGCTCACTTCGTCAAATCCGGACAATATGATACTCACGGTCTGCTCGTTTATCCCCTTTACTTCTCCGATGGCGATGTTCACGCGTATCGCGATGTCGGAGGTGCCGCCCGCGCAGATCGCTCTGTCGATATTCATACTCGCGGCGTCAGTCGCGGGAGTGGGATTTGTTTCCGCGCGTATCTACCGCGTAGGCGTACTGATGTACGGTACGCGCGTCAGACTCCCGGCTTTGCTGAAAAATTTATTCAAAGGTTAACATAGCTTATTTGCAGAAAGGAATCATTTGTTATGAACGACATCATTCGTCAATTCATCGCCAGCCCGACGATCGTCGAGGCGGGAAAAGAAACGGAGGTCACCGTACTCCCGCTCCGCGGCAAGCACTTTTTCGTCGACGGTAAAGAATACGGAGTATTTATCCATCCGATGACCGTCTACCGCACCCTTCCCGAGAACGTTCCGGACACGACCGCCGTGGCTCAGAACGGCGTCATCCGTATCAAGCACGTGTTCGATCACGAGGGAGAATATGAACTCCGCTTCACGCTCGACGACTGGAACGGTCAGAATCCTTATAAAATAAACGTTTACGCGCTTGAAAAAGATCTGTACGAGCTGCGTCCGCTCAAGGGAGACCTCCACGCGCACTCCAACCGCTCGGACGGAAGATGCGACGTTGCCGAAGTGATGGCGGACTTCCGCAGATACGGTTTCGATTTCGGCATCATGACCGACCACAACCGCTATTTCGGCTCGGAGGAGGCGCAGGAGGCGTATAAGGACGTCGATATGGATTTCACGATCTTGAGAGGCGAAGAGGTTCACACTCCGTCTTCGGGTTATCCGAAGCTCCACATAGTCAACATAATGGCTAAAAGGAGCGTCGACCGCATCTACGTCAAGGAACGCGACCGCTATGAAAAAGAGGTCTCCGAGATAGAGAAGACTCTGCCCGCCAACGATTACAGCCACATGCTCGCAATGGCAAAATGGGCGTGCAACGCGATCCACGAGGCGGAGGGACTCGCCGTCCTGCCGCATCCGTTCTGGCTCCCGCCGTCCAACCCCGTCTACAACGTCGACAGCTTTTTCCTCAAGAATTTGTTCGAGAGCGGCTGGTTCGACGTGTATGAGATCTGCGGAGGCATGCGTACTCACGGGATCAACCTCTCCGTCGCGTATTTCAACGACCTGCGTGTAAAGGGACTCAAAATGCCTACTGTCAGCTCCTCCGACGAACACGCCACCATCGGCGATCCCAAACAGAGATTCGGCAACCTGTTCACCGTCGTTTTTGCAAAGGACAATACCCGCGACTCGATCTACGAGGCGGTCAAGAACGGTTACTGCGCCGCCGTCGAATTCATTCCCGACGACTTTCAGAGAGAATACCGCGTTTACGCGGACTTCCGCTTTACGATGTACACCCGCTTTCTCATCGACTATTATTTCGACCGCACGCGCTTCATCTGCGAGCCGGAGGGCGAGATGATGATGGAGTATTACCTCGGCGTAGACGGAGCGAAAGAGATCCTCGAAAGCATGAAGGGCAGAACGACCCGCTTCTACGAAGCGTTCTTCGGCAGGACCGGCAAACAGTTCTATTCGCTCGATTCCTATCTCGCGTTCTACAGAAAATACGACCGCGTACAGGAAGAATACGGCGTTCCGCTCCGCGGAGCCAAGCTCTTCGACTGAACGAAAACATAATATGACAAAGGGGACCTTTCGCCGAAAGGTCCCCTTGATTATTTGAGTTTTTCAGTCTATTTCGTCCGAATCGGGATTGTCGCGTATCTTGAACTTGCCTCCGAGCGCGGCGTAATGCTTCGCTTTATCCTCGTACATCCGGTCGTCCGCGCGTTTGAATATTTGTTTGTACTCGGTGTCCTTTTCGGGATCGTAGACCGCTCCGCCCTTGGAAAACGTGACGGGGATGTCGTAGTCCTTCTCGTTTTCGTTGAACGACTTCATCGCTTCGTCCGACTTTGCAAACAGACGGTCGAGCTCTTCGCGGTCGACGTCCTTCAGCAAAGCGATGAATTCGTCTCCGCCTATGCGGTAGAGATTTTCTTTGCCGAACACACGGCGCATGATCCTGAACGAGTCGTTTATTACGCGGTCGCCGTATTCGTGACCGTAGTTGTCGTTGGTGACTTTAAGACCGTTGATGTCGAAAACCACGACCGCGAAATTGGCGGTCTTACGCGCGACTTCGACGTCAAGCTCCTTGACTTTTTCGATATACGCGGACTTGTTTTTCGCTCCCGTCATACGGTCGATGAAAGCCTGTTTTGAAACGTAGTCGATATACGTGTGCAGCTTGCTCTGCATCGAGATCAGCTTGTGACCGATCCCGCCGAGCTTGTCGGTCATGTCGCTTTTTGCGGCTTCGGTGAGTTTTTCCGGAACGTCGGGCGAGGTGTAATATTCCTCGGGGACGCTTTTTGAAAGAGACTCTATTTCATCCGAGATGGAGATGACTTCGTTGTAAAGATAATCGAATCTATTTTTGAATTTGATCGTTACAAGGACGGCGATCACGGCTCCGACCACGAGAGATACCGCGCTGATGGCGAAGATCGCCCAGACACCCGATACGGACTTCGCGTCGTACCATTCCGCGTCAAAGTCAACGGCGACCGCGCCGACGACCTCTCCTTCGGAATTCAAGATCGGACTGTACGCGCTGTAAAACCTGCCCCATTCGTCCTCGTAAGAATCGCGGTCCACCGAAGCCTTGCCTTTTAAGAACACGTTGTGGAGCGAATCGGTGAATTTGACGAGCTGACCGAACTGAGCCGCGTAGTTTTCCTTAGCGGGATCGACCGTAAAGATGTATTTATCGTTGCCGACGGCGCTCACGCAATAGATAAAACGAAGGTCGGTATTGTCCAGAAACACCTTGAGCGTATCGTATATTTTACGGTATTCCGGAGAACCGACGCTGCTTTCGTCGAGCTTTTCATACTCGTCCCCGTCGATCAGTGCCGCCGCGGACGAAGCGATGTCGAGCATCCTTTCGTTGAGCAGCTCTTTTGCGGATGCTCCGACTCTGTTTTTGAAAATGATCCCGAGGATGAGCGTGATAGCCAAAAGCACGACTGCTATTACGATTATTATGTTTTTCGTCAGACCAAAGCTGTATTGCTTCAAAGGCTCAACCTTTCCCGGCGCCGACACTCCTCGTTCATAAGGTCTTTGTTCATAAGACCGACCGTTTTGCGCCGTTCTGCTGTGTTTTTGTAAATACACAATCATTATATCATATAGTGTTGCCTAATGCAACCGCTTTTTTGCAAAAAACAACGAAAAAATATCTTTTTTGTAAAAAAACATTGCATTCATATCATTAAAGCCATTAACTCGGACTGTCGTTTTGCTTAAATGATTTTGTTTTTGTTGAATAAGTAATCATCAACCAAACGATTGATAATCTTTAAGTAAAAATTGTGCTGGAAAAGAATTCTCCGTTCTTGTACAATATACAAAGAAAATAATATAAAACAAGGTGGTACAAAATATGAAACTTGTCAGAAACGGGGTAGCCGGTACGCTCGAATCCGGCGACATCATGATCGAGATCAGACCCAGCGAAAAGCAGGGGATCAACGTGGAGCTGCAAAGCACCGTTGCCAATCTTTTCGGCAAGCAGATCAAGCAGGTCATAACCGAGACAGCCGAGCAGTGCGGACTTGAAAACGTCGACATCATCGCAAACGACAAAGGTTCGCTCGACTGCACCATCCGCGCGAGAGTCACCACCGCGGCGCTTCGCGGATCGGACGAAAAATTCAAATGGTAATGAAGGAGGCTTGCTGAGTTATGGAAAACGGAAGATTACGCAGAACGATGCTCTTCGTCCCGGGCAACAACCCCGGTATGATCGCAGACGCTCACATCTACGGCTCGGACGCCGTGATGTTTGACCTTGAGGACTCCGTCACTCTCGCCGAGAAGGACGCGGCGAGAATGCTCGTTTATAACGCCCTTAAAACCATAGACTACGGCGACATCGAGATCGTCGTCAGAGTCAATCCCCTTTCCACCGAGTTCGGACGCGACGATATTTTCGCGATGGTCCATGCAGGATGTCCCGTTATCAGGATGCCGAAGACCGAGACCGCGCAGGACGTCATCGACACCGAAAAATGCATTGAAGAAGCCGAGAGAGAAGCGGGAGTCGAGATCGGCAAGACCAAGATACTCACCGCGATCGAATCGGCGCTCGGTATTGTCAACGCGTACGCCATCGCGACGGCGTCTCCGCGTATCATCGGTATCGCGCTCGGAGCTGAAGACTACTGCGCGAACCTCAAGACCACCCGTTCGGCTGAAGGCACCGAGCTTTTCTACGCGAGAAGCGCCATCGTCGTCGCGGCTCGCGCGGCGGGAGTCGACGCTCTTGACACCGTTTATTCCAACGTCAACGACACCGAGGGACTCATCGCTCAGACCAAACTCATCAAACAGCTCGGATTTGACGGCAAGTCCATCATCAACCCGAGACAGATCGCTCCCATCCACGGAGTATTCGCTCCGAGCGAGACCGACATCGAAAAGGCGCTCAAGATCATCGGCGCGGCAAAAGAGGCCGCCGAAAGAGGTTCGGGAGTCGCATCTCTCAACGGCAAGATGGTCGACAAACCGGTCATCATGAGAGCGGAACGCGTTATCACTCTGGCTAAAGCGATGAATCTTATCAAGGAAGAGGTGTGACCATGATAAACGCAGTAAAACGTGAAATTCCGGAAGAAGTATTTGCAAAGACCGGACTTAAAGCATACGTACCGGGCGAGAACAAAAAGCTCCTCCCCCGCAACTCCGCCACCTTCGCGGAAAAATCAAAGAGCAATACCAAGGTGACCACCCTTGAAGAAGCCGTCAAGGCGGTCGGACTCAAGGACGGTATGACGATCTCCTTCCACCATCATTTCAGAGGCGGCGACCACGTGGTCAACTACGTTCTCGGCAAGCTCGCCGAGATGGGATTCAAAAATCTGTCCGTCGCGGCTTCCAGCCTTTCCGACGTTCACGAGCCGATGATAGAGCATATAAAGAACGGCGTCGTCACGCATATCGAGACCTCGGGTCTGCGCGGCAAGCTCGCAAACGCTATCT
>CACZZA010000020.1 GCA_902785485.1 uncultured Ruminococcus sp. | reverse complement strand
CATATGTCAAGGAAATTATCCGTATCTTAGACCGCATGGCTTTTACCGATGACGACTATGTACGCTCTTACAATTATTTGGCTTTTGCTCGCGCCTTATGCCGTTTGATAGGCTGGGGAACACAAGCAGCCTATTATCGTGGCCGCTTGGAGCTAATATATCTTCTGTATGATTTTGCAATCAATGATCATATCGACCCAGAGCGTCTTGATAATCTGCAAAATACGTCTCCTGACTTGTTTGGTGCAGATACTTCGATGTCTGAGAAATTTCATCAGCTACGAATCGTCAGCTACTTAGGCTATCGAGGTCATGATGATGAGCTGTGGCGATGCCGTAGCATGGAAGATGGAACAACTCAAAAGTTATCTTCTTTAGTTATGGCTTACAATATCCTCAGGGAAAATAACATGGATCGTCAAGCCAACGATGTATTCAATCGTATAAAGGACAATCTTAATCTTAAAGGATACGAGTCCAACCTTGAGACGTATGGCATTGGCATAGAGACAGACAAGGTCGAATATAAGGAATCACTGGTCTATCCATCAGGCAATCACATGCGTCCAGAACTGAGACTTCGTACAGATAATGTCCTTGAAGCCATTGCCTCTTTCCTTAATGCTTATGGCGGCACTGTTTATATCGGTGCTAACAACAGTGGAGCCGGTATAGGTGTCGAAAACGACCTCGAGTATAAGGAATTCAATGGTGACCGTGATAAGTATCAGCGTTATATTCTTGACCAATGTGCCATTCGATTCGGAAACTATGCCACGACTTACATTCATTCCAAATGGAATATTGGCGAGAAGAGTGGCAAGTATGTCTTAGAGATCGATGTTGAGCCATGCCCGGAAGGAGTTAGTCTTTATGGCGTATGGTATTTCCGTCAAGATAATGGCAAGCGAAGCCTTTCGAAACAAGATTTTGAGTCGTATAACGTCAGACGCAAGGAAAAGCTTCAGCGGATGCTAACGGAAGGTGCTTCTCAGCTTAATATAGACAAGCCATCTGAAAATGTCAAAGACTTGAGTAAGACAGAACCAACAAATGGGCTTGTTAATAGCGCAACTAAACCAAGTTCGATAGAGAAGATAAACACCAGTACCTCTCGAAATAATTCGCTCATTGACGATGGCAGTGGTGATTACAGGCCTTCTGTAGCATTCTTCAAATTCCTTCCTAACGGAAAATTCAGCAAGATTTCCGATTACGACTATGACGAAAGCACAGAACTGACCCTTGCTGTATACGATGAGGAAGCACAAGACGGCAACCTTGTCTTAGGCTATGACGATGGAACAATCAATAAAGTCCCCGTTCGTGAACTTTTGCGTTTTGATGATTATCGTGAGTATCTCCGCTTTACGGGTGCCAAACTTCTCTTTGCGACTATAGCTACCGATGACGATGCACTGATCAGCGTCAATAAAGAAGACAATTCAAAAGGTCGCATCATGGTAAGGGTTGATACACTTTCGAATATAGAGCTTGGCCGATTGCAAGATAAAGGTCAGCGACTGTGGAAGGAGGGTATTTCTAAAGAGATTCTCGCTTATGAGATTGCCCCTGTCAGTGAACAGTCCAATTTAAGTGGAATTTTGAATCGAAGTGAAACTACACTCGGACAACCGCTACGCACAAGTCCTAAGGATGTAAAAGACAGTTTGAAACGTTGTGGCATTCTATAAGGAATCGCACTGCGATTTCATTGAAAAGGCAAGTCGATTACGCTGAAATCAACTTGCCTTTCCTATTGAATCGCAACACGATTCTTACTATCGTTATCAATGCGTATTGCTTGTACCCTGTATATGTCCATATTTGTCTTTGTAAGTCGTAGTAGACTTCCCCAAATTATTAGTTTGGGTCTCGCTTGAACCCGTAATGTGACCATACCGATCTTTATAAGTTGTTGTAGTTCGACTTCCATAGGAAGAACGTGTCTCACTTGAGCCAGTGATATGCCCGTATCGGTCTTTGTAAGTTGTCTGAACGCGTCCACCAAAAGTCGGGCGGGCTTCACTTGTCCCCGTAATATGACCATACTGATCTTTATAGACAGTCTTCTGATTGCCACGACTATCTGTGGTCGTAGTTGCTGTCCCCGTGATATGACCATAACGGTCTTTTTATACGAAGCGAGATAAGACTCGAGCCACGACACGGAATCGACGTCGAGATGGTTGGTAGGCTCGTCAAGCATCAATATATCAGGCTCTCTCAGTATAAGACGGGTAAGAGCAAGCCTCGTCTTCTGTCCGCCGGAAAGCTCGCTTATCTTCCTGCCCCACTCCTCTTCGGGAAAACCCATATTTCGCAGAGCGCCTTTGATACGGCTCTTATATTCGAGTCCTCCGCTTCTTACAAAACGCTCGTATGCCTCTGAATAAGGATCAACAAAGCTGTGATCTTCTTCCGAAAGGACTCTCAGACGCTCGACTTCGTTTTCAAGCTCGGTAAGAGCGCTTTTGGCTTTTAACGCCTCGTCGTAAACGGTCGAAGAGGGGTCGAAAAAATTCTCCTGCTCGAGCATCCCGATATTCTTGTCCTTGGCTATATATACGTTGCCCTCGTGACGGGAATATTCTCCCGAGATCACACGGAACAACGTAGATTTGCCGGCTCCGTTCACTCCGACGATACCGAGCTTTTCGTTCTCATTCAGCGAAAACGTGACGTTTTCTATTATCGTATCGTCCCCGAACGAGACTCCGACGTTTTCACAGGCGATCCCTATCATTTTCCGATCTCTCCGAAAGTTCTTGCTTTTGAATAACGCCGCGATAACGGCGTTTTAAGTATTCCAAAAAGGCGGTAGAGACGGCATCGCGCCGTCTTTTTCCGCCTTTTCGATCATTCTTCGGTCTTTTCTTCCGTTTTGGGCGCGCAAGCGCACTTGGGACAAGTCATATCGGCCTTTGCAGCGCAGCCGCAGTCCGCGGGAGAAGACTTTTTGCCCTGCTCCTTCGCCAGTTTTATCTTGATCTTGAGGTGTTCGATCTCAGCTTTGGAAACGTCGATGCGGGCGACTATCTCCGCCGCCTCGTTTTCGGTCACGTTGCCCTCTTTCGCCTGTTTGTAGGTCAGTCGTCCGAGTTCCTCGTACAGATCGTCAAGTCCGGTCTTCTCGCGCATGAGTTTGTATTTCAGTTTTGCGATGCCCGTAAGTCTCGCTGTTTCTTTCTGCGCGGTACCCGCCGCTTTTTTTATACCCTGCATAACTCTGTCAATGGTTTCCATAGTGTATCTCCTTTTCGTTGTAATACTTATCAAATATCCGCGAGAGAAACGTAATCCGCCCCGAACGCGGAAATGAATTCTTTTCTGCCCGCCAGGTCGTCGCCGAGAAGCGTATCGAAGATACGCGCCGTCTTTTCGGCGTCAGCCGCCTCTACCTTTATGAGCCTCCGGGTCTGCGGCAGCATCGTCGTCTGTCTCATCATATCGGGCTGGTTCTCACCGAGACCTTTGGAACGCTGGATCGAGTATTTCCTGTTTCCGAGCTTGGAAAGGATCTCTGTCTTCTCTTCTTCGTTGTACGCGAAATAGATGTCGTCGCCGCAGCTGATCTCAAACAGAGGCGATTCCGCTATGTAGATCCTCCCCTCTTTTATGAGAGTCGGGAGCAGTCTGTAAAACAAAGTCAGAAGAAGAGTGCGGATCTGATAGCCGTCGACGTCCGCATCTGTACAGATTATGATCTTCGCCCACGTCAGCGAATCAAGATCGAAATGCGCAAGCTCGCTCTTGACCTTGGCGTCAAGCTCGACTCCGCATCCTATGACTTTGAGCAGGTCGACGATGATCTGGTTCTTGAATATCTTGTCGTAAGTCGATTTCAGACAGTTGAGCGTCTTGCCTCTGACGGGCATTATCGCCTGGAACTCCGCGTCGCGCGCGAGTTTGCAGGAAGACAGCGCCGAATCGCCCTCGACTATGTACAGCTCGCGCTTGTTCTCGTCGCGCGAGCGGCAGCCGACGAATTTTTCGACGCGGTTCGTGAGATCCATTTTGCCCGAGAGCTTTTTCTTGACGTCGATACGCATTTTCTCGGCGTTTTCTCTCGAACGCTTATTGATAAGCACCTGATTGGCGAATTTTTCCGCCTCTATCGGACGCTCCTTGAAATATACTTCAAGGTTGCGTTTGATGAATGACGTCATGCTCTCGGCTATAAACGTGTTGCTTATCGCCTTTTTAGTCTGGTTGGCGTAGCTCGTCTGCGTCGAAAAGCTGTTTGAAATGAATACGAGACAGTCCTCGATGTCGACGAACGTGATCTTGCTTTCGTTTTTATTATATTTTCCGGACGCGCGGATGAACTTGTCCAGCTCGTACAGAAAAGCGGTCTTGACCGCCTTGTCCGGCGAGCCTCCGTGTTCGAGATAGCTCGAGTTATGGAAATATTCGAGCGCTTTCGCGGAGTTCGAGACGCAGAACGCCATCTCGACTTTGAGTTTATAGTCGTTTTTATCCTCGCGGTCGCGCCCCTCGTCCTCGTAGCTCCATTTCACGGGCTGGGTAAGGGTATTATCGCCGGAAAGCTCCGTCAGGTAGTCGAGTATGCCGTTCTCGTAATAATAGTCGTAGGTATCGAACTTTCCGTCTTCCCTCTGCCAGTTGAGGATAAAGCGGATGCCCGAGTTGACTATCGCCTGTTTTTTCAAAGTGTCGGTCAGAAAGTCGAGCTGTACGTCGATCGACGTGAACACCTCGAGGTCGGGTTTCCACTTGACTATCGTACCGTGCTTCTTGTCTTTTTTGTCAAGTTCGCGGACCTTGAGCTTTCCGCTCGGCTTGCCTTTTTTGAAGTTCATCTCGGACAGGGTCTCGCCGTTGTAGGAGCGTACCTGCATATATTCGGACGCGTACTGCGTCGCGGCGGCGCCGAGTCCGTTCGTGCCGAGAGAATACATATACGAGCCGTTTTCGTTGTTCTCGTATTTTCCGCCCGCGTAAAGGTCACAATAAATAAGATCCCAGTTATAGCGTTTTTCTCTCTCGTTATAACCCATGGGAACGCCGCGTCCGTCGTCCTCGATCTCTATCGATTTGTCGCTGAACACGGTGGTACGGATAACTTTGCCGTAACCCTCGCGCGCCTCGTCGACGGAGTTGGAAAGTATCTCGAATATGGAATGCTGACAACCCTCGAGTCCGTCCGAACCGAAGATAACGGACGGTTTTTCCCTGACCCTCTCTTCGTTTTTAAGACTCTTGATACTGTTGTCGTCGTATTTTACGTTTGCCTGAGCCATTTTTTCCTCCGAATGCCTTTTTCATCAGTTTATAATTATACTACAAAGAGCCGCTTTTGTCAAGAAAATCTCTTTTATTATTCACAACATATTGATTTTGTTAAGACTTTATGATACAATATAATGTATAAAAGCGCGAATTATCTGCAAAACGAAGACCCGCCGGGAAGGAAGTGAACACTTGCAGCAGATAGAAAGTTGTAAAAGCTATCCGGACTATCTCAAAAAAAGCTTCAAAGCGACCCCTTTCGGTGAAAAGTTCACTAAAGCGTCAAAGTATCTGCGCAAGTCCTTTGCCGTCACGAGGGCGCTCCGCTTCATTTTCAGAATGATATGGATCGTTCTCTCATATATACAAACAGGCGCGTTTTTCCTCATATCTTTTTCGGTCCTCGTTGTTCTGCTGCCCGCGCTCGTCATTTTTCTGCTTGCTCTGGTACTGACATATCTGTTCAAATTCCGGAAAGCGAACGAATTGTTCACTGAGCTAGTGAAAGGCAAAAAAACGTCTGTTTTCTTCGTAAACGACGAAACGGACGGCATACCCGAGTCGGACGGCGACTGCGTCATAATCGTCCACTCGCACAGGCTTTTCGTTAAAAAACGGGAGTCCGAAAGGGTTTATCATATCGGAATGCCGTATTTTTTCTCTCTTAAAAAGAAAGTCTTTCCTTATACGGAAGTCACTTATACGGATCTGCGCGAAAAGGATACAGAGACGGGACCTCCCCGGCAATAACGCGCGAAAACACGAGCACGGAAGTCGTAACGTTTCCTTCTCTCCGGGAAAACGGCGACACGCACTCGTAATCGACCGACACGTCGAGGTACATCGCGTAAAGCGTCTGATTGACTCCGCCCGACTCAAAAGAAGAACGGAGGTCGGTCCTGACCGACGACGAAACGAACGCTTTTTGAGTTATCTTCGGCCCCCTGCCCGAGAATATCCCGGACAAGAACAGGCTTCCGAACGGAACTTTGACGCTGAGTACGCTTTCCTTTTCGAGCCTTTCCGACAGCAGGAGCGAAAGTTCTCCGCGTATCGTGTTGAGTCTGACTTCGTCAACGACGCTCTCGTTCACGTCGCCGATCTCTCTTGAAGACGTCATTTTACCTTCGCTCGACCCGAACGCCGTTTTGATGCACTCGTTGACCACGCGGTTTATGAGGTTTTCTTCTTCGGTCTTAAAGGCTCTGCCCGACAGATACAGGAGTCTGCATGACAGAAAGAGCGCGAGCGCGAGAAACAAAGCGCCTTTTATAACAAAACCGCGCCGCGCCGTTCCGTGTTTGAGCCTTGCTTTCAACCTGTTTTTAGAACGCAAAACAAAATTACGCATCGACCCACCCCTTAATACAGTATATGCCGCCGTTCTCTGTTTTGACGACGGCGTGAGGCGATATGAAAAAAACGTTTATTTTTTTTGAAGCGCTGCTTCTGCTTTTATCCTGCGTATCGTGCGCAGGGATAACACCCGAAACCGAAACGCTGCCGCCTTTTGAAAGCGCGGGACCGGCAAGCAAAACGGAGGAAGAAACGATCATTAAACGCAACGGAGCCTTAAAAGACGTCAAGGCGGTCTGGCTGTCGCAGTACGATATGCTGAACGTCCACCTTCAAAACGGAAAACAGAGAGACGAAGCCTCCTTCCGCCTTCTCGCGGCGGACGTGATGAAAAATATAGCGTCCTGCGGACTGAACACGGTCTTTATGCAGATACGGCCCTTCGGAGACTCGTTCTATCCGTCCGAATTCTTTCCGTCTTCCGCGATGGTCACCGGCAAAACGGGAACACCTTTCGCGTACGATCCGCTCCCGATCCTTATAAACGAGGCGCACGGCAACGGTCTTTCGATCCACGCGTGGATAAATCCTTACAGATGTATGACCGTTGACGAGATAAATAACGTCGACGAAAAATACGCCGTACGCAGATGGTACGACGACCCGGAAAAGAACGGGCGCGAAGTTTTCACTTATAACGGCAGGATCTATCTTTCGCCCGCCTACGACGAGCCGCGCGCGCTCATTCTCAACGGAGTAAACGAGATACTTGACGCTTACGATTTCGACGGGATACATATAGACGATTACTTCTATCCGACGACCGACCTCTCGGCAGATCAAGCGGCGTACGACTCTTACGCCAAGGACTTCGGCGAAGTCGGCAGAGCGACCTTCCGTTACGTTTGCGTGAACAAGCTCGTCAGATCCCTGTATCTTACCGTAAAACAAAAAGACAAAAACCTTCTGTTCGGCGTAAGTCCCGCGGGAATAATCAAAAACGCGTACGGTATGGACTTTGCAGACGTATATACCTGGGGAAAAGAAAAGGGCTACGTGGACTATCTCGCGCCTCAGCTCTACTTCGGACTTGAACACGAAACCGCGCCGTTCGACAGACTTATGAGAGAATGGTCCGATCTTACGGTAAATCCCGAAGTCGGGATAATATACGGTATGACGCTGACCAAAGCATATTCCGGGACAGATCCGCACGCCGGAAGCGGTCAGAACGAATGGAGCGAGCATAAAGACATACTTATCCGTTGCCTTGATTTGACAAAAGAAGTCGAAAACTGCTGCGGAGTCGCGCTTTTCAGTTATCAGCATCTGTTCGTTCCCGGAACGGATAACGTCCCCGAACAAACGAAAGAAGAACTTTCGACCTTTCTTCCGGGACTTAAAGAGATAAAATGGAAATATAATAATGAACAATAGACAGGAGAACGAAAAATGAGTTCAGCCGACGTTGCTTTCATCAACACCTGCAAGGACATCATCGAAAACGGTACGCCCGTGACCGAAGGAAAAGTCCGCCCGCACTGGGAAGACGGAACACCCGCCTACACGATCAAAAAATTCGGAGTCGTGAACCGCTACGATCTGTCGAAAGAGTTTCCCCTTCTGACCATCCGCCCCATCAGCCTGCGCGGAGCGGTGGAAGAAATACTCTGGATCTGGCAGAAAAAGTCTAACAACATTCACGATATGTCCCTGCACATCTGGGACAGCTGGGCGGACGAAAACGGCTCGATAGGAAAAGCGTACGGATACCAGCTCGGTATCAAGCACAAATACCGCGAGGGTGAGTTCGACCAGGTCGACCGCGTGCTGTACGACTTAAAGAACAATCCGACGAGCCGCCGTATTATGACCAACCTTTATAATTTCGAGGATCTGCACGAAATGGCGCTTTATCCCTGCGCTTACAGTATGACGTTCAACGTCGTAGGGGACAGGCTCTGCGCAATACTCAATCAGCGTTCGCAGGATATGCTCGCCGCAAACGCGTGGAACGTGGCGCAGTACGCCGCGCTCGTTATGATGTTCGCTCAGGTCTCGGGACTCAAAGCGGGAGAATTCGTCCACGTCATCGCCGACGCGCACATTTACGACAGACACGTTCCGATAGTAAAGGAGCTTATCGAACGCGAAGTCTTCCCCGCTCCGAATGTCACGCTCGACCCGGAGATAAAGAGTTTTTACGACTTCACCCCCGATTCGTTCAAGGTCGAGGACTACAAGCACGGCGAAAAGATCGCGCGCTTCCCCGTTGCGATCTGAAAAGAGGTAATAAGAATGAAAGTTATAGTTGCGGTAGACAAAGAATGGGGCATCGGCAACAAGGGCGACCTTCTCGCAAGGATACGCGCCGACCTGATAAACTTCAAAAAGCTGACCGACGGCAAGACCGTCATCCTCGGATCCAACACGATCGCCACGTTTCCCGGCGGAAAAGCGCTCAAAAACAGAGTAAACCTCGTCCTTCATCCCGACCTTGCGTACGACGCCATCGAAGGGGCGACCGTCGTCCACTCGATAGGCGAAGCGCTCATATACGCAAGCCGATACCCTTCCGACGACGTTATCGTGATAGGTGGAGCGAGTATATACCGTCAATTCCTTCCCTATTGCGATACGGCTTACGTCACGAAGTTCGATAAATCGTTCGAAAAGGACGTTTATTTCCCGGACCTCGACGCGTCGGACGAATGGGAGTGCGTTTCGGTGGGAGAAAGACAGGTCTCAGACGGAAACACCGACACCGAAGCGGGACTCGGGTTTTATTTCACGGAATACAGACGGATAAAAGGCTGACCTTATCATATACCCGGAAGATCAAACATGAAAGAAACATGGAAGGAGAAATGCGGATTGAAAAAAACACTTCTTTTCTTAACAGCGGTCTTTGCGCTCGCTTTGAGCCTTTCAGCCGCCGTAAGAGCGGAAGTTTCCGATTTCGGCGGTCTTCCCGTTGTTTTCGTCGCTTCCGAGCCGAGGGGCGACGGGAGCGGATCGTCGGCTGAGAACGCGTTGGGAAACGCCGAGGAATATGCCGATCTCGTAAAAGGTAAAGATCCCGGCGCATACAAGAAAAACGCGCTGTACCTCGGGTTTGAAAAGATCGCTTCAACCGGAGGGACCGTTTTGATATGCGGAGAACTGACCCTCGACTCGGCAGACGCTTTCAGAGATTCACCGGCGGAGTTCAAATTACCCAAATCCGACTCCGAACGCGGGATCAGGATAACATCGGTTTACGGCGGAACGGATCACCGTTCGGAAAACGGAGCCCGGCTGATCATCGATCAGGCGGCGTGTCAGAGCATAAATCTTTCTTTCAACGCAAAGGCGCTTATCGAAAACGTCACGATCGGATACGCGTACGACGTCGGAACGACCTGGTATTCGGGTGAAAACGCCACGGTTTTCATCGAATTCGGCGGTTACAGTTCTGAAATAGGCGAAGGAGTCGAAACGCTTTCACTTCCAAAGGAAGGCGCAGCAGGAGAACGATACCCTCTCCTGCTTGCGGGCAGGAGATATTCCGACGTACAGCAAACCGATCTGACGGTACGGTCCGGCAAGTGGCAGGCTGTGATAGCCGGATGTCACGGGATGGTCACGGACAAAGCCAACTACCCTGCCGTAGTCAAAGGAAACGCCCGTCTTTCGGTCTTCGGCGGTGAGATCGAGATGCTCTGCGGAGAGGGATACACCGATTACAGGTGCGAAAAATCAAGGATAAACGGCAGACTTGACGTTTATATCGGTCCCGAAGCATCAGTCCGTTTTGCCGACGGCTCGCCTACCGCCGGTATAAAAACAAACAAACATCTTGTCTATGACGTAAAATCGATCAATCCCAGGGCGATCAGAAATTTCGAGGAAGTCGAACAGACGGGTGAGGGTACTCCTCCGGAGTTTCACGAATACTCCGTAAGCTATAGGATAGAAAACGGTTTTGCTGTTATAACAAAGATAGAATCCCATACCGATTCCGACATACTCGCCATACCGGACAAGGTCGACGGATACGAAGTCAAAAAGATCGCAGATAACTTTGTTTATAAAGGTCCGAAGCTCAAGTCTCTTTCGATCCCCGAGGGCGTCGAAACGATAGGAGCCGGAGCTTTTTCGGGATCTGACCGCCTTGTTTTGGCGCTTCTTCCCTCTACTCTCAAAGAAATAGGCGACGGCGCCTTCGGGAAGTGTTATGAACTTTTAGACTTATTCATCCCGTCGGGATGCGAGTCGATCGGAGAAAACGTTTTTGACGGATGCGTCGATCTGTTTGTGACCACCGACGCACAGGGTGTGCCCGAGCAGTACGCGCGAAAACAAAACATTCCCGTTTTTATCACTTCCGACACGGGAGACGCGAACTTCGACGGCAAGGTCTCACTGCTCGACGTTATCAGACTTAAACTATATCTTGCCGGATATGATCCGGAAACTCTGACTTCAAACGTGACCGTAGGGACCGGAGCCGACTCGAACGGGAACGGAAGTATCACGTCCGCCGACGTAATAAGACTAAAAAGATACTTTGCCTCATACGATCTGCTGACCGGCAATTATGAAGTAACGCTCGGCAAGACTGATCCCCCACAAACCCAAGGTTTTACTTTCGACCCCGAAGACTATACCTCCGTTACCGCTTTTCCGCCTCCCGAGGGCGACAAGCGTAAGATCGTCGTGGACTATATGCTCTCGATGGCAAACGTCGAATGGACCCCGAGCGAGAACTTCAAGATCGGCTGGAAGGGTCAGTCGAGGTTCGGTATAAACCTGGAGTTCAAAGCGGGAACAAAATATCTCGGACTTCCGTATTCCGAAACGACAAGCTCTCTCGATATGTTCGAGCAATTCGTTTACGGCGGAAAGTTCAAAGACAAAACCTATTATTATGAGGAGATCGTCGGAAACAATTGCTCTCAGTCGATGATCCTTTCCTATCAGCAGCTCGTCGATATTCCGGTCGTATCCAAGCCGACAAAGCCTACCGAAGCGAGAAAAGGACTGCTTGAGCTTCCGGTCGACAGAAGAGGCCGTCCCATTCTCAAGGATCCGACGATGTTCGGATACGACGAGACCTGGACGACAACCGAACTCTTCAAATGCAACAGCAAGGAAAGCGTGATGAAAGCCTACGCCGCGTGCGACGCGGGGGATATATTATATCTCTCTATAACAGGTACGGGACATACCCGTATGGTCGACAAGGTCGTATATGAACGTGATGCGAACGGCAATATCGATCCCGCAAGATCGTATATACTCACGATCGAACAAACGAACGCCTGGGACAAGGAGCGTCCCGGCGTCAATTCGACCTGGTGGATCGACCACAAATACACTTTCGCGACTCTTTACAGCAAAAACTTCTATCCGGTCACGCTGAATACTTTTCACGAAGATACTCCGCTTGAGACCGCGTATATCCTCTACGACGGCAAAAACTCTCCCGATACAGCCTTCACACGCCTCAACGGGACCGTTTCGTCGAATTTCCCGCTTACATATCTCCTTCTGACGCTCAAAGACTCCGAAGGCAGAACAGTATCGTTCGCCAAAGCGTACAGGAACGACTTCACTCAGTTCTATTCCGTCGATCTCGAGGATTACAGAGAAGAACTGTTCAATGGCGTCGCAAAAGGAACGTACACGTTTACCGCGCGCGCCGGTATCGCGAGAGGCGGAGTCGACCTTGAATCCTTTGAAATAAAATTGGACTGAACGGTAACAAAGATCCCGTTTTCAGTCCGGAGAACTCCGTTCGGCCGATCCGAAAAACATAAACTCGCCGCAGACGTTTACGGTCTGCGGCGAGTTTTTTGTGTTTCTGTATTTTACTTTCCGGGGTCCTTTTCCACGTCGTCGAGCGAAACGGATACCGTATGTTCGATCGGCTTCCATTCGACCTTTGAGAAAAGCGCCTGAACGGAAATAGGCATATAAGTCAGCATAAATATCGGGAACGTGAACAGATACAGTATCTTTTTGAACGTCGGGCAACGGATCATTTTCCATTCGCGGACGAGTGTTATAAGTCCGATCACGAACAGAAGACCGTACGCAAAAGAAGCGGTCAGCAGGAAATTTGTCAGAACGTACGACACGCCCGGTCCGAAGAAGAAAAGCGAATAGATGAGCGCGCCGATGTTCACGGCAACGTTGGTAACGGAAAGGATGAACGCGGGAGCTATCGTCATCAGCATATCGAACGCCGAAAAACTGTGATCGGTAAAGATCTGTTTGAGCAGTTTGAAGCCGTACCCCTTGATGACCTGCAAAAAGCCTTTTGACCAGCGGAGGCGCTGTCTCCAGGCGACCGAAAACTTGTTCGGCTGCTCGTCATAGAGCATAGCGTCGTGGCAGTAGGCGATCTTCTCGCCCTGAGTCACGCTCGCGACCGCGAACTGGATGTCTTCCGTCAGCATAAAATACTTCCAGCCGCCCATTTTTTTGAGAATGTCGCTGTGAACGAGAAAGCCCGTTCCCGAGACGGAAGCGCTCGTGTTGAGCAGAAAACGCGGGTTGTTGAGGAAACGCGCTTCGCGGACGAACCACAAAGCGTAACCCGCGGAGATCCAGTTGTCTCCGTAGTTTTTGGAATTGCGGTAGCTCGTGATGATCCTGTGACCTTCCGAAAAGCACTTGTCCATCTCTTTGATGAAGTTCTTGTCGAGGAGGTTGTCCGCGTCGAAAACGAAGTATCCGTTGTAGCTCTCGATACCGCATTTTTTCTCGATCTCGCCGAGCAGATAATCGAGCGCGTATCCCTTGCCCACCTGCTGTTTGTTGAAACGCTCGTAAACAAAAGCGCCCTTTTCGGAAGAGACCCTCGCGGTCTCGTCGGTGCAGTTATCCGCGACGACGTAAATATCGACGAGTTCTTTAGGGTACGTTTGCGAATTTATCGTATCAAGCAGATACGGGATGACGTTTTCTTCGTTTCTTGCCGATATAAGGACCGCGTACCTGTTATGCGGTGTGACATCTTTGAATTTTCTCGGTTTGACGATAAGCGCGTGGATTATATAATAAAACTGATAAGTATAACACAAAGTCAACAGCGCGCTCGTTATAATATTGAAGATCTTTACCCAAGTCATATTTCTTTCCTTCAATCAAAAGTTTTAATGATCCGGCTTAAGGTCGAAAGTATACCGGGACGTGTATAAAGGATACCACACTTTTCCGGTTTTGTCAATTGTAATATATTATAAAGAAAAGCGTCTTTCGTTCATCCTTTTTTTCAGTTCCTTATAACCGGGGCAAAAAGAGTACAACAATTTATAAAACGCGTCCGAGTGATCCGGGTACGCAAGGTGGCAAAGTTCGTGGTAAACGACCGACTTTACGCACTCGTCGTCAAAACGGGCGAGCGAGATCGAGAGCCGTATCTTTCCGGTCTTGGGAGTACAGCTTCCCCACCGGGTCTTCATATCACGTAAAGCCCACGAATCCGCGCGCATACCGCACGCGTCCTCGCATTCCGCGATGAGTACGGGGAGACGTCCTTCAAGAGTCCTCGTATAAAGCGCCCTCAGCGCAATACCGAGTTCTTCCCCGCGGGTCCCTTTAAGGTCGATATTGACTTCGTCCGCGCTGATCCCGACTCTTCTGACGCTCTGTCTCTCGTTTACGACGAGCTTATACTTTTTTCCGGAAAGGTAAACGCATCCGTCGTCCTCCGAATTCTTCTGACGGAGATACTTTCCGTAAGCGTTTTCGATCCACTGTCTTTTGCCGAAGATCTCTTTTTCAACTTCGGAAAAACTCATTCTCTTCGGATATGACACGCTGACTCTGCCGTTTTCGGTATTCACGCGGAAATTGATACAGCGCACTTTTTTAGGAGACGCGTAAACTTTGATCTCTCCGAGGGTAACTAAATGATCCATTGTTTGCTCCGTAAGGTTGACAAAAACCGAAATTATGATTATAATATACCCGTTACATGACGGCGCGTTCGCGTAATATCATACCGAAAGGTCTTATTACGAGGAAAGTCCGGGCTTCACACGGGCAGGATAACGGATAACGTCCGCCGGAGGCGACTCCCGGGAAAGTGCAACAGAAATAAACCGCCCGCGTAAAACGCGCGGGTAAGGATGGAAAGGCGAGGTAAGAGCTCACCGGCACACTGGCAACTTTTGTGCAAATGTAAACCCTATCCGAAGCAACACCGTATTTGAAATGACGTAAAAGTCAGCGGCTGCCCGCCGTTTTTTCAAGGGTGGCGCGGGGCGTATGCTCCGAAGGCGCGCAGCGATGCGCGTCGCAGATAGATGAACGCGGCGAGAGTATCTCTCGAACAGAACCCGGCTTATAAGTTGTGTAACACCGTTAAAAAGCAGAGTTTACGCTCTGCTTTTTTCATTTTCCGATGCGGTTTTAAGTCTTTCGGAATCCATATAGTTTTGGAGTATTATCTCGGCTGAAAGGGTGTCGACGACCTTTTTGCGCTTTTTCCCGCGCGTATCGGTGGCGTTGAGTATGGTATGAGCCGCCATAGTCGTACACCTTTCGTCGAACAGGACGACGGGAATACCGCTCGTTTCGGAGATACGGGCGGCGATACGGGCGATCTTTTCGGATCTTTCTCCCACGCTCCCGTTCATATTGACGGGATTTCCGAGAACGATCTTCGACGCTTTCCTCTCCTGCGCGACAGCACAAATACGGTTTATAAGCCTGTTGAGGTCGCGTTCTTCGATGGTTCCGACACCGACGGCAAGCAGTCCCAGGGCGTCGGTCGCGGCGACTCCGGTCCTTGCCTCGCCGTAATCGATACCTATTATGCTTTCGTTCATCTTATCCCTCCGAAATTTTGAGAAAGCGAGTCGAGATACCCCGCCGCAGACTCGTTGATAAAGCCGATAATATCGTTTATTGCGTTTTCATCAGAAAAAAGGTCGTTCCGGGAAACATCGTATGACTTGTGTTCGACGCGCGAATGGTCGTTATCCGACAGGGTCTCGGCATATCTTTTTCCGTATTCGTCGCCTTTTTCGGACAAAACAAGTACGGGAACGCTTTGCGACGGCAGGTTGCCGAACGCGGATAAAAGGTCATTTCCGAGTATCCTGAGTCCGGCGTAAGCCGTATCCGCGGGGAGTTTACCGAAAGGCTCGCCGAACACGCTGTCAAACTCGTCGGTGAGTTTCGGGTAGACTCCGCCGGCTTTTTTGAAAAGCGAATGCCCTTTGAGCTTTTTCAGCAGCTTCTCGCCGTCCTGAGAAAAACTCGGCAAAGACGTCAGAACGATACCGCAAAGAGACGTTTTCGACGCCATAAGCGCCACGCTCCCGCCCTGAGAGCCGACGGCGAACACGGGAAGATACCTGTATTTTTCTCTTATAAGATAAAAAACCGAATCGACAACGTCCTCTATATCGGCGTCGCACATAAGCAGCTCCGCCTGCCCTACGCGGCAGATATATGAATCGTACCCCGCATAAGACAGCTTATCCGACAGCCTGTCGACGTCTTGTCCGGCGTCCGAAAACATCAGGAGTACAACGCCCGAAGGTCTGTCTGCCGCCGGGACTACACGCACAAGGAACTTTTCTGCAAGTTCTTTTTTGTTTTCCGTCATAATGCCCCGACCTCGACGCCGATGCGTTCCGCGAACGAACGGATCTCCGCGAGAGTGGGAACGGACTCGTAAGCGCCCTTTTTGGAAACGGTGAGCGCCGCCGCGAGGCTTCCGACCGCGCAGGCGCGTTTGATGTCACGGTCTTTCAGATACTCGTATGTCACGACGGATGAAAACACGTCTCCTACTCCGCTTTTGTCTATCAAAGTGGTCTCGTACGGCGTGATAACGTAATAATACGTGCCGTCATAAACGAACGAGCCGCGGTTCCCGAGCTTCAGAACGATATATTTTGCGTCGAGCTTCGACGCGAGCAGACTCGACGCGCGTAAGCATCTGTCCGGGTCTCCGGGGAATACTCCCGTAAATTCCTCGATCTCGTGTTCGTCAAGGAAAAAGATCTCAACGTTTTCGAGGTATTCGAGCGGAAGATCGAACTTTCCGGGGCCGGCGTCGACAAAAACGGGTATATCCTGCCTTTTCGCAAGGCGGGACGCCGCGACGAGGTCGCGCGCCGGCAGCTCGAATTGGAAAAACAGAGCGTCCGGGTAGCAGAGAAAAGCGTTTTCAAGCTCTTCCCTGCCGAAATGAGAGTTTGCTCCCTCGTAATGGATGGCGCGAGTCCTGCCGTTCTTTTCCTTCATCGTAGCGGTAAAAGCGGTAGGTAAAGACGAGTCGTGCGTCATAAAACGCGTGTCTATCCCGACGTCGTCGAACAGCGTTGTAATCCTTGCGGCGTTCTCATCGTTGCCGAGTCTCGCGCAAATGACGCTGTCCGCCCCGAAGGTCTTGAAGGTCTTGGCGGCGATGGCGCTCCTTCCTCCGACGGTGAAAGTATATCCCTCTCCGCCGGAGACCTCTCCGTACGAAGGGATGGAATCGACGTCCATTATAAGCTCGTTTTCGATCTTGCCTATGGTAAGTATTCTTTTGCTCAAAGCAAAATCACCTCGTTCATTCGGATTTTAATATTCGAATTTTTCGTTTCCGTTATCAATAATGACCTTGTTTCTTCCGTCTTCGCTTTCGAGACAGCGTCCCACGATCTTGCTCTCGACTCCGTATTTTTCGGCGATCTTTATCATACGGCCGGCGTCCTTCTCATCGCAGTAGATCTCGAGTCTGTGACCCATGTTGAAGACCTGATACATCTCTTTGCGGCTGATCTGCCCGCCCTCTTCGATCGCTTTGAAAAGCGGAGGAACGTCGAACAGCGAATCCTTGATATACTTTATACCGTTTCCGAAATTGCGGCATTTGACCTGTCCGCCGCCGGTGCAGTGGATCATCCCGTGTACGGCTTCGCGGTTTTCGGAAAGTATCTCTTTCACGATAGGCGCATAGGTGCGCGTGGGAGAAAGGATGGCGTCCCCGACCTTGACGTCCGTACCCGGAAGAATGTCGGAAAACGCGTATTTACCGCAATAGACCTGCGCTTCGGCGATGGTGGGAGAATATGACTCGGGATACTTTTTAGCGTAATCGTGGCAAAGGAGCAGATGTCTTGCGGCGGTAAGTCCGTTGGAGCCCATACCGGCGTTGTACTTTTCTTCGTAAACGGCTTTGCCGTACGAGGAGAAACCGACTATGACGTCGCCGGGACGGATAGACTCGCAGTTGATGACGTCGCTTCTCTTCATTCTGACGAAGAACGTGGAGTCGACGATAAGGGTGGAAACGAGGTCTCCCACGTCGGCGGTCTCGCCGCCGCACATCGTTATATCGACGCCGTAAGAACGCATTTTTTCAACGAAATCGACGTATCCCGAAACGACGTGCTTCACCGCGGTCCCGTCGATCCTGTGGGCGTTGCGCCCTATCGTGTTAGACATTATAAATCCTCCGACGGCGCCCACGCAGAGCAGGTCGTCGAGGTTCATGACGGTAGAATCCTGCGCTATATCCGAAAACGCGGTATAGTCGCCGGTCTCCCTGAACTTGATATAAGCGAGAGAGGATTTCGTTCCCGCTCCGTCCGCGTGCATCGCGGTACAGTAGTCAGGATCGCCCGAAACGTCGGGCATCATCGTACAGAACGCGCCCTTGAAAACGCCTCTGTCAAGTTTTTCTATCGCTTTGTGAACATCGCGCTTCTCAGCAGAGACTCCGCGCGACAGATAAGCGTCGCTCATAAATAATACCTCCGTGAAACAAAGAAAATATATACGGTATTATTGTAACATAAAAACTCGTGATTTGCAACGGGATAAGGCTTAATAAATCGACTTTTACACCGATTTTTTTAAATTTTTGATAATAAAGATAAATTTTTTGTGAAAACGGTTGAATATATTGAGGAATATATATATAATAGTAAAAGTATAAAATCGAACGGGGTGTATTCTTATCATTTCACTTGCCGATATATTCAAAAATAAATTCGGAGGCAAAAAGGTCTCCGTACTCGGACTCGGTATTTCAAACCAGCCTCTTATAGATCTTCTCGTCAATGCGGGGGCGATCATCACCGCGCGCGATATTCGTACGCGCGACAAAATGGAAGTTCTCGCCGAAACGCTCGAGGAGCGCGGAGTCAGGCTCGTCCTCGGAGAAAACTATCTCGACTCTATCGACGACGATTATATTTTCCGTTCGCCCGGGATCCGTCCGGACAAAGGGTCTTTGTCCGACGCCGTAGCAAACGGCGCTGTACTCACGAGTGAGATGGAACTGTTTTTCGAGATCTGTCCGTGTAAGATCATCGGGATCACGGGCAGCGACGGAAAGACCACAACGACCACGCTTATTTCCGAGATACTCAGAGAGAGCGGAAAAAAAGTCTGGCTCGGAGGAAATATAGGCAGACCGCTCCTCCCCGACGCGGACAAGATGAAAGAGGACGATATTTGCGTCGTCGAACTGTCTTCGTTTCAGCTTATGACGATGACACGTTCTCCCGAACGCGCCGTCGTGACCAACATCTCTCCCAACCACCTCGATTATCATAAAGATATAAACGAATATATCGACGCAAAAAAGAATATATACAGAAATCCCGGAAACGTTCTTCTCGTTACGAACGCGTCAAATCCCCACACCGCCCTAATGGCTGAAGAACACAAGGGAGAAAACCTCCTGTTCTCATCCAAAGCCGACGCAGACGTTTGTATCGCGGACGGCGTTATCCGTCTTAAAGGCGAACCCGTACTGAAGATAAGCGACATACGTCTTCCCGGCGTCCACAACGTTGAGAATTATATGGCGGCGATCGCGGCGACGCGCGGACTTGCCGATATAAAAGCGATACAAAAAGTCGCGAAAACGTTCGGCGGAGTCGAACACAGACTCGAATTCATCCGCGAACTGCGCGGAGTCAAATACTACAACAGCTCGATAGACTCTACCCCCACGCGGACCATAGCGGCGCTCGGCGCCTTTACGGGAAGATCTCTCATAGTGTTATGCGGAGGTTACGACAAGAACCTTGACTACGCGCCTCTTGCTCCCGAACTTGCGAAAAAAGCAAAGGCGGTCGTACTGAGCGGCAAATGCGCGCCCAAGATAAAAGCGGCGCTCGACGGGTGCGAGCTTATAAAAACGAACGGAACGAAGATCTACGAGATACCCGATCTTCTTGCCGCCGCCTCTTTCGTGCCGACGATAGCCGAGCGGGGCGACACCGTACTCCTATCCCCCGCCGCGGCGAGCTTCGACGCGTTCAAAAACTTTGAGGAAAGAGGACGCGCGTTCAAACAGATCATCAAAGGACTCAAATGAAATGACGGAAACAATCGATCTTAATTCGCTTACGGCTGAAGCGGAAGAAAAACTCAAACCGATATTCGAAAAATACGAAAAGACTTCATTTATAAACACGAAAAAGGTGCTTGACGCGTTCAGGGAAGAACGCGTCTCCGAAAGCTGCTTTATGGGGTCGACGGGTTACGGCTACGACGACAGGGGGCGCGACACGCTCGAACGGATATTTGCAAAGGTCTTCGGAAAAGAAAAGGCGCTCGTCCGTCACACCATGATAAGCGGGACTCACGCGCTGACAGTCGCCCTTTTCGGACTGCTGCGCCCAGGAGACACTTTCATCTCCGTCGCGGGAAAACCCTACGACACTCTTGATGAAGTCATAGGGACAAGCCTTCACAACGACGAAGGAAGCCTCGCCGACTACGGCATTTCCTACGAACAGCTCGAACTCAAAGACCAACGTCTCGACCTTGAAGCGATAAAAGAAAAGCTCTCCTCAAAATACTATAAGGTCGTCTACGTTCAGCGTTCAAAAGGCTATCTCGACCGCAGGACTTTGTCGGTAGAGGAGCTTAACGGGCTTTATTCGCTCGTAAAGCGCGTTTCTCCCGATTCCTACGTTTTCGTCGACAACTGCTACGGAGCGTTCGTGGAAACGTCCGAGCCGGAGTGCGACGTTATGGTCGGCTCTCTCATCAAAAACGCGGGAGGCGGAATGGCGGAGACCGGCGCTTACGTCGCAGGGAGCGAAAAGGCGGTCGAAAAGATCTCGTACCGTATGACTTCTTCGGGCATAGGCGCGGAAGCGGGAGCAACGCTCAACACCTTGAAAAATATGTACAAAGGCTTTTTCTACGCGCCTCATACGGTCTGTCAGGCGCTCAAGACCGCGACTCTCGCCGCGTATATTTTCGGCAAGATGGGTTACGAGACCTCTCCCGAATGGGACGAAGACAGACACGACATAATCCAGGCGGTCAAGCTCCTCGACGGGGACAAGCTCTGCGCGTTCTGCCGCGGGATCCAAAAAGGCTCGCCCGTTGACGCGTTCGTCACTCCGGAGCCGTGGGATATGCCCGGTTACTCCGACAAAGTCATAATGGCGGCGGGAACGTTCACCTCCGGCTCGTCCATAGAGCTTTCGGCGGACGGACCTCTCCGCTACCCTTTCATCGCGTATTTTCAGGGCGGACTTACTTACGAGAGCGGCAAAATAGGGATATTATCAGCCGCAGAGGAAGTACTCGCGCTCGACAAACAATAACATAAAGAGGAAAAACAATGAAAAACAAGTTCATCA
>CACZZA010000019.1 GCA_902785485.1 uncultured Ruminococcus sp. | reverse complement strand
ATTGTTTGCTGCCAATGCGCATTTCTATCGTGCAGAATGCGCTTACGGGAACAAGAATTATGACGATGCGCTCGCCGATTATGAATATCTCATCAAAAACTACCGCACCGAAAACAACTCACTCTCGAGCGGACAGGTGCTTATGCGCGACTACGCATACGCGGAAGCCGAGGTCATACTCTCGGAGATGACGGAAACCCTGTGGCTCGAGCTGTTTGAAAAAGAGCTTGAAACGTACTCGGTCTCCCTGAGCATCGGATACGCGGACTACGGCGACTCCGGCGGAAGCAGAAAGTTCAGCTCCCCGACGTCGTCGCTATCGGACCTCACGAAGGCGCTCAAAAACATATATGAGGTCAAGACCGAAAAAGACCGCCCCATCCGCCGCATAACGATAGCGTTCGGCAACGTGGTCAAGGAAAAATGCGAACAGCTGTCGTTCGACGACGCGGGAAAAGAAAACGAAAAGCGCCTGTCTTACGCCTTGATAGGGATAAAAAACAAATACGGGAAAAACGCGCTCTTCCGCGGACACGATCTCTACTCGTTCGCGACGAAACGCGAAAGAAATATGCAGATAGGAGGTCACAAGAGCGGTGAGCGCTGAAAGAGCAAAAATATTCGCGCCGTTCGCGGCGCTGAGGGGACACGGGGAGCTTTTGCGTGCGGCGGAAAAGGTCCGGACGGAAAAAAAGATCCTCGCCGAAGACAGAGCGGAAGAGATCAATGCGACACTTATAACGCTCAAAAGGGGAACGCCCGTCGAGGTCGAATATTATACCGGCGAAGATTACGAAAAGAAACGCGGTCTCGTCGACAGAGTGGGCGATACGTTTCTCGTTCTCGACGGACAGAAGATAGATTTTTGCGACGTTTTTGACGTAAAAACATACAGATAAGAAAAACACCTGAAAAAATACGCCGAAACATAGTGACATTTTCAAAATTATGCGGTATAATGAAAATACAAAAATCAAAATAACCGCTCCGAAAGGAAAAGGCCCATGAAAAAGACCGCATTTTTTCTGTTTTGCGCGCTGACTCTCGTAATGTGCGCCGTATTCGCTCACGCGGACACGCTCCCCGTTATCACGCTGCAGCCTCAAAACCCGCATTTTGACGAATCATACGTCACGTTCACCGTCGAAGTTGCCGGAAACGATCCTCAGTCGACCTGGTACATAACCTACGACGGCACGGAATACGAAGTCTACGACGACCATCACGAAATGCCGTGGAGGAAGTTCGTCGACACCGTGGTCGCGGAGGAAGTCGAAGACCTCGGGAACGGCGTCCGCCGCTTTACGATGAAGCTCAAGACCGTCGATCAGGGGCTTGACGGGTCCCTCGTGTCCTGCCTCATCACAGACGGCGACTACACCGTACGCAGCGACGAAGGTTACGTCACCGTCGGCGCGGACGGGACTCCGCCTACGATCAAAGTCCCCGCCAAAGTCAAGGTTTATCTTTCGGACAACAAACGCGTCGAGTACGCGGCGTCCGTCGACTTCACGCAAAGCCAGATCAGCGAAGATCTCGTCCCGCATATCTCTCCGGACGGAAAACTCACGCTTACAGGCATAGTCGCGTCCGGCGAGGAAGGCGAACAGCTCGATTTCGTGTGGTACGAGACCTCTACCGGCGCTCTGCCGGGGATCATCGCCCTTCCACAGACGAATGGGTTCTCGAACTCGGTCGAGGTCGACGTATCGTCCGTCGGCACACGCTATTACGTACTGATGGCGGCGGGATCCAAAGGAGGACTCTCGTATTCGAGCGTCATTCCCGTTACGGTCGTCGAAGGAAACGCGCAGGTGACCGAGATCCGCGACGAATACATTCCCGCGGGCGTCGAGGGAACGGAATACAACTTCAAGTTCAACTGCACCGACAAGGACGCGACCTTCGGGATCTGGTACGATCCCGGCAAGGCGAACGATTTTGACAAGACCGGACTGACTATCGAAAAAGACGGCACGCTGCACGGCACTCCGACCAAAGCCGGCGCGTACGAGTTCACGGTCTGCGTTTCGGGAAGCGCGGGCGAGGATTACAAACGGTTTGTCCTCACGGTAAACGAGAACACCTCATCAAACATCGGAAGCGAGACCGAACTCGGTGAGACCGCGGGCGAGACTTCGGTCACCGATACCGCGATAGGCGGGACGACCGCGACGGACGTGACGTCCTCTGCCGAAAAGACTGACGGAAAAACGGAAGAAAGCTCCGATAACAGCGGCATTTCCGTTCTCACCCTCGTCATCGTCGGAGTCGCCGCCGCCGCGATAGGCGCCGCGGTCGCGATATTCGCGCTCAAAAAGAAGAAAAAATAAACAAAGCTCATAATACGGGAGGGGTTTTCAAGAAAAGCCCCTCCCGATCTCTCAAACGTTATTCACGAGAGAACGAACGGAAAAATGATAAAACTGAAATACGGCAACACCAATACTTTTTTTATCCCCGGAGATAACGGCGGTCTGCTCGTCGACACCGACGCAGCGGGGAGCCTCACGCGCTTTTTCAAAGCGATAAAGGCGGCGGGGATCGGATTTGACGAGATAAAATACGTTACGGCGACGCATTTTCATCCCGACCACGCGGGACTTATCGGCGAGCTTCAGAAGCGCGGGGTAAAGCTCGCCGTATTTGACGTTCAGCGTCCGTACGTTCATTTTGCAGACGGCATTTACGAAAAAGACGGCGCGCGCACCTACGTTCCCGTCGACGAATTCGCCGCGGAGACCGTTCCGACAGATGCGAGCCGCGCTTTTTTGAAAACGCTCGGGATCGACGGCGAAGTCGTCCCGACTCCGAGCCACAGCAAAGACAGCGTGTCGCTCGTTCTTGACGACGGAAACTGTCTTGTCGGAGACCTCGAACCGTTATCGTTTGCCGAAGGATACCCCGATCCGCGTTCGCTGAAAGCCGACTGGAACGCGATAATGATCCATAGACCGAAAAAAATATATTTCGCTCACGCGAACGAAAAAGAAATATAAAGCGGAGCACGCCGAAAAAACGCGCTTCTTTTTTTCCGTTCCCCTTGCCAAAACGCGCGAGCGGGTGTAAAATGGAGAAAACAAAAACAGAACACGGAGGATCGACGGATGGATTTTTTTGAATTTTTTTCGATAGAGAAAAAAGACGAATATCTCCCGCTTTTGGAAAAGGCGGAAGCGGACTGCAAAACACACGGGGATGAGATCTTCGATTTTGAGCGTCACGGTATATTCACGTACACCTCTCCTCATATAGCGGAGATAGCCGCCGAAGCGAAAAAAGATCCGCTCGACAGGCTGTACTGCTATTTTCTCGCAGAGGTCCTGTCGACGAAAAACAAAGCTCTCGTCGCCTCTGCCTCTCAGCCTAAAGAAAAGGGCGTCAGCGAAAAGTACGACTTTCTTCCGATGTTCGGTCTGCTTTGGCATATTGACGGGATGGTCGAGGGTCTTCGCGCGCGAGGGGTAGACTCCGACGTTATATATCTTACGAAGAATATGTTTGAAAACCAGCTCGGCGACTTCATACTGCTCAATCACCGTTACGGTATTTCCGACTATGTGACGTGGCTTGAAGGCTTTCTTGAAAACAGGCTCCTTCGCGTCGGGCGTTTCAACTTTGAAAGAAGGAAGCTCGGCGGAAAGTTTGTCATACTGAAAAACGGAAACACCCTTGTTCCCGCGCCCGACGGAGTGAAATTCCACCGTTCGGGACGCGTTTTCGGAAGCGTCGGATGCCTTGACGAAGACGGCGCCTTTACCGCCTCTTTCACGGAAGACAGCGGGGCGTATCTCGTATATGAGATAGAAAACGGGATCTGCAAAAACACCGTGAAAAGGCTTCCGAAGTCCGAATGGGAAGTCTTCCTCACACCGGAGAGCGACGTCATCGACGTACATATCCCGACGGGCGGACCTCTCGAATACGAAAACAATACCGCGGACCTTATGCGCGGCTTTGAGCTGATAAACCGTTGCTTCGGAGGCGTGTACAAGGCGTTCCATCTTCATTCGTGGCTGCTCGAGCCGGAGCTTCCGCGTCTGATGGGCAAAACGACCAATCTCACGCGGTTCTGTTCCCGCTTCACTCTCTACCCCGGCAAGAGCGGTGGCGAGGAGGTCTTCGAATACCTGTACAATCTCGGCGAGGTCCCGCCGCTCGAACAGCTTGAAGAAAAATCGAGCTTCCAGCGCTCGGTCAAAAAATATCTGCTCGACGGCAACCACTTCTACGGCGGACACGGAGTCATGCTTCCGATAGACCTCAAATGAAAGGAAAAGCAATTGAAAAAGTTTATTCTGTCAACTCTGTCACTTCTCCTTGTGATTAACTTTTTGCTCTGCGGAACAGCGGTACGCGTATTTGCCGAAGACACGGAGAACGAATACGCGCCGCGAGAGGGAGACTACCCTCACGCGACGGGCGGCAATCTTATGATGGGGATCAAAGGAGAATTCGTCACCATAGGAGAAAGCGAAAAAGAGACGATCCTCGCGCGCATCAACGAGATACGCAAGGAAGCGTGCGACGAAGGAGTGCCCTCTCCTGCAAAAAACGGAGCAATACTCACTCCCGCCGACTACGTCCCTATAAAATGGTCGAAAGAGATCGAGCTTGTGGCGGCGATGCGCGCCGTCGAATCTTCGGTATATCTCCACCACGGAAGACTGTCGGTAAATCAAAGCGTGTGGAACTACGGTTACAACGTGAATACCAATTACGAAAACGTCGCGTGGAACTTCAGCCGTCCGACGGTCGACGCCATAATCACCGGTATCGATCAATGGTACGACGAAAAGAACGAATGGGTAACGGGCGGAAGCGGAGTCACCGGGCATTACACGTCGATGATAAACCCGAACTCGAAGTATATCGGACTCGCGGGTTTTTACAATTCCGACGGAAGATACCGCATGACCGTGACTAATCAGATCTCGTTTTCAAACGGACTTGACGAAGGCGTCGCGGGAGTGGGCGGAAAGGCGTATCAGAAGACTCTTGTCAACCCCGCGTACGTTACAGAACTGACAAGACCCGACGACGTCGTCATTCGCGAGACCGAAAACACGGTAATAACCCCTTACGCCACGATCAGCGCGGAGACCGTTATAGGAAAAAGCTACGGAGAGGGGTTTATATACGAGGGACTTGAGTTCGTCAGCAGCGACGAACTCGTCGCGAAGGTCGCGGGCGACGGAACACTGACGGCGGTCAAAAAAGGAAGCGCCGTCATCACGGTCAAGATCCCCGGAAACGACGGGATAGAAGTTAAGTTCAACGTCAGGGTCAAACCGCTGAACGTCATTTGGGGCGACGCCAACGGAGACGGAAACGTCACCGCCTCCGACTTCGTGAGACTGAAAAGGCATCTTGCGGCAGGTGACGGAGCGTTATATATTGACGACGGAGCGGACGCGAACGGAGACAGCGTTATCGACGCGCTCGACGTCGTAAGACTGAAACGCTTCTTTGCGGAATACGATTATTCTTCGGGCGCCTCCTCGGTGAAGCTCGGCAAGTAAAAAAAGAAGTTGTTAAAATGACAGACATTCATAAGTAAGTATTTCATCGCACGGCGGCGCGGTGAGAAAATGCGCGGTTAAAAAGAAAACAAGCTGAGATAAAGGATCAAAACAGATCGTTCTTCTCAGCTTGTTTATTGTTTGTACTTGTTATATTATATTCCGAACCACACCGAAGACGAGCAGGACCGCGATCATGATCCATACCGCGATCTCCGACGCCTTGTCGCGGAGAGCGCCGTATCTGATATAAACGTAGATGAGCCGTCCGGCGGTCGCCGCCATCAGCGGAAGCAGACAGAATATCGCCGCGTTCGCGTGAAACGCCGCAGCAAAGTCGAACTTTATCAGCGCAAGGCACATCCGCGAGACTCCGCACCCAGGACATTTCAATCCCGTCGCGAGATTGAACACGCAGGGAACGCCTTTATGAGTAAGAGTCACGAACAACGCATACAGCGCCCCGACCGCAAAAAGGATCAGGGCGCCGAAAGTCACTTTTTTTGCACGGGACGCCATCAAGCCGCGGGAGCGCCGTGGTAAGCGGCGATCTTGTTAAGTTCGGACTGGATGAGCGCGTAGGAAACGATGGAAAGACCGAAAAGCGCGAGTACGAGATAAATAACTCCCGCGCTCGAGTCTATCGGAAGTCCGCGCATACCTTTTGCGTTGTTGAGTCTTTCACCGGATTTATAGAGCCAGATGTACTGATAGATACCACAAGTAACGATAGAGAGCAGGGCTACCATACCTCCCGAAGTGGCGTTTGGCTCGCCCGCCGCCTCGTTGATCTCGTCAGCCATCTTTACGAGCCAGTATATGCTGTAAATACCCAACGTGAAAATGGAGAGGATTATTGCGAGCGCGATGCTCCGCTGACCGAAGCTGATCCCGCCGGGTTGACCGTACTGCTGTTGACCGTACTGCTGTTGACCGTACGGAGGCTGACCGAACTGCTGTCCCTGAGGTCCGTAACCGTACTGCTGCTGACCGTAGGGCTGTTGCTGATTGAACTGCTGTCCCTGGGGACCGTAGCCGTACTGCTGCTGACCGTAGGACTGCTGCTGACCGTATGACTGTTGCTGACCGTTGAAACCGTTGTTATTCTCGCCTAACTGTATTCCGCAGTTGGGGCATACACGGACGCCGTCCTGAATGAACGCGCCGCATCTCGGACAATTTGCCATGATTTATGATCCTTTCTTGTCGATTTTGATTTTGTTTGACATTTCTTTGATCATAGTACAACACTTTGATCGAGATGTCAAGGTGATTTTTCGGAAAACGGAAAATTCTCCGTTCCGGAAACGAAGTAAATATCAGTCGCCGCGCGGACGTTGCCGCGGGGCGCGGTTTTACCCGAAAATCGGTAGAGTGACCGGAAGATAATTCTTAACGCAAAGATCGGCGAACGAATACTCGTGTCCGACCCACCACGTCGTATTCAGGTCCGAAAACCTGTCAAACCGGCTCGTTTGCTCCAATGTCGTAACGAAGCTCCTTGCGGGGTCTATTCTCCCGTCCGAGCGTTCTGCCGTACTGACGCTCATCACCATACGGGTATGTCCGCGGCGAAGCTCTTTCCACTGTTCTCCGCCCGCGGAAACGAGCGCGTCGCCCGCTCTCGCAAACGCGTATGAACGGTAAATCGCGTCCCGCCCGCTGCGAGAGACCACGTCGCCCGAGGACGCGTCGCTGTCCGCGATCACGTATTCTCCGACCGGGAGAGTTCCCCCTTCTCCGAGCGGAAGGAGCGTGTAACTGTTCGTCGCGAGCAGAGCGGGATACACGGTCTTCCAACAGTTTATCAGAGCCGAAGAACAGCTGTTGCCGACTATTCCCGTTTTGTCCGTCGGTCCGACGTAGACACCGTTCCGAAGCCGGGACGTAAACTCCTCGAGCGTACAGCGATGCTTTGACGCGTATATGATCCCGTTATAAACGACTCCCTTACGATAGATAAGCGCGTCTTTTATATAACTGAGGTCAATATCCTCTTCGGGAGTCCACTCCACTCTGCTCATATCGAGCATCATACGAAGGACTTGTTCACGCGGATCGGACGGTTTTTCAGGTACGCTCATTTTATTTTACGGTAAAGTCGAAGCCGTTGACGGCAGCCTGTCCGATAACGGTTCCGATGATCATACGGCAGGTGTATTTGCCTGCGGGAAGGTCGGTAAGTCCCTCGGGCGTTTCTTTTCCGGCAAATCCGAAGTTCTGCGACCAGTTGGAATAGGTCTCGTTGACGACGTCTTCGCCCGCTTCGTTCGTAACTTTCAGCGTGAGCGATCTTATCATATAGTTCGCTTTTATCGTGCCGCGCAGAGAGCCTCCGGTTATCGTCTTCGCGGTGTTGAGTCCTTCAAGCGTGACTTTGAGCGGAACAGGCTCTTCTATGAGTTCTTTTATCGTGCAGGGAAGATAGGATTTTTCATACAGAGCGGTAAAGGTGTATTCGTGATGCACCCACCAGGTCGTTTTCAGCTTGCTATCGGGATCGAAAGAGTTTGTCTGTTCTATCGTCTTGACGGTACTGCGGTGCGGATTGATCTTGCCGTTGCCCGCGTTCGTGATATTGACTTCAACTACCATTCTCGCGTGTCCGGTGTTGCCCCACGTGCCAGCCGCGGAAACGACGTAGTCGCCCTTTTGGAGTTTGGAATAGGAGTCGTAAATGACCTCCGCGTCGTTGTGCTTGACGACGTCTTCGGCGCAGGTGTCGTCGGCGTTTATTACGTAGTCTCCGACTTTGAGTCCGCCTTTGCCCGAGAGCGGGAGCATACTGACCGTGTTGGTCAGCTGGATGTCGGGCGAGATCTGCTGATACGCCGAAACTATCGACGAGGAGCAGGTGTTGCCGATAGCGCCGGAGTCGGTGTACGGTCCCTGATAGATCCCGTCTTCGAGCTTGGAGAGGAAAACTTCAAGGTTTTTATTGGTATATGTATAAGGAACTCCGGTGTACTCGACGTTCTTCTGGAAAATAAGTTTCGGATGGATCTTTTCGCTGAGGTCGATGGTTTCCGGCGTCTTCCACTTGACCTGGCTCATCTCGTACATATAGTTATATACCGCGTCGCGGAGCTGTTCGGTCGTGGGTTCGAGCTTGTCGGGAGTGAATGCGGTATTCTTTTTTCCTCCGCTTTCGGTCTCGGCAGCCGTTTCCGCCGCGGGAGCCGCGGTATCTCCGCACGATGCGAGCAGGGGCAGCATCAGCGAGAGCGCAAGCAGGAATACCAATACTTTTTTCATTTTGTTTTACCTCTTTTCTCGGTTTTTTTATCATTCAACACTTTGGCGAGGAATTGCCCGGTGTATGACTCTTTGACTTTTGCGACCTCTTCGGGAGTGCCGGACGCGACGACTCTTCCGCCGCCCTCCCCGCCCTCGGGACCGAGGTCGATTATATGGTCCGCGGTCTTGATGACGTCGAGATTGTGCTCGATGACGATGACGGTATTTCCTTCGGAAACGAGCCTGTCGAGTATCGAAATGAGTCTTTCGACGTCGGCGGTGTGAAGTCCCGTCGTCGGCTCGTCGAGGATATAGAGCGTTCGTCCCGTGCTTCTTCTCGACAGCTCGGTCGCGAGCTTGACCCTCTGCGCCTCGCCGCCGGACAAAGTCGTCGCGGACTGTCCGATCTTTATATATCCGAGTCCGACGTCGTAGAGGACCTGGAGCTTGTTTTTCAGTTTGGGTATGCTCTTGAAGAACGAAAGTCCCTCTTCGACGGTCATATCGAGCACGTCGAAAATGTTCTTGCCCTTGTACTTGACGTCAAGCGTGTCGCGGTTGTAGCGTTTGCCCTTGCAGACGTCGCAGGTGACGTAAACGTCGGGAAGGAAGTGCATTTCGATCCGTCTCACGCCGTCGCCCTCGCACGCCTCGCACCGTCCGCCCTTGAGATTGAAGCTGAAACGCCCCGAACCGTAGCCTCGCGCCTTCGCGTCGGGAGTCTTGGCGAACAGATCGCGTATGTCGGTGAACAGTCCGGTATAAGTCGCCGGATTGGAGCGCGGATTTCGTCCTATCGGGCTCTGGTCTATGTTGATGACTTTGTCGAGTTCGTTTATCCCCTCTATCGTCTTATGCTTGCCGGGATAGGTGTATGCTCTGTTCAGTTCCTTTGCGAGCGCCTGATAGAGTATGCCGTTCACGAGCGAGGATTTGCCCGAGCCGGATACGCCCGTCACGCAGTTGAACACGCCGAGCGGAAAAGAAACGTCGATGTTTTTGAGATTGTGTTCGCAGGCTCCGCGCACGGTCAGGACTTTTCCGCTGCCCTTGCGCCTCTTTTCGGGGATCGCGATCTTTCGTCTTCCCGACAGAAAATCGCCGGTGATCGAGTTTTTGCACTCCATTATCTCCTGCGGAGTCCCCTGAGCTACTATCTCGCCGCCGTGGATACCCGCTCCGGGACCTATGTCGACGATATAGTCGCTTTCGAGCATCGTTTCCTCGTCGTGTTCGACGACGATAAGGCTGTTGCCCGTATCGCGGAACTTTTTGAGAGTGTCTATAAGCTTGCGGTTGTCGCGCTGATGGAGTCCTATCGACGGCTCGTCAAGAACGTACATAACGCCCATCAGCGACGAGCCGATCTGCGTCGCTAGCCTGATACGCTGCGCCTCGCCTCCCGAAAGAGTCCCCGCCTTACGCGAAAGCGAGAGGTAATCGAGTCCGACGTTTTTGAGAAAGCCTATGCGCGACTTTATTTCCTTGAGTATCTCGCGGGCGATCTCGCGGTCTGTGTCGTCAAGGTCGAGCCCTTCGACAAAATCGAGAGCGTCTGATACCGACATATCGCAGAACTCGTTGATATTCTTTCCGCCCACCGTGACGGCGAGCGCCTCTTTTTTGAGCCTCTTGCCCTCGCAGACGGGGCAGGGCGCGTCCTCTATGAACTGCTCGTAATACTCGTTGTGCATCATCTCGTAACGCGAGTTTATCATTCCGACAAGTCCCGGATATTTGGTGACCTGATGCTTCGCCACGCCCTTGAAATACCGGGTAACGTAGTATATCTCGTCTCCCGTGCCGTATGCTAACGCGTTGAACGCCTCTTTTGAATAGTCCTTTATCGGCGTGTCGAGTGTGAATCCGAACTTTTCTCCGACCGCCTCGAACATCGGACCGTTCCACGTTTCTTCCTCGAGCGTTTTGAAGCCGTTGCAGGCGATAGCTCCTTCGCGGAGCGAAAGGCTCCTGTCGGGGATGAGCTTGTCTACCGAGACGCTCCGAGTTTCGCCGAGTCCCGCGCACGCCTCGCACGCGCCGATCGGGTTATTGAAGCTGAACATCTGCGGCGAAAGATCGGGGAGCGTTATCTTATGCTCCTCGCAGGCGTAGTTGAGCGAAAACGGCATATCTTTTATTTTTTTGCCGTCGCGGTCGAGCACGGAGATTATGAGGTTCCCCTCCGAACGGCTCAGCGCGTTCTCGACGGAGTCGGAAAGCCGCGCGCGGATGTCGGAACGCATCACGAGCCTGTCGACCACGATCTCTATATCGTGCTTTTTGTTTTTGTCGAGCTTTATCTCGTCTTCAAGGTCGAACGTCTCGCCGTCGACGCGCACTCTGACGTAGCCGTCGCGCCGCGCGGATTCGAAGACCTTTTCGTGCATCCCCTTCTTGCCGCGGACGACGGGAGAAAGCACGAGAAAACGCGTTCCCTCCTCGAGACGCGAGACCATCCCGAGGATGGATTCGACGGTCGTCTTCTTTATCTCCTTGCCGCAGACGGGACAGTGCGGCACGCCGATACGGGCGTACATCAGACGGAGATAGTCGTATATCTCGGTGACCGTTCCCACGGTCGAACGCGGGTTTTTCGAGGTCGTTTTCTGATCTATCGAAATGGACGGCGACAGACCGTCGATAAAATCTATGTCGGGCTTGTCGAGCTGTCCGAGGAACATACGCGCGTACGACGACAGCGACTCGACGAAGCGTCTGTGTCCCTCGGCGTAGATCGTATCGAAAGCAAGAGAAGACTTACCCGAGCCGGAAAGTCCCGTGAAAACGACGAACTTGTCGCGCGGGATCGTCAGATCTATGTTTTTAAGGTTGTTTACGCGTACTCCGCGCACCGTGAGTTTCTTTTCCATTTGCTTACGCTTTCTTTTCCTTCTGTAATTTTACGATAAGGTCGCGCAGGTACGCCGCCCGCTCGAAGTCGAGCCTCTTGGCGCATTCCTTCATTTCGCGCGTGTATTCCTCGATCTGCTTCTCTCTGTCCTTCGGAGATAGCTTCTTTTTCTTTTTCGCTTCCGCTTTCTCGTTCTTGAGTCCTATGTCTATGACGTCGTAGACCTTCTTTTTTATACTTTGCGGAGTGATGCCGTGCTCCTCGTTGTATTTGCTCTGGATCGCGCGGCGGCGGTTCGTTTCGTCTATCGCCCTCTGCATGGAGTCGGTGACAGACTCGGCGTACATTATGACCTTGCCGCCGACGTTTCTCGCGGCGCGCCCGACGGTCTGTATCAGCGAGGTCTCACTGCGCAGGAATCCTTCTTTATCCGCGTCGAGTATCGCGACGAGCGAGACCTCGGGGATGTCGAGTCCTTCGCGTAGCAGGTTGATGCCCACGAGCGCGTCGAACTCTCCCATACGCAGGTCGCGCACGATCTCCATACGCTCCATAGTGTCTATAGAATGGTGTATATATTTGACCTTGAGTCCGTTCGAGGCGAGGTATTCCGTGAGGTCCTCCGCCATTTTCTTCGTCAGAGTCGTGACGAGCACGCGCTCGTTGCGCTCCGCGCGCTCCCTTATTTCACCCATAAGGTCGTCGACCTGTCCCTTTACCGGACGTACTTCGATCTCGGGATCCACGAGTCCCGTAGGACGTATGACCTGCTCGACCACCTGGTCGGAGCGCTGTTTTTCATACTCGCCCGGCGTCGCGGAAACGTATATGACCTGATTTAGCTTGTTCTCGAATTCTCCGAAGAACAGCGGACGGTTGTCGAACGCCGACGGCAGACGGAAACCGTATTCGACGAGGTTGGTCTTTCTCGCGCGGTCGCCGCCGCTCATTCCGCGCACCTGCGGGAGCGTGACGTGCGACTCGTCGATGAACATAAGGAAATCCTTCGGGAAAAAGTCAAGCAGAGTGTAGGGAGTAGACCCCGGCTCGCGCCCCGAAAGCACGCGGGAGTAGTTCTCGACGCCGTGGCAGAAGCCGACCTCGCGCAGCATCTCGAGGTCGTACCTCGTGCGTTCCGCGATCCTCTGCGCCTCGATGAGCCTGCCTTCCGCCTCGTAGTGGGCGACGCGTTCTTCGAGTTCTTCTTCTATCTGTTCGAGCGCCTTGTCGCGGCGTTCGGAGGTCATGGCGTAGTGCGTTGCGGGGAATATCATCACGAACGACAGACGGCGGATGATCTCGCCGGTCACGACGTTGATCTCGGCGATACGGTCGATCTCGTCTCCGAAAAACTCGATCCGGAGCGCCTTTTCGCCCTCTGACGACGGGAACACCTCGACGACGTCGCCCCGGACGCGGAATTTGTTGCGGACGAAGTTGACGTCGTTGCGGTCGTAGCTCATCTCTATCAGCCGTTTGATGACTTCGCGGCGATCTATCTGCATCCCCGGGCGGAGAGACAGCACCATATTTTTGTATTCCTGCGGATCGCCGAGGGAATATATGCACGAAACGCTCGACACGATGATGACGTCCCGCCGCTCAAGGAGCGACGACGTAGCCGAGTGGCGGAGCTTGTCGATCTCGTCGTTGATAAGAGCGTCTTTTTCTATATACAGATCCTTGCCGGGGATATACGCCTCCGGCGTGTAATAATCGTAGTACGAAACGAAATACTCGACCGCGTTCTCCGGAAAGAACTCGCGGAACTCCGAGCAGAGCTGAGCCGCGAGGGTCTTGTTGTGCGCGAGAACGAGCGTCGGACGGTTGACCTTTGCTATCACGTTCGCCATCGTGAAGGTCTTGCCCGAGCCGGTGACTCCGAGCAGGGTCTGTTCCTTCATCCCGGCTTCGACTCCCGCGGCGAGCTTTTCTATCGCCTCGGGTTGGTCCCCGGTGGGTTTATAAGGAGAATGAAGAATGAATTTATCCGCCATCTCTCTCGCTCCTTTCTCTGAAATGATAACTTTTTGATACGCCCCGCGCCGCCTGCCTACGGTCATTATACCGTACGCCCCGCGCGTCCGCTCCCCTGTTGCCGTTATTGCGGACAGCGGCTTTCAAAAAACCGTTCGGAGCGCACGAAAAAACGGCGCTCCCGAACGTCTGTTATTTATTATCGCGAAGAATCTTTTCTTTCTTTTTGATCCTGCGTATGTCGCGCAGCATCTTCAGCGTATCACGCACCGGACGTATCTTCGACTTGCTTTCGTCGTGTTCGATGATCTTAACGGGCATTTCGCCGATCTTATATCCCTTGTTCTCGGCTTTGATGAGCGCTTCGAGATCGAACGCGAACGAATCTATCTCACATTCGGAAAAAACGTCGCGGGCGGCGTCTCTGCGGTAGGCTTTGAAGCCGCACTGCGAATCGCTGTGAGAAAAGCCCGAAGCCGCCGAGATCACACGCAAATAGATCTTCGACATGATCTTGCGCGTGAAGGTATAGCCTTCGTAGCTCTCTTTGTCGAGATTTCGAGAACCGAGAACGACGCCGTACCCCTTTTCGCACGCAAGATCGACCGCGCGCCCTATCGGCTCCGTCCCGTAGGCAAGGTCGCAATCCGTGTATATTATAAAGTCGCCTTCCGCCGCGAGCATCCCCGTTCGCACGGCGCACCCTTTTCCGCGGTTGCGTTCGTATCCCACGCACTTTACGTTGGGATCCGCCTCCGCCGCTTTTGTGGCGAGGGAAGCGGTGCGGTCGGTGCTTCCGTCGTTTGACAGAACGATCTCATAATCCGGGTATTTTGCGGAAAGATACCCGGATAGACGGCTCACGCAGTTTTCTATTCTGTTTTCCTCGTTGTAGCACGGGATAACGACCGAAACCTTCATGTCAGTCCACCTCGATGGAGACGAGTCTCGCGTGGACCGCGTATCTGCGCGTGTTCACTCCGTTAGTGCAGGTCGAAAGCGTCAGTATGCGGTCGGAAGCCGTAAACGGAGCCATACCCTCGCGTACGAACAGAGACTGGTCGCGCACCGCGTTCGCCCAGGATATGAACGAATAGCCGTTGTTGAAATAGATCCTGTAATACTGGAACGCTATATCCGTCTCGTAGATCGAGAAAATCTCGTACGTCAGTATCCCGTAAGTCGTGTAGACCGTGATATATCTGTTGGCGTTGAAAGAATCGCGGGAAAGCAGATTGGTGAGCTGATTGAACATCTGGTTCTGATAGGTCGCGTTATGACCGTAAAAGACCGTGTTGTAATTATCAAGCATATTGTCGCCGTTGCGGAAGTCCGCAAAGATCGTTCCGAGCGGATTGTAGAACTTCGCGTAGGTATGGTCGAGATAGTAAACGTTGTCCCATCCCTTTACGACGATATAGTTGATGTTCGTTCCGTCGACCTTTATCCAGCCGTAAGTGTCCGGGTTCTCTATCTTGAAAGAGGCGAGCTTTGCCTGCTGTTTTTTGAAATCCGCGTTGCTCTTTGTCGGTATGCGTACCGAGCTGTCAAGCTCCAGTCTGTCGCTCCCGTAAGGAGGAGTCGGGACGTCCGTGACCATACGCGTCGACGGCGAAACGGTGTTGCCGTTTCGCGTCAGACTTTCGGAAAAGTTCTCCTGGAGGTCGTCGTACAAACGCTTTGCCTCCATACCGGAGAAGACCTCTTTCGTTATCATATAGATCGAAACGAGGAAGGCGACGATGCTGACGAGAAGCAGGACGCGGCGTATCATGACTTTGCGGCTTTTTCGCAGAGTCCGCCGTTTTTTCTCTTTGGTCTTTCTCAGAGTGTTGACGAATTCGTGAGCGACGTATTCGTCCTCAGTCTCTTCTTCAAAAGACTCTTCGGGTATCAGATCGGGCTCCGCGGAAGCGTTGTCTTCCGGAGATCCCGTGCCGTCCGGAAAAGGAACGTACTCGCGTACCGTTTCTTTCTGCCCGGCGCTCCCGACGGACGTCTCCGCTCCCGAAAGCGCGCTTTGCGGTATTTGTTCCGTTCCCGGCGCAGCTTCGGAAACGAACGCTTCTTCGCCCGCCGTTCCGGAGTCTTTTTCAGGCTCGGGCGCGAAAGCGCTTTCCGGCTTTTCCGCGGAAACTTTTTTGCCGTGTCCGGACGAAGAGATCTCCAGTTCTTTCGCGATCCTTTCGCTGTCTTCGTCTGACAGAGCGTGTCTGCGTATCATTTGCCGTTATCCTCCTTTCCCGTTTTTCAAGTCAAAAGTCCGCGAGGCGTTTCAGTTGAATTCAATGACCGATTCGTCCCACATCTCGGGTTTCTCGTATCCGAGCAGGTTTATCACCGTGCCTGCCACGTTGGAAAGACCGAATTTTCCGTCTTTGACTTTGTATTTATCGGAGTAGTATTTATCGTAAATTATCATCGGTACGGGGTTGAGCGTGTGGCTCGTCTTAGCCTTCGGTTTACCGTTCTTGTCCTTTTTGATGTTGCCCTGTTTGTCGAGCTCGTACATTTCGTCGGAGTTTCCGTGATCCGCGGTGATTATCGCGACTCCGCCGACCTCGTCGAGCGCCTCAATGATGCGGGAGATACAGAGGTCGAGCGCTTCAAGGCTTATCTTCGTAGCCTGGAAGTTGCCGGTATGTCCGACCATATCGCCGTTCGGGAAGTTGACCCTCAGCACCTTATATTTGCCGCTTTTAAGCGCTTCTATGAGCTTATCGGTGATCTCGGCGCACTTCATCCACGGTCTCTGCTCGAACGGTACGACGTCGGAAGGGACTTCGACATAGGTCTCGAGCTTGTCGTTGAACTTGCCGCTCTTGTTGCCGTTCCAGAAGTAGGTGACGTGACCGTATTTCTGCGTTTCGGAGAGCGCGTACTGAGCGACGCCGCTGTCCGAAAGGTATTCGCCCATCGTGTTGGTGATGGTGGGCGGATCTACGAGATAGCGCGACGGGATATGGAGGTCGCCGTCGTATTCGAGCATACCCGCGTACATAACGTCGGGATAGTATTTGCGGTCGAATTTATCGAAATCGCGGGTCTCGAACGCCTTGGAGATCTCGATGGAACGGTCGCCGCGGAAGTTGTAGAATATGACCGAGTCGTGATCCTTTATCTGTCCGACGGGCTTGCCGTCACTCGCTATAACGAACGGAGGAAGATCCTGGTCGATGACGTGATACTCGTTCCTGTACGCGGTTATGGCTTCCTCGGCGGACGCGAAGAAACGTCCCTCGCCGAGAACGTGGGTCTTCCACCCCTCTTCGACCATCGCCCAGTTAGCTTCGTAGCGGTCCATCGTTATCTTCATCCTGCCGCCGCCGGAAGCGATGCAAACGTCGAACGAACCGTCGCGGAGCGAGGAAAGGAAGTCCTCGAACGGTCTGACGTAATCGAGCGCGGAGGTCTCGCCGACGTCGCGTCCGTCAAGCAGGATATGTACCCGTACTTTTTTGACGCCGTCCTCTTTGGCGCGGACGATCATTTTTTTGAGATGGTCAATGTGACTGTGGACGTTTCCGTCGGAGAACAGACCGAGAAAATGCAGGGTCGAGCCGTTGTCCTTTACGTTTGCGATAAGGCTCTTCCAGGCGTCTTTTGTAAACATGAGTCCGCTCTCGAGCGATTCGGAAACGAGCTTCGCTCCCTGGCTGAACACCTGTCCCGAGCCGAGCGCGTTGTGTCCGACCTCGGAGTTGCCCATATCTTCGTCTCCGGGAAGTCCGACCGCGGTGCCGTGCGCCTTGATGACGAGGGTCGGGTACTCTTTCATAAGTCTGTCGAGAGTAGGCGTATATGCGCGAGTGAACGCGTTTCCTTCCGAATCGGGCGCGATACCGACGCCGTCCATCACTATCGTCAGAACGGGTCCTTTCGCTCCCTCGAATTTATCCGATCTTTTGAGCAGTTTTGCCATGGTCTTGTCTCCTTTTCCCGCCGCTTTGACGCGCGGCGCAACGATAATTATACTATATTATGAGTTATTTTTCAATAGCGTTATGAATATTATAATCCGTAAATGTGTTCAAACCGTTAAAATAGCAAAAACTTTTTGTGTTATTTGCAATCGAACCAGCTTTTCCCCTTGTGAACGTCGACCGTCAGCGGGACCGAGAGCGAAACGGCGTTTTCCATCTCGCGGCGCAGAAGCTCCATCGCTTCGTCCGCGTCCTTTTTCGATGATTCCACTATGAGTTCGTCGTGTACCTGCATTATCAGAACGGCGTCAAGTCCGCTCTCGCCGAGCGCGCGCTCGGTGTTTATCATCGCGAGCTTTATTATGTCCGCGGCAGTGCCCTGGATCGGACTGTTCATGGCGACGCGTTCGCCGAACTTACGCATCGTCGCCTTTTGCGAGGTAAGCTCCGGTATGGCCCTTCGTCTGCCGAACAGAGTTTCGACGTATCCCTTTTCATACGCCTCTTTGACGGTGTTTTTAAGGTATTCGTCGACCTTGGGGTATTTCTCGAAATAGCTCTTGATATACTCCGCCGCCTCTTTTTTCGTGACGTGGATGTCGCTCGCGAGCGAGAAATCGCCCATACCGTAAATAATGCCGAAATTGACCGCCTTCGCTTTTTTTCTCATCTCGGGAGTGACCGCCGAGAGCGGGACACGGAACGCCTGAGACGCCGTCAGACTGTGGATGTCGGTCTCGTTGCGGAACGCCTCCCTCATCGTCTCGTCGCCGGATATATGCGCGAGCAGGCGGAGTTCGATCTGCGAATAGTCGGCGTCGATAAGGACGCGGTCGTCGCCGTCGGCGATGAAAAACCTGCGGAGCTCGCGTCCGAGCTCGGTGCGTATCGGGATGTTCTGCAGGTTAGGCTCGGTAGACGAAAGCCTGCCCGTCGCTGTCAGCGCCTGTTTGAAAACGGTGTGGACGCGTTTGTTTTCGTCGCACGCCGCGAGCAGTCCGTCGACGTATGTCGAACGCAGCTTTGCGACCGCGCGGTAGTCGAGGATATCGTCGATTATCGGCGCGTACGGACGGAGCTTTTCAAGCACCTCCGCCGACGTCGAGTATCCCGTTTTAGTCTTTTTCACCGCCGGAAATCCCATCTTTTCAAACAGGATCTCGCCGAGCTGTTTGGGAGAATTGATATTGAACTCGCATCCCGCGGCGATGTAAATATTCTCTTTGAACGTCTCCTCGGCTTTTTCGAGCCTCTCGCCGTATTTTTTGAGTCCCTCCGTCTCGATCTTGAATCCGCGCTTTTCCATATTGAAAAGCACGCGCGACGTCGGAAGCTCGATCTCGCGCAAGAGCTTGTCCATCCCTTTATTCACGAGTTCGGTCTGCTGCACCTTGTAAAGACGGTATATCACGTTCGACGCGCCGCCGCATTCTCCGGTGTACGCTTCGTTCAGATATGACGTCGCCGCTGCGCCGAGATCTCCGACGCTCTCTCCCGCTTTGAGCAGATATGTCGCGAGCAGGCAGTCGAAAGCAACCCCTTCGAGAGCGGCGCCCTCTCCGTCAAACAGGGTATAGAGCCTTTTTGCATCGTAGACCGCTTTTTTGAACGACGGATCCGAAAGAAATCCCGCCGCCTCTTCGATCGGGACGCAGAGATCCGTACCCTCGCCCGAAACGTAAAGCTTCCCGTTTTCAATATCGGGATCTATCGCGTAAACGCAAGTCCTGTCGAGCGAGAGCAAAGTCCCGCCGTCCGTTTCCTTGTATTCCGTTTTTTCGCTTTTCCCCGCGACGGAGTTTTCCGAAAGTCCGAGCCGTTTGAGAAAAGCGAAGAATTCGAGCTTCGTAAAGAGCGGATAGAGCGCCGGCTTGTCTATGCCTTTGTATTCTATATCCGCAAGCTCTATCCCGAGAGGCGCCTCGCGTTCGATACGCGCGAGCTTCTGCGACAGGAACGCCGACTCGCGGCCGGTTTCGAGCTTTTGGCGCAGCGCGGGACTCAGCTTCATCTCATCGAGCGAGGCGTAAAGCTTTTCGAGCGATCCCGCTTCGTAGATCAGTTTGACAGCGCCCTTTTCTCCGATCCCCGCGACTCCGGGAATGTTGTCGCTCGAGTCGCCCATCAGCGCCTTGACGTCGACGAACTGTTCGGGTTCGACCGTGTATTTCGCCCTGAATTCTTCTCTTCCCGTCAGAACGGTGTCGGTGTTTGTCGCGAGCAGAACTTTCGTGTTATCCCCGATGAGCTGGAGCGAATCGCGGTCTCCGGTCAGGAGATAAACTTCGATCCCTCTCTCGTTGCCCATACGGGACAGAGTCCCGAGAATGTCGTCCGCTTCATATCCTTCGAGAGAAACGACGGAAAGACCCATCGCCTTTGACACTTCCTTTGCGTAAGGGAACTGCGATAACAGCTCCGGAGGAGTGGGGCGTCTGCCCGCTTTATACTGACCGTACATTTTGTGACGGAACGTCGGAGCTTTAAGGTCGAACGCGACCGCGGCGTAGTCGGGTGAGACCGACTCGAGATTTTTGAGCAATATATTGACGTAGCCGAAGATCGCGTTGGTCGGGATCCCCTCTCGCGTAGAGAGCGGACGGACTCCGTAAAACGCGCGGTTTATGACGCTGTTTCCGTCGATGACGAGCATTTTTTTCATAATTTGATACTCCGTTAATTATAATCGTTCGCATATTATTATATCAAAAAAACTCGCGCTATTCAATCCATATTTGTTTTTCTTCAAAAAAATGTTGCGTTTTTTCCGAAAATGATGTATAATCGGTTCAGGATGGCAAATCTTCAGGGAAAGGAGGATAAGTAAATTACACCGATGTTCAAGCTGTTCAACAGACATCGGTCCGATAAAAGACCGCGAGCTGTCGCGTTCGTCGATTACGAACACTGGTATATATCGCTTGATAAAATGTACCGTACCAAACCCGATATAAAGGAATGGTACAGAGAGATCTCAACCAAATACAATGTGGTCGATACGGTTTTCTTCGCCGATTTTTCAAACACGGCGCTTCGTCTCGAGATCCCGCGTATCCGCGAAGTCTCGAACACCATCATCGAAACGCAGAACGCCTCTGCGTTCCACAAAAAGGACTTCACCGACTTCATAATGCTTGACCACATCTATCAGAAAGCGATCAACTCTTACGGGATAGATACCTTTATTATTTTTACCGGAGACGGGCATTTCAGCTCCGTCGCGTCGTTTTTGGTCACCAAATGCGGCAAGGAAGTGGGTATCTACGGCGTCAAGGACGCGATTTCCGCTCAGCTCCGCAACAGCGCGAGCTGGACCGTCGAGATACCGCACCGCGACGAAAAGCTGTACTCGTGTATCGAGAACATTCTTAACAGCGTTCAGAAGATACACGATTCCAACAAGACCTCGAACAACAAAAAATACCCGACCTACCGCGGCACCGTCGACTTCGTGTCGAGAGCCTACTCGACCGAACGCGCGTACGTCTCGTCCGCGCTCGATAAACTCATAGAGGAAAAGGTCGTCGTCGTAAAGGACGCGAGCGCGCAGCGCGGCAAAACGATCAAAACGCTCGAGATCGATCAAAAAAAAAAAAAAAAAGCCGGTTATCGGACTGAATAAAACCCTTCGGGAGGAGCTTCGGATAGTTCCTCCCGAACTTTTTTATGCCCGGCGGTTTTTTTGACAAACCCGCTTCCCTTCGGAAGCGTTTCTGAACGCGAAAAAACAAAATCCGTTCAAATTATAATTTTTTATCCTTTTTCTCTTGATTTACGGACGCGGATAGTATAA
>CACZZA010000018.1 GCA_902785485.1 uncultured Ruminococcus sp. | reverse complement strand
AAAGAAAGGGCAACGAGGAGGGGGTTAGGAGGCACTTCCGCCGCATTCGCGCGGAAGCGCAACTCCTCCCCTCCTCGACCTCCCCACACCTAAACGAGGGGTATAATCATTTATCTCACTCCGTAGATGTTGTCTTGTTCTTCCGCTTGTAATAATCGTTCGCATCGCCATTTGGAACACTACCGTTCATTCAGCGACAACCGTTTACATAACTGCCAAATGGCTCGGCTTCGTAGGTGAAGATAAACAAGAATTTAGCGGGGTAACGATTGCTTTACAGATGGTAGCCACAGACTTCACCTTGTGAGCATACGGAAGCGGTTTCCACCAAGGCTCCCTTTATCCAAAAGGAGCCTTGGGTCTGTGCCTCTCCTTCGCTCAATGTTTTGTCCTTTGTTTCCGATTTTTCATTCTGTCTTACTCCGCTAAATTCTTGTTTATCTTTCCTTCTTTAAGTTTTTTGAAAGGGGTGCGGGGATGACTTTTTTTCAAAAAAGTCATCCCCGCATATCGCATATATTTATTTATTTTTTTCACTTTATTATCTCGATACCGCCGCAGATATTGAGTATATGGGCGGACCTGATGTCGCCGGCGTGTTCGCCGTCGACGGTCCAGCCGACAGGCGTTTCGCACTCGATCTTTATATCGGACGCGCGGAAAAAGACGACGCTCTTATCGTCGTAGACTTTTTTCGAGAGCATTTTCATCATATCGAAATAGAACGAGGCGTTTATGGGTTTGCGGACGAGCAGGACTTCAAATCTTCCGTCGTCGAGGGAGACGTCGTTCTTATCGAACTTGAACATACCTCCGACGGAGAGGGCGTTGGTGACGCCGGCGTAGACGAATTCGCCTTCTTCGGAGTATTCGTCGCTCGTGATCTTCATTTTGCGCGGTTTGATCTCGGCGAGGCTTTTGATCCCGCCGAGGACGTACGCGAAGTGACCGAGCATATGTTTTGCGCTTTGAGACGTGGTATAAGACACGTCAGCGAACGCGCCGCAGGACGCGACGTAGTTGAAATAACGCGAGTCGTTGAACGTGCCGACGTCGTTTTTTGCGGCGTTTCCCGAGATTATCAGTTCCGCCGCCTTTTTCGGATCCTTCGGGATCCCGTGCGTTTCGGCGAGATCGTTCGTCGTACCCGCGGGGATAAATCCGACCTTCGGACGTTCGTTTTCGGGTCTCTGCATAAGTCCGGATACGACTTCGTTGAGCGTTCCGTCGCCTCCGCACGCCACGATGACGTCGTACTCCGGCGGGCAGTATAAAGCGAACGACGTCGCGTCGCCGCGCTTTGAAGTCATAAGCACGGAGCTTTCATATCCGGAGTCGGAAAAAAGCCTGAGTATCGCGAAAAGCTCGTTTTTTATCCTCATTTTACCGGAAACGGGGTTCACGATGAACAACGCTTTTTTTCTGCTTGTCGTCATATCTTTCGCGTTCCTTTGCTTTGTTTTGTCCTTTGGGAGAAAAAACTCTCGCGTAGCTTTATGCGAGAGTTTTTTTGCCTTTTGTTTCGGTTTTCGTTTCCGTCCCGTATTCGGGTCCTTCGGCGCGGTCTACCGTTTTTTCGGTGATACGGACCGACTTTACCCCTTTTTTCGACGGCACGTCGTACATCACGTCGCGCATGAATTCTTCCATAACGGAGCGGAGCCCGCGCGCGCCGGTGCCGCGTTCGATAGTCAGATCAGCGATGCGGTCAAGCGCTTTTTCGGTGAACGAAAGCTCGACTCCGTCCATCGAAAGCAGCTCCTTGTACTGTTTGACGAGCGAATTTTTCGGCTCGGTCAGTATGCGGACGAGCGCGTCTTTGTCGAGGTCGTCGAGTCCGACAATGACGGGAAGACGTCCCACGAGTTCCGGGATGAGACCGTATTTCACGATGTCGTGCGAGACGACGTTCTTGAAGATGCGGTCTTTTTTCTTCTCTTCTTTGGTCTTGATGACGCTTCCGAAGCCGAGTCCCTGATTGCCGGAGCGTTTCTCGATAATATCGGAAAGTCCGTCGAAGGCTCCGCCGCAGATAAAGAGGATGTTCGAGGTGTCGATCTGTATGAATTCCTGATTGGGATGCTTGCGTCCGCCCTGCGGAGGCACGTTCGATACCGTTCCCTCGAGTATTTTGAGCAGCGCCTGCTGGACGCCCTCGCCGGATACGTCGCGGGTGATAGAGCGGTTTTCGCTCCTGCGCGAGATCTTGTCGATCTCGTCGATATAGATGATGCCTTTTTCAGCCAGTTCGACGTCGTAGTCCGCCGCCTGGATGAGACGGAGCAGGATATTTTCGACGTCTTCGCCGACGTACCCCGCTTCTGTCAGTGTGGTCGCGTCCGCGATAGCGAACGGCACTTTGAGAGTTTTTGCGAGCGTCTGCGCAAGATAGGTCTTGCCGACTCCGGTCGGACCTATCAGCAGAACGTTGCTTTTCTGGATGTCAACGTCGTTCTTCTCGCCTTTTTCGGCGTGAAGCAAACGCTTATAGTGGTTATATACCGCGACGGCGAGAGTCTTTTTCGCTTCTTCCTGCCCGATGACGTAGGAGTCGAGTTCTTTTACGATCTCGCTCGGACGGGGAAGGGTAGAGAGCGACAGCTTGCCGTATTCGCGCCCCTTCAGCTCTCCTTCGTACTGATCGTCGACGATGGAGCGGCAGAGATCCACGCAATCCGGGCAGATGAATACTCCGTTGGGACCGGGGATCAGGAAGGGGACGTCGTTTTCGCCTCGGCCGCAGAAGGAACAGCGCGCGCCGCCGTTCCTTGTGCTTCCGTTACCTTTTGTCTGAGCCATGAGGAATTACGCCCTTTTGTCGATAACTTTGTCGATGAGTCCGTATTCGAGCGCTTCCGCCGCGGACATGAAGTTGTCGCGTTCGGTATCAGCCTGGATCTTTTCAAGCGGCTGACCGGTCACGTTCGAGAGGATCTTGTTGAGATTTTCGCGGATGCGGATGATGCGGTCGGCGTGGATCTTAATATCGGTAGCCTGACCCTGCATACCGCCGAGAGGCTGGTGGATCATTATCTCGGAGTTGGGGAGCGCGAGGCGTTTGCCCTTTGCGCCCGCCGAGAGCAGGAATGCGCCCATGGACGCCGCCATACCTACGCAGATGGTCGATACGTCGCACTTGATGTAGTTCATCGTGTCGTATATCGCCATTCCCGCGGTGATCGATCCGCCGGGGCTGTTGATGTAAAGCGAAATATCTTTTTCGGGATCCTGAGACTCAAGGAACAGGAGCTGAGCGACGACGAGCGACGACGTAACGTCGTTCACTTCGTCAGCCAGAAATACGATACGGTCGTTGAGCAGGCGCGAATAGATGTCGTACGCGCGCTCTCCGCGGTTAGTGGTTTCGATGACTGTCGGGACTAATGCCATTGTGTTACCGCCTTTCGATTTTGTGTATTTGTCGGTGCGTCCGCTTTATACGACCGGGATCATTTTTCTTCGGTCTTTTTTGCGGTCTTCTTTGCGGCGGGTTTTTTCTCGGCTTTCTCGGTCTTCTCGGCTTTTTCCGCCTTGGGAGCCTTCGCAGCCGTCTTCTTCGCCGCCGGTTTCTCTGCCTTTTCGGTCTTTTCTTCTTTGTCGGCAGTCTTCTTTGCCGCGGTCTTCTTCGCGGGTTTCTTTTCCGCTTTTTCTTCCGCCTTAACGGTCTTGATCACCGCTTTTTCCTTCACGAGTTCAACGGCTTTCTTGACCGCCATATCTTTTGCTATATCTTCGTCGGTGACGTACTTTCTGATGTCTTCTTCCTTCATGCCGTACGCTTCCGCCATGCGCTTGATCTCGCCTTCGATATCTTCCTTGGTCGCTTCGATCTTTTCAAGCTCGGCGATCTTTTCAAGGGCGAGCCTGGTCTTGACCTGACGCTCTGCGCGGGGCTTGAACTGCTCGCGCATGGTGTCGAGGGTCATACCGGTATATTTTACGAAGTCGTTGAGGTTCATTCCCTGCATACGGAGGTTGTTGTCGTAGTCGCGCAGCATATTCTCCGCCTCGGTCTCGATCATCGCGTCCGGAATGTCCGCTTCGACCTTGCCGATAAGAGCGTCGATGATCTGTTCCTCTACGTGACCGTCGGCTTCTTTTTCGTATCTCTCGTTGAGTTTTGCCCGTACGTCGGCTTTGTATTCAGCCAGAGTATCGAATTCCGAAACGTCCTTGGCGAAATCGTCGTCGAGTTCGGGAAGCTCGTCGAACTTGATCTCGTGGAGCTTGACTTTGAAGGTCGCGTCCTTGCCTGCGAGGTCTTCGGCGTGGTATTCCTTCGGGAAGGTGACGTTTACGTCGAACGCGTCGCCGACGGAATGACCGACGATCTGATCTTCAAAACCGGGGATGAACTGACCGGAACCGAGTTTAAGGGTCGCCTTTTCCGCTTTTCCGCCCTCGAACGCCTTGCCGTCGGCAAAGCCTTCGTAGTCGATGATGACGTTGTCGTCCTTTTGCGCCGCTCTGTCGGTGACGTCGATCTCGCGGCTGTTGCGTTCACGGGTCATCTGTATTTCACGGTCAACGTCTTCGTCGGTCGCTTCGCGTACGGTCTTCTCGGCTTCGATGCCGAAATAATCCTTGATCTGTACTTCGGGTTTGACGTATATGGTCGCTTTTATCTCAACGCCGCCCTCGTCGATCGATACGATCTCGAACTGAGGCTGGCTGACCGCTTCTGCTTTAGACTCTTTGAGAGCCTCGGTGTAGTACTCGGGAAGCAGGTCGTTGACGGCGTCGTCGTAAAATACGCCCTTGCCGTACATCTTCTCGATGATCGCGCGCGGAGCTTTGCCCTTGCGGAAGCCGGGAACGCTCATCTTGGGCGCGTTCTTCTTGAATACCGCCGTGACCTGCTCGTCAAATCTCTTCTTGTCGATGACGAAGGTCAACTCGACCGTATTCTTTTCTTTCTTTTCTACGTTTTTCAGACTCATTTTTAATATCCTCCAAAGATATGATATCTTTATTTCCTTATTATTAACGCCTGCAAGTCGGCATCAAATCATTTTATACTCAATAAGTCGATAAGTCAATAGTACATTTGTAAATTTTTGCCTGTTTTCGCCCTTTTTCGCCCAGATGGGACGTTTTTATCTCACCAACAGGGGTGTGAACGCCAGATGATCCGCCGAAGTGATGAAAAATTCCATCCCCTCGAATTCGAACGACGGCAGAACGAACGCCGCCGAATGGATGTGTCCGTAGTAGACCTTTTTGATCCCGTGTTCCTTCAGCATATCGACGAGCGGACGGCAGACGAAATCGCCGAAAACGGGAGGGAAGTGAAAGAACGCAACGTCCGTAAGTCCCGTTTCTCCTTCTTTTTCCGCGTTTTCGCGCAGTTTTCGCGCCTCGGCGAGCGAAAGCGAAAGTCTACCCGCCTCGCGCGCGACTATTTTCTGAAAATCGGCGCCCTCGGGAGCGGTCTTTTTGTCGTAGTACCAGCCGCGCGTTCCGGAAACGATAAACGAATCGATCTTATACGCGTTATTGAACAGTATCCCGAGCGTCGTAAAACCCTTTTCCGCAAAGAAACGGATCATTTTTGCTTTTGTGGTCCACCAATAGTCGTGGTTTCCCCGTCCGAGGAGTTTTCTCCCCGGCAGGGAATCGAGGAAACGCAGGTCGGCTTCCGCCTCTTCGAGGCTCATTCCCCAGGAGACGTCGCCCGCGACGACCACGGTGTCGTTCTCGTTCACCACCGCGCGCCAGTTTTCTTCAATACGGCGAATGTACCCTTCCCACCTCGGACCGAATACCTCCATAGGCTTGCCGGACGCAAGGGACAGATGTGTATCGGACAGAACGAAAAGCGACATTTATTCTATCCCCGCGAAACGCAGGACCTCACGAGTCATCTCTTCCTTCTCGACGGTACGGTCGAAGCGGACGGCTTTCTCGCGCAGACTCGAGAGAGGAGCGGGAGACTCGGTCTTCGAGAGCGCGGAGAGCGCTTCTATCGCCTCGAACTCGTCTTCGGGCACGTCGGGCGTGAGAGAAGAAAGCACGTCGGGCGCGAACTTATACGGAGACGCCGTTGAAGCCGTGATGATCGGGCGCGTGTCGCCGGTCCTTGCGGCGTATTCGCGCGCGCATTTGACGCCTACCGCGGTGTGCGTGTCGATGAGATAACCGTATTTTTCAAAGATCTCGCGTATCGTTTTTCGCGTTTCGTCCTCGGTGCAGAAGCCTCCGATGAACGACTCTTTTATCTTTGCGAAAACGTCAGAGTCGACCTCGTATCTTCCGTCCTTTGCGAGAGACGCCATATACGAGGCGGTCTTTTCGCTTCCCGCCGCGAGGTAGAGCAATCTTTCGAGGTTGCTCGAAATGAGTATGTCCATAGAGGGAGACATCGTCGTATGGAACGCGCGGTTGCGGTCGTAGACGCCGGTGCCGAGAAAGTCGGTCAGCACGTTGTTTACGTTCGACGCGCAGATGAGTTTGTCTATCGGTATTCCCGATCTCTTTGCGAGGTATGCGGCGAAAATATTGCCGAAGTTGCCGGTGGGGACGCATACGTTGACCTTGTCGCCGGGTCTTATCTCGCCAAAATCAAGAAGGTCGCAGTAAGCGGAAACGTAGTAGACCACCTGCGGGACGAGCCTGCCCCAGTTGATCGAGTTAGCGGACGAGAAGAAGTATCCGTTCTTTTCGAGAACGGCGGAAACGTCTTTGTCGGAAAAGATCTTTTTGACTCCGCTCTGCGCGTCGTCGAAATTGCCTTTGATCGCGGTGACGCAGACGTTGTTTCCGACCTGGGTCTGCATCTGTTTTTTCTGTATGCGGGAGACTCCGTCTACGGGGTAGAACACCTGTATTTTTATTTTGTCGACGTCGCGGTAGCCTTCGAGCGCCGCTTTGCCGGTGTCGCCCGACGTCGCGACGAGGATGAGCGCCGTCTTTTCTTCTCCCGTCTTGTCGAGCGCGCGTGAGAGGAGGCGGGGCATGATCTGGAGCGCCATATCCTTGAAAGCGCAGGTCGGTCCGTGCCAGAGTTCAAGCACTCGCAGATTTTCGATCGCCTTGACCGGAGCGCATCCGCCCTTGAATTTTTCGGCTGAGTACGCCTTTTTGCAGTCTTCGAGCAGTTCTTCGTAAGTATAGTCGGTGAGGTACAGACTCATCACGGCAGCCGCCCGCTCTGCGTAGCTCATCCCGCGCAGCTTTTCAAGATATTCGGGAGTGAAGACGGGGAGAGAGTCAGGCATGAACAGCCCGCCGTCGGAGCAAAGTCCCTGTTTTATCGCCTGCGCGGACGTGACCTTGCCGCCCTCGCCTCGTGTGCTGACGTATTTTATCTCTTTCATTTTATTGTTCCTTTCAGAGCCTGTCTTTTCCGTGTTTCGCAAAAAAGGCGGAGGCGTTTGAGTACGTTATCTTGTCTATCAGTTCGTCGGAGTATCCGCTCTTTTTCATTTCTTCGGCTATCATATATACGTCCCGGACGCCTTTCATCGGAGCGGGAAGCGTGTGTATCCCGTCGAGGTCGCATCCGAGGCAGACGGTATCTTCGCCTCCGAGCGAGAGGAAGTGTTCTATATGCGTAAGTACGTCCGAGACTTTGATGACGTTGTTTATCCTGTCGCCGAGAAAGGCGCAGCAGAGGTTGACGCCCACCGTCCCGCCGGAGTCGCGTATCATACGGAACATCTCGTCTGTGAGGTTGCGCTGGTGAGGACGGACAGTCCTCGAATTCGAGTGGCTCGCCGAGACGGGACAGCCGAGGCCCGCCGCGATTTCACAGGTCTCGTACGTCATTTTATCCGACGCGTGGGAAACGTCGGGGACTATATCGAGTTCGCAAAGCCTCTTTACGACCTCTTTTCCGAACGGAGTGAGTCCGATATTCGTGTTGTGCGCCCCGCCGATGAGACATTCGTTCTCCCAGACGAGCGCGAACATACGCACCCCGAGCTTTGACAGGACGTCGAGTCTGCTTATATCGTCCCTTATCAGCGCGCCGCCCTCTACCGACAGATGCGGTATGAACGACTTGCTCCGCAGCGGAACGAGTTCTTTTTTGTAGGTCTCGACCGCGCGCAGGAAGAACGCCCAGTTTTCGTCGTCCGTCCGCGACGGGTGCGACCAGACGGCGAACATCTGTTCGTACACCTCGTAGTCTTTTATCCCGCGGAGCGTGACCTGGTTCACGTCGTTGTCAAACTTTCGTTCTCTGCGTGTCAGGGCGTAGAGGGTGTCGCAGTGTGTGTCAAAGTATTTCAAGTTTTACGTTCATCCTTTCCTTCCGAACGCGTTTTCTATGTGGTTAATTTCGCATATAACGCATCCCGGGGCGGAAACGTCGTCCGCCACGATCTCGATGACGTCGATGCGCGGGCGTTTCTTCGGTCTGTATTTTGCCATATACGCGTTTGCCGCCATGACGAAGTGCCGTCTCTTAAAAGAGTTCACAGCGGCTCCCGGACGCCCGTATTTTCCGAGTGACGCGCGTTTATAGCGGAATTTGACTTCAACGAAAACAATATACGTTTCGTTGTCGGCGATTATGTCTATTTCGCCGTGGTACGCGTTGAAGTTGCGGCAAACGACGTTATATCCGCGCTTGAGCAGCCAGTCGCGGGCGATCGCCTCGCCCCTCATGCCCTTGTCGCGCGTCGTCTCTTCCGTCATTTCAGTATCTTCCTTAAAAACAGCTTGCGGTGGAGAGGGCAGGGACCGTATTTAAGTATCGCGTCGCGGTGTTCCTTCGTGCCGTACCCTTTGTGCCTGAGAAAGCCGTACTGCGGATAGAGCGCGTCGTATTCGGCGCATTTTTCGTCCCTTGTCACTTTTGCGAGGATGGACGCCGCCGCGATGCTCGGAGACTTTGCGTCGCCTCCCACGACGGTCGCGCAGTCGGTCGTAAAGCCGCGTTTGATATTGCCGTCGATGAGCAGAAAGTCGGGTTTTATCCCGAGTCCCTCCGCCGCCCTTCTCATCGCGTGGAGAGACGCGGAGAGAATGTCGGTCTTGTCTATCTCTTCGACGGACGAAGAGGCTATGCAGTACGCTTCCGCCTTGGCGATTATCTCGTCTCGAAGGACGAGACGCTTTTTCTCGGTCAGTTTTTTCGAGTCGTCAAGACCTTCGATGACAAGTCCTTTCGGGAGGATGACCGCCGCGGCGTAGACCTCACCCGCCAAAGGACCGCGTCCCGCCTCGTCGAGTCCGGCGACGGCGGTATAGCCTTTTGCGTAATATTCGTTTTCAATGTCCCAATTAAGCATATTTTACTTTGAGGGCGGCGCTTCGAGGGTGATCCTGCCGATCTTTCCGCTGCGGAACTCCTCGAGGAGCATATTCGCCGTACGCAGAAAGTCGACCTCTCCGCCCGCGACGAGAAAACCGCGTTTCCTTCCGATATTTTCCGCGACCTGCCAGTTTTCAAGAGAGGCGTCGAGGTCGCTTTCGCCTAATTTATATCTTTCGCCGAGCTTCCCGGGACAGACCTTGCGCAGACGGTCGACCAGCGCGACGGCGAGGTCTTCGACCACGACCACCTGATCCTTGATGGCTCCGGTGATGGCGAGGTTTTCGCCCGTCTTACGGTCGTCGAACTTCGGCCACAGCACTCCCGGCATATCCATAAGATCGAGTCCTATCGACGTGTTGACCCATTGATTTGTCAGCGTGACGCCGGGTCTGTTTTCGACCTTTGCTTTTTTAGAGCCGGCAAGGCGGTTTATGAGCGAGGACTTTCCCGAGTTCGGAATGCCCACGATCATCGCGCGGACGGCGCGTCCGCTCATGCCTTTGGCTTCGTATTTTTCTATCTTGTCGGATACGGTCTCCCTGATCTTCGGCAAAAGATCCTTTATCCCGTATCCCGTGACGGAGTCGATGAAGACGCAGTTTTCGCCCGACTCCCCGTAGTATTTTTTCCATTTCGCCGAAACGTCGGGATCGGCGAGGGTGTATTTACTGAGCACGTTGAGCATCGGTTTGCCCGCAACGAGCCGCGTTATCTCGGGATTTCGGGACGACTGCGGTATGCGCGCGTCAAGCACGTTCAGCACGACGTCGACTTTGGAAAGGTTTTCCTTTATAAGCCGGCGCGTTTTCGCCATGTGCCCGGGGAACCACTGGATCACGTCGGACGGCATATCTTTCCTCTTTTCTCAGTCGACCGTCCCGAAACGGGAGATCGGGAACAGGCGTAATTTGACGGAACCGAGGATACAGCGCGTGTCGACAAAGCCTATCTGCGGGTAGCGCGAGTCGACCGAATTGTTGCGGTTGTCGCCCATCACGAACACGTGCCCCTTTGGGACCACGACTCCCGCTCTGAGCTTCTCGTCCATCCCGTTGTCGCTGTATGACCGCATGGCTTCCGCGACCCGCTTGATATGATCTTTTTCATCAAGCTGTACGTTGTTCACGTAGACGCCCCAGTTATCGAAGTCGATCCGCACGGTCTGTCCCTCGGTCGCGATGACGCGCTTGACTATCGGGTCTTTGGATTTGTAGTGCGGGGCAAAGAAAACGACGATGTCGTCTTTTTGCGGCTCGTAGTTAATGTCGGAGATGACGAGCATCTCTCCGTCTAAAAGGGTGTTTTCCATAGACGGACCGTCCACTACCGCCAGGCGCATGACGAACGTGAATATGAACAGGACGAACGTCGCGGAAAGCGCCAGTACCTCGACCCAGTCGAACAGGGAGGCGGCTAACGATTGTTTGTAGGCGTCCTTGATCTCCTTGCCGGCTTCGGTCTCGGATGAGAATATCTCGTCCAGCTCGTCTCCGTGAGGAGTGTATTTGTTCTTCTTTTTAGCCATTTTAAGTGACCTCTTTTTTTCAGTCTTTTTCTATCATGTGATTGAGCAGATTGTATCCGTGTTCGATATACAGGTCGGCGCCCTTTGCGCTCTCCTCGCTGAAGCATTCGACTCCGCGGCGTTTTTCGCGGCTCGAATAGAGCATGAACGGTACCGGGTCTATCGAGTGGGTGCGCAGGCAGAGGGGAGTCGGATGGTCGGGAAGGACGAGGATCTTGTAGTCGTCTCCGCAATCCTTCAGCCAGTCGTGTACGGGAGTCAGGATCTTTTCGTCGATAAGCTCGATGGATCTGATCTTGTTTTCAAGCTCTCCGCGGTGTCCGCACTCGTCGGGCGCTTCGATATGGATATATACGAAGTCGTTGCCTTCCTTGAACGCCCTGACTGCGGTGTCCGCCTTGCCTTTATAGTTCGTATTGATGTTTCCCGTCGCGCCCTCGACGTCGTACGCCTTCATCCCCGCGCAGAGCCCGATGCCCTTGATGAGGTCGACCGCGCAGACGACTGCGCCCTTGACGCCCCATTTTTCCTCGAAATTCGGAAGCATCGGCTTTTTGCCCGGCGACCAGAGCCAGATCGAGTTCGCGGGTTTGAGTCCGCGCGCGCGCCGGCTGACGTTCACGGGGTGGTTCTCGAGGACGTCGTAGCTCGCTTTCATCATCTCGTAAAAAGGCTTGCCCTCGACGCCCAGCGGGACGTATTTGGTTATCTTCTGTCCCAGAATATCGTGCGGACGGTTGAAGTTGTATTTATAGGGAGTCCCCTTCCAGATAAGGCAGTGACGGTAGGAGCATCCGGTGTAGAAGGTCTTGTTCTCGTCTCCGAACTTCGCCTGGATCGCTTTTATCAGCTCGTCCGCTTCCTCGGTGGTTATCTCGTCAGCCGAGTGGTCTATCATCGTGCGCTCGTCGTAGGGGCAGTCCTCTTCGGACAGGGTGACGACGTTGCAGCGGTACGCGGTCTCGTCCTCGTTCATTTTTATACCCATTGAGACCGCCTCGAGCGGCGAGCGCCCTTTCGAGTAGATCTTGGGATCGAAGGACATGACCGCCATGTTTGCGGTATCGCTTTCGGGGACCATTCCGTCCGGAACGTTCGATACCGTTCCGACAAGCGAGTCTGCGGCGAGCAGATCCATACGCGGCTTTTTCGCGACCGACATCGGCGTCCCGCCGTTCAGCTTCTCAATGGGGTAATCCGCCATTCCGTCGCATAATACAACCAGATATTTCATTTTGTGTGACCTCCGTGGAAAAATAGCCTCTTTTGATCCGGCGTTTCGTCAAATCAGAAATATTATATCATAATAATAAAAAAATAACAAGTGTAAATTGAACGAAATAAAAAAATCGCGTTTACGGGATGCGTTTGAGCGCGCGACGGGCGGAGGGGGTGTCTTTCGTCCCGGCTTTTTCCGGGGGACTTCCCTGAAAAATGTTAAGTTTTTGTTAATAAAGCGGCAAACCCTTGCTTTTTCAAGACGGATTTGATATGATTATAAAGCGCCTTTTCGGGCGTGAATTATAAAGAACAGTCCTCTGTAAGCTCTGCACGAATGTTCACATACGAAGGAGGAGCCTAAAATGGATCTTATCAAGGCTTTCACGAACGAGCAACTCAAAACCGAAGTTCCTGAACTCAACATCGGTGACACCGTAAAGGTTCACAACAAGATCAAAGAAGGAACGAGAGAAAGAATCCAGATCTTCGAAGGTACGATCATCGGTCGCCATGGCGGCGGCATCTCCGAGACCTTCACCGTTCGCCGCATTTCTTACGGCGTAGCGGTAGAGAAGACGTTCCCGGTACATTCCCCCAACGTCGAAAAGGTCGAGATCACCAGGACCGGTAAGGTAAGAAGAGCTAAACTCTACTACCTCCGCGACAAGGTCGGTAAAGCTTCCAAGGTCAAAGAACTCATCGACTGACGCAAAATCTGAAAATCCGTCGGCATTCAGCCGGCGGATTTTTGGTTTTACGCGCCCGGCGGCGCGGGAGCGAGACCGCCGACTGCCTGGACTTTTCAGAAAGCGGAGAGTGCGCCTCTTTCCTTAGGCAGGCGGCGCGAATTTGAACACGGTTTTGGCGGGCATAGACCCGCCCATCCGTCAGAAAACATCTCGGAAATACACAAAGTATTCCCTTCGCTGTTTTCTTCGGCTGAACAGCTCTCTGCTCCGTCAAAACTCTTCGACCCGAAAGCGATGGATTTTCGAGCCGGTTTTGGTGCGGAGGACGCCGCCTTACTCGCGTAAGGCAAGGACGACAAGCCGAAAACAGCCGAAAAGACGCGCTTTCAGGCGTGTTCAAATTCGCGCCGACTGCCTAAAAAGGGCGCGCTCCGTTTTTATATTATTATCGTTTTTTCGTTTGTTTCGTTCTTATGGACGCCGAAGGTCTGCGTCTGTCCGTCAAGGGAGGCGGAGTAGTCGCCGTAGAAGCCGCGGAAACGCAGCTCGCCGTTGTCGTCGGTCGTGCCTTCGAGCGAGGTACGCCAGGTCTCGTTAAAGAGTTTTTTAAGAACGAGAGCTGACTTCTTCGGGCTCAGATCCTTATGAAACAGCCCGCCCCGGCAGTTGTTCTCGTTCGTTTTGCTGCTCTGATATGCGTATCCGTCGACGGTATTCCAGTAGACGACGGTATCGACCATAGGCGAGCCGAACCAGACGGTGAACATTTTTTCGAGTATCTCAGCCTGAAGCTCTTCGTCTTCGGGGGTATCTCCGAGCGTCGGGATCGTGACCTCGGTTATTTCGAGCGGGAGTCCGAACTCGGAAAAGGCTTTCAGCATTCCGTAATTACGCGTGGGATCGGCTCTTTCCGCGGTGGTTCTGACGGCGTCGTCGTACTGTTCCTCTGTGTGCGCATGGTTTCCGGTGAAGATATGGTGTTGAAGACCTATTTTGTCGATCGTCGCGCCTTTTCCGAGAGCTTTTTCGATCTGAAGAAAGTACGGATGGTGATAGGGGGAGTATTTTTCAAAAAAAGTCCTGCCCTCGTTGATGACGAGAGTATCGTTCGGGAGATATTTGCGCGAAAGCGCAAACGCCCACTCGATAACGTCGCGTTTGCCGCTGATAACACTTTGCGCGGTCCAGCCGAAGTCGCAGAGGCTTTCGTTTATCACTTCGAATTCAAACAGTTTCCCCGCGTACCGTTCCGCGATCTCCCTGATATGCTTTTCGTAGGCTTTTTCCATTGCCTTTTCGTCGTTCTTCGGGAGCCAGTCGGGAATGAACTTATCGTACACGAGACAGTGAAGTTTTGCGTCTATGCCCTTTTCTTTGCAGTATTCGGTGCAGAGATCGGGAGCGGGGCGGCGGTAGATCTTTTCGGAGTCGGCGCCGAAACGCGGCTTTCCCTCCGTCGGCTCGAGCGCGTCCCAGTAGAACGGAACAGTCGCGAGGTTGAAATACCGATAAAATGTGTCGCGGTAAAGCGCGTTTTCCTCGGGAGTGCCGAACCCGTCGAGCATAAAGAGATTGGCTCCGTACCGAAAATCGTGGCGGGTCTGTTCTATCCTGACCTTTTTCCCCTTGAGAGGAGCGCCGTTCTTATCGACAAGGCGCAGCGCCGCGTCGCCCTTGCGGTATTTTTCGATGTTTTCGGGAAAATCTTTCTCAAACAGATCTCGCGAGGCGTCGATTTTTTTGAGCCAGAGCGTTCGTTTTTCTTCGATGGATATCATTTTTTTACCCTCCGATTTCAAAAAACGGGTCGACGCATTGTATTTTGCGACGACCCGTAAAGATCGAATATTTGATATTAACCGAGACCGATCTTGACCTCGTAGTGATCCTGATACCAGCGGTTGTATCTGAGATAATATTTACCGTACTGGTTGGTGAACGCTTCGAGCGCTTTCAGCTTTGTCGATTCGTTTCTGACTTCAACAAGATGGTTGCGGAAGTCCATTTCCTCGGTGTCTTCGTATTCAAGAACGCTCTTGAACATTTCGGGAGACACGCGCTGAAGCTCGGCGATGCACTCGTCGTAGGAGAGGTCGATCGCGATGGTGCGGGGATTTCCGTCCTCGTCAAGCGCTTCTTCGCCGGCGGGGTTGATAAATCCGAGCAGCGGACTGTAAACGGACTCTTTGTTGGTGTTCTTTGCGTTCTCCCAGGAGTTTTCGCTCATGAACAGCCAGTAATCGCTCATATCGTCGCATCTGTATTTAAGGTAGATGTTTCCGGTGTAGCGTATATCCATCGAGTACGAATCGTCGATCTTGTGGAGCATACCGGTCTTGTCGTCGACGGTATAGTGTACGTCCTTGACGCCGTATTGGAGGATGTTGGAAAGCTCCGCGTCGGTGTTGAGGGCGGTGATGATCTCCATGCAGCGCGCGACGGCGGTCTCTTCCTTGGAGGCTCCGAGGTTTTCCTGTACGGTGGAGCTGATGACGTAACCGGCTCCGAAGACCGCGTCGTTATCGGCGACGGGGCGCTTGTAAATGGAAACGTAGTAATCCTTGCCGTCTTCGTAGGTTATGTACTTGAAACCGTATTCGTCGGTCTTATAGTTGCCGTACGTCGATGCGTAAGTCGGGGAAAGGGTGACGTTGCCCTTGATGATCCTGGCGGCGAAGTCGCTTTCGGCGTTTTCTTCGGTCTCGCCTACTATGCATCCCGCCTGATACAGTTCGTTGTAGTTGGCCGCCCATTCGACGAACGCGCTCGTGGTGAGCAGGTTACGCAGCTCCATGTCGCCGTATTCCTTGACTCTCGGTACCATGGACAGCGAGCTGGAGTTGGTACTGAGGTATCTCGTGACGTAGTCGCCCATGAATACGCCGAGGATGTTAGGCTCTTTGCCGCCGAAGAATTCGACGGGAAGAGTGAATTCGCCGAGGAACGGAATGACGCCTTCTTCGTTTTCTTTGACTTCGAGCAGGAATTCCTTGATGGTCGCAACGTCGTAGATCTCTTCGGGGTCGAATTCGTACTTGTCAACGAGTTCTTTATTCAGCAGGAGGTATTCGTAATCGCCGAGCACCGTGTTGTTGAAGATGCCGTAGACCTGGTTGGTGTTGTCCTTGTTCGCTTTCGCGGCGCGCATCAGAGTCGGATACACGTAGGACGAAAGGAGCTTGCTCGAACCGGAGATCTGAGCGTCGAGCGGCATGATGTCGCCGTTCGCGATGAGATTTGCGTACTGATCGAGAGAACGTACGAGGAATATGTCGAGCTGTCCTTCCTTTGCCGCGGGATATATCGAATCGGAGCTTCCGGGGACGAGTTCTTCCTCGGGGGTCGCCTCCGTCTCGGGGACGAAGGTCTCGCCGCGCGCTCTCGCCTCTTTTTCAGCCTGAGCGATGGATTCCTCGCGCGCTTCCGCTTCTTCCTGTTTCTTGTGGATGGCGTCGATCATCCCGGAGATCGCCTCGTCGTATTCGCTTTCTTTATAGAGCTTGAGTACGATATTGGTGTTGAATTTAGAATAGGTGATATTGTTTATCGCGTCTTCGACGACCTTCGCCTGCTGTTCGGTAGTCGAGTCGTTTGTGACCGTATGCAGCGTTATCGTATAGCGCGGCACGTCGCCTTCCGTTGTGGGATCGTCGCCGGAAGAATCGCCGCAGGACGCCGCGACCATGCCGAAGCACATCACGAGACACAAAAACAATGCCAGTAACGATTTTTTCACCGTTAAGTTCCTCCTGTAAAAGTTGCTGATCGTGTTGCAGGACTCCTTTTTCCGGAGTCGATACAAATTATATTATAACTTAATATTCTGTTTCTGTCAAGGTGAAATTGACCTTTGAAAGGGGCGGAATTGTAAAAGAGATATTAAATATCTATAAACATCCGCCCGTTTCTTCGTCAAACCGTACAAAAACCGTCGCTGACCGGTTATTCGAGGTAATCCTTGAGCAGCTTGGAACGCTGGGGATGACGGAGCTTGCGCAGCGCCTTCGCCTCTATCTGACGGATGCGTTCACGGGTGATGTTGAACTCTTTTCCGACTTCTTCGAGGGTGCGGGGACGTCCGTCTTCAAGTCCGAAACGGAGCTTGAGAACGCTTTCTTCGCGGGCGGTCAGCGTGCTGAGGACTTTTTTGAGCTGTTCGCGGAGGAGGACCTGAGATACCGCTTCCGCGGGCGCGGGGGTGGCGTCGTCGGGGATGAAGTCTCCGAGGTGGCTGTCTTCCTCTTCGCCGATAGGCGTCTCGAGCGAGACGGGATCCTGCGCGATCTTCATTATCTCACGCACCTTGTCCGCGGTGATGCCCATTTTGTCGGCGATCTCCTCGGGAGAGGCTTCGTGACCGAGCTCCTGGAGCAGTTCGCGGGAGATGCGTCCGACCTTGTGTATCGTTTCGACCATGTGTACGGGGATCCTGATCGTCCTCGCCTGATCGGCGATGGCGCGGGTGATCGCCTGTCTGATCCACCAGGTCGCGTAGGTCGAGAATTTATATCCCTTGCGATAGTCGAACTTGTCGACCGCTTTCATCAGACCGAGGTTGCCCTCCTGGATGAGGTCGAGGAAGAACATTCCCTTGCCGACGTAGCGTTTCGCTATCGAAACGACGAGACGGAGGTTCGATTCGACGAGCGCGCGTTTCGCTTCCTCGTCGCCGTCCGCCATCTTTTCGGCGAGATCGAGTTCCTTTTCCGCGTCGAGAAGCGGGACTTTGCCGATCTCTTTGAGATACATCCTGACGGGGTCGTCGATGGAAAGACCTTCCTGCGAGAGCATCTTTTCCATATCCTCGGCGCTCTCGTACTGTTCGACCTCGCTCTCGATGTCGCTGAATTCCGGAGTGTCGAGGTAGCCTCTTACTTCGACTCCCGCGGCTTCGAGGGTCTCGTAGATCTTTTCGATCTGTTCAAGCTCGTAGTCGACGTCTTCGAGCGCTTCGAGGATCTCCGAGTTGGAAACGGAGCCTTTTGCCTTCGCTTTTTCGACGAACTCCTGAAGGTTGAATTTCTTTTCCTTTTCGATCTCCTTGCCGTCGTCGTTCTTTTCGGCGTCTATGTATTCGTCGATCGGGTCGTCTATTTCGTCTTCGGGGATCTTTTTCTTCTTTTTGCTTTCTTTTTTGGCTACCGGAGCCTTCTCCGCGGCGTTTTCAGCGGGTTTTTCTTCCGTTTTGGTTTTCTTTTCTTTTTTGGAAGGCGCTTTCTTTTCCTCCGCTTCGGGAGTTTCTTCCTTCGGATCTTCGGTCTTTTTTTCCGTTTTCTTCGAGGGCTTCTTTTCGGCTGTTTCCTTCTTGGGGGCGGTCTCTTCCGCTTTCGGCTCCTCGACCTTCTTTTCCGGTTTTTTTACGGATTTCTTCCCGGAGGACTTTTCTTCGGCTTTGGCTTCGGTGTCCTTCGCCGCTTTTTTATCTTTCTTTTCCGGAGCCTTCGCCGCGGCTTCTTTTTTTAAGGGAGCCTCTTTCTTTTCGGTTTTTTTCACCGTCTTCTTTTCCTCGGTTTTGGGAGTCTCCGCTTTTTTCGCCGTCTTCTTTTCCCCGGCTGCGGGAACAGCCGCTTTTTTGGCGGTCTTCTTTTCCTCGGCCTTCGGCTCAGCCGCTTTTTTGGCGGACTTTTTCTCCTCTGCTTTGGGTTCCGCGGCTTTTTTTACGGACTTTTTCTCCGCCGCTTTTTTTTCGGCCTTGACGGCGGTCTTTTTTTCTTTTTCCGCCTTTTCGGTCACTTTCTTTTCCGCCTTTTTTGCGGGCGCCTTTTTCTCCTCGGTTTTTTTGGTTTTCTCTGCCATGATATATCCTCCCCGATCAAAAATTTCTCGGTTTTTTAATTATTCTTGTTTTGTTTGCGCTTTTTTTCAAGCAGGGAAGCGATGTCGTTATCCTCTTTTCCCGCTTCGTCGTTCAGGACCGCTATGCAATCGGCAAGCTCTTTATCGACGTTTGAACGAAGTCCGTTGCGTCTGACGGTGTAGGAGTTGATCCTGCTCATCTCCTCCGCCGTGAAGCTCTCGCCGAGCAGTCCGGGGTCGAACGGGTCGTTCTCACGCGCGATCCTGACGGCTTCGGAATATACCTTTTTGCCGAAAGCGGTGAAAAAGCTGTCTTCGCGCAGGTCAAGTCCTCCGTCCGCCGCTTTTTTCATCAGCTCCGGATAGGTCAGAAGGATGCCCAGCACCGCTTCCTCCGCCATCGCGGCGCGAACGTTTTTGGCGTAGTCGGGGTTAATCCGGTCCCCGATCCCCTGGCTTTCGAGTACGTTCTTCCGCGCGGTCTCCTTTTGTGTTTCGCGTATGATCGCCCGCCGCCTTTTGTCCGAGTCGAGCTTGACGCTCTCTTTCGACACGGAGAAGAACTCAGCCGCCTTCGAGACGTAAAGCTCGCGTTCGACCGCTGAAGACCTCCGCGCTATGAAATCCACCGCCTCGGAGATGGCTTTGAGCCGCGCGTCCGGGTCGTTCAGGTCGTATTTTTTCGAGATCTCGTCGAGCCTGAAGTCAAAATGCGAGCGGCTTTCCGCGATCAGTCGGTTGAAGGCCTCACGCCCGAATTTCTTTACGTATTCGTCGGGGTCTTTCGCTCCCGTCATTTTGAGTATGCGGCAGTCGAGTCCGACTTCGCCGATATACCGGAACGCCCGCTCGGCGTTTTTCTGTCCCGCCTCGTCGGCGTCGTAGGCTATGACGACGCTTTTCGTATATCTCGCCATCAGCCGCGCCTGCTCGGGGGTCGTCGCCGTGCCGAGCGTCGCTATCGCGTTTGTGATCCCCGCGCCGTGGAGCGCTATCGCGTCCATATATCCTTCGCACAGGATGAGCCTCTCGGCGCAGTCCTTGCGCGCAAAGTTGAGCGCGAACAGGTTCCTTCCCTTTTTATAAGCGGGGGTGTCCTGAGTATTGATGTATTTAGGAAGCGAGTCGTCAAGCACGCGTCCGCCGAACGCGACGACGTCGCCGTGCGTATCGATGATCGGGATGATGACCCTGCCTCTGTACATATCGTACGGTTTGCCCGTCTTTTTCGACGTTCCGCAGAGGAAGCCTTTCGTCATTTCTTCGTCGGTGTACCCGAGTTTTTTCAATCTCGCGTAGAGATAGTCGAACGACTCGGGCGCGTAGCCGAGTCCGAAGTGCTTTATGAGCGCCGGACTGAATTTTCTCTTCTGAGTGAAGTAATCGAGTCCTTTTTTGCCTTCCGGGAGGAACAGCGCCGCATTGAAGATACGCGCGGCGTCCTTGTTCATCGCAAGGATGCGTTTCGAGCTGACGCCTCCCGAACGGACTTCGGTGCTGTCGCGCGGGATGGTGACTCCGGCGCGCTTCGCGAGAAGCTCGAGCGCCTCGACGTAGTCGACGTTTTCGATAAGACGGATGAAGGACACGACGTCTCCTCCCTGTCCGCAGCCGAAGCAGTGGCAGGTCCCGGTCGAGCGGAACACCGTGAACGACGGCGTTTTTTCGGAGTGGAAGGGGCAGAGTCCCACGAGGTTCGAGCCGGCGGGTTTGAGGTCGACGTAAGCCGACACTACCGACACGATGTCGTTGCGGTATTTTATTTCTTCTACCGTCTCGGGCGGTATCCTCACTTTTTTCCCCTCCTTTTAGTCTGTTTCGTGTTTTCGCCATCCGGCGTATATAACCGTCAAAAAAGTCCGAAAAGATCCGGTTTTTGTAAAAAAGTCTGATTTTTTATGATTTCCACATCTCGGGAATGAACAGTTTTTTGAACACGTTCATAGCGTACCGGTCGGTCATACCGGCGATGTAGTCGCAGACGACGCGCTCTACTCCCTCTTCTTCGGCGCGCGCTCTGTCTTCGGCGTCGAGCTTATCGGGGTGGACGACAAAGTATTCGTACATCCTTTCGAGCATATCTTCGACCTTTTTCTCCTCGCCCTTGGCGACGGGGTTGGTGTAGACGTGCTCGAACATAAACTCGCGAAGCTCGTTCATCGCGCTGAAAACGGGTTCGCTCATTTCTATATGGTCCTTGCCCTCGCTCGCGTAGACGGTCGCCTGTACCATCGAGGCTATGCGGTTCGAGTTCGTTTCGCCGAGTATCTCGCGCAGATGGCGCGGTATGTCGTCCGGGCGGAGTATCTTCGCGCGTTCGGCGTCGTCGATGTCGTGATTTATGTACGCTATGCGGTCGGCAAACTTGACGACGACGCCTTCAAGCGTGGACGCCATGTTCTCGCCGGAGTGATTGACGATCCCGTCGCGGACCTCCCACGTCAGATTGAGTCCCTTGCCGTCGTTTTCGAGTTTTTCAACGACGCGCAGGCTCTGCTTGTAGTGGGTGAAGTCGGGAGAGTAGCATTTTTGAAGCACTCTTTCGCCCGCGTGACCGAACGGAGTGTGACCGAGATCGTATCCGAGGCTTATCGCTTCGACAAGGTCCTCGTTGAGTCTCAACGCCCGCGCGATCGTGCGCGCGATCTGCGATACTTCTATCGTGTGAGACATCCTCGTCCGGTAGTGGTCCTCTTCGGGAGACAGGAATACCTGCGTTTTGTGCATCATGCGCCTGAACGCCTTGCAGTGGACAATGCGGTCGCGGTCCCGTCCGAATTCCGTTCTTATCGGACACGGCTCGACGTAAACGTCGCGTCCGCGCGTGTTTTCGGTAAGAAAAGCGTACGGAGACAAGGTTTTGCGCTCGATCTCGTACATCGTTTCGCGAATGCTTTTCATAGATACCTCCCGTTTTCCCGGATACGTCATTTTTCGACTCATATATAATATACGCAAAAAAACAAAAAAACCCTCTTTTTCGGAGAGGTGCGGGCGGAACGGTCCTCACAAAACAGCGACGGAAGTCACAACGGAGCAGCCTTTATGACTTCCGGCGAGGCGTTTTGTTCTGTTATGTCACGGGCTCGGCTGTCCGCTGTAAATATCAACGGTGATATTATTCACCGGACCGTCGAGCGCTGAAATACTTCTTTATAAGGGTCGGGCGTTCGGCGCGAGGCGTGTATTTTTGAAAGATAAGTGCGCGGAGCAATATTCCGAACTCCGGTTTTACGGGAGAATAAACTTTTGAGGGAGAGGATTCCGGTCAGGACCCTCTCCCTCTTTATACCATTATTATCCGTATTATCCGTCAGTTGTTTTTGAACTTTTCGTACGTTCTTTCGATCCCGATCTTGATCGCCTTTTCGTGACGGGTGTAGTTGCGGAGTATCTCGTTGGTCGAGATGTCTACGTCGAGGACTTCGGAACGGATGTTGCCGAAGTCGTAATACATTCCGACGTCGTAAACGCAGTTGTCGCGCAGGACGTAGAGGTATTTCCTCGACTCCTCGTCGCGGGTGTAGCGGCGAGCGAGCAGGGTGTCGAACCAGGTCGGGACGGTTATCAATTCGGAATAGAAGCACATATCCTCGACGATGCGCCCGGTGCGGTCAACGTCCTCGATGACGGACGGAAGAGCGAACAGGTTGCAGTTATACTGGTACATCGTCTTGAACTCTTTTTGGTTAGAGTCGTACTTCGGGAACGGGATGATGCCGAACTCGCTCTCCATATCGGCGTAGGATTTGACCTGACCGTCGCCGGTATAGTGGAAGAGGTAGAGATCCTGCATAAAGAGCGAACGGAGGTATCCGTATTTCGTCGCGAACCCGTGCGGATCGACGGTGCTTGTCGTAAGATTGTAACAGACCGTATTGTCGGAGAAGACGGCTTTGAGCTTTTCGTAAGCGGTGACGGTCTTGTCCTTGTCCGCCATCAGGGTAACTTCGGGATAGCCTTCCGCGTTGTTCGTCGTCGCGCGGATGCCGAA
>CACZZA010000017.1 GCA_902785485.1 uncultured Ruminococcus sp. | reverse complement strand
GACATATTCGTCAATTTCTATTGCACCGCCTGAATATCCCCACATGTGATTGTCCGAACGTTTCCCCAGCAAAACACGTCCGTTTTCATCAACACAAATAATGCTGGCGGCACACTGAATTATCGTTTTGTGTCCAACCAGCTTACGCATTTCTGCCATATATCCTGTCATATTTTCCCTCCGCAAATCCCGATTTGTTGAGTTCTTTTCACGGTTCATTATAACATAAAAATGTGAAATTATCAAGTGATATTGCGCCTGCGGCGCAGTTATATTGTCCCTTCGGGACAGTTATATTTCTCGCTGACGCGAGAAGTTATATTATATTCGCCTCCAAACTGCGCGAAGCGCATATAACTCGTCCGAAGGACGAATATAACTGCGAAGCCCAATATCACTCGCCGCAGGCGAATATAACTGAAAGAGCGCCCAAAAAGCATGAAACCGAACTAAAACAGACTGGAAACACACCGAAAATGACAAATAGTACCGCATTATATCAAGGCCCATCATTATTTGTCATTTGTCATATTTCAGCAAATAATCTATTTCAAGTACCCTATACTGCAAGTTACAGCAAACGGAAGTTCCACGGTCTCATTTCCGAAATGCTTTTTGAAAACCGTTTGACAACGTTGAACATATTCTTCATAGTTTTGATCTCCCGGTAGCGGGGCTGTCGCTGACGAGAGTTTATTGGCGACGAAGCGTTCTATATCATATTGTTCCGAATACTCAAACTCTAAGTGTTCTATAAAACCGTTTTTTATGAAATCCTTTGATTCTTGAACAACCCGCGCGGTAGCGCCTTTTAGTTTATCTAAGCGCTTATCTCCTTCAGAGTTATTATGAATACTTAAAATGGCAATATATTGGTTGCCTTTCAGTCTTCTGCGGCATTCAAAAGAGAACTTTTCTTTATCAAACCAGTGAAAAGCAGTACCGATGACAACGGCATCACAAGTTTTGTCTGGAATTTCAGTATCTTCGGCACAAGTCTGCAGTAATACGGCATTCGTATAACGGGATAAATTATCTTTCAGCATCGCAAACATATTCTTATCGGGTTCAACGGCGTAAACGCTGCAGCCGTAATCGAGAAATGGTCTTGTGAGTAACCCTGTACCCGCTCCTATATCGGCAATTGCTCTGCCGGAAGACAAATTGAATTTGTTTATTAAATAATTAATGCATTCTTTCGGATAACCGGGTCTGCCTTTGTTATAGTATCCAGCTCTTTTGCAAAACGGGTTGTTATCCATTATAAGCCTCCAAAGTTATTCTATTTTTACTATTATATAACCGTTATCACTTGTCTTTCACTTCTCATACTCACTGAATTCGACAATACCGTCAAACCTACAGTAAAGCGCTATACCGGTTTTAACGATGCCGCTTAAATCAAATTCATTATATCTCAAATAATTTGAATGCCCCTTCTGACATGACATACACGCTGTTTTTTGATTTTGGGTTACCGCGACTCGAAACAAATATTCCTTCATCAAGTCCCGTAATGACACCGGGTTTGCCCTTGATTATGACAATTGACCTCTCATTTTCTTTATTGATTGGTTTTATAAAAACTTTCTCAACACGCGACGGACCACTAACACTGCCAAATGGGTATAATTGAACCCAATATATCGTATTGTTAGCCCGACACTCGATATGAGTAGCCTTCGTTGCCCGTGATTTCGATACATAAACGGTATAATTCTTTCCGCTTTTTGAAAACGATACCGTTTTGAATAATTCGTTCTCATCCGTTACTTTACCCAAAGAGATAAACGCCCTATAAACCGAGATCGCATCTTCGTCAACACACTCCATTATGTCAGAAATATTGCATCTCAATGTTTCACAAATACGCAGGAGAGTATCCGATGTAACAGTTTCAGATTTTGTCATTTTGGCAACAATACGTGAACTGATCCCGCTCATTTCAATAAGGTCCTTTTTTGTCATACTTTTACTAGCCAAAAGCTTCCAAAGTTTTGAATAGTCTATTCTCATCAAAGTCACCTCCTGACGTTAGTATAACACGAACCCTATTCTTTGTCAATAATTGTTTACAATAGTAAATAATTATTGACAATTGAAGAGTTTTTGAACGGTTGAGCAAAATCAGGAAACGGATAGCAATTCAAAAAAACACTTGCTCTTGCAAGTGCTTGCGGTTTTTCAGGTTAAATCGCCGCTTTCGCGGCAGTTTTATTATGCCTTACGGGAACCCCCAAAACTCACTCTGTTCGTTTCGGGAAACCCCTGCCGACATAGTTTTATTGATCCCGTTGGTCGCAGTTATATTATATTCGCCAGCAAGCCTTTTACTGCGCGAAGCGCAATATAACTCGTCCGAAGGACGAATATAACTGGGCGAAGCCCAATATAACTCGCCGCAGGCGAATATAACTTAAAGAACCCTGATTTGTCTCCGACAAATCAGGGTTCTTTCTTGGTGCTCCATCGGAGATTCGAACTCCGGACACCTTGATTAAAAGTCAAGTGCTCTACCGACTGAGCTAATGGGGCTTCCAAACGTGCTTAAATATAATAACACAAGATAATATTTTTGTCAATACTTTTTTTCAAAACGTTTGATAATCCTTTGATCCTCTGATTTGCAAAATCAACTTGACAGGATTTTTTCCATTTGATATAATAAAAACAAGAGGCAGACCCGCCGTGATTCGGTCTTGAAAGCCGGTTACGCGGCGGGGCGGCTTTTTTCTTTTTGTAAAAAAAGCGCGCGTAAACTTTTTCACTGAAAAGTCACACTCCCCCGTATTTTCCCCGATTAGATCCCCGTTTTCTTTACCATAATAATACAGGGGGTGATAATACGTTCACGCTGATTTTGCGGACGGTTTTCGTTTACGTCATTCTGGCGACTTTGATACGTCTTATGGGAAAAAGGCAGATAGGCGAGCTTGAGGTGTCGGAATTCATCGTTTCGATGCTGCTCTCGGAGCTTGCGGCGGTCTCGGTCGCGGACCTGACGATCCCGTTCGTCAATTCTCTGATACCTATTCTTTTACTGTTTTCGCTTGAAATGCTCCTGTCTTTCCTGTCGCTGAAAAGTCTGCGGTTCAAGAGGTTCGTCGGAGGGCGTCCCTCGATCATAATAGATCACGGCGTTATTGACAGAGACGAGCTGCGCCGCGCGAGGCTGTCGCTCGACGAACTGCTGACACAACTGAGGCTGAAAGACGTAACGAACGTCGGCGACGTCGAATACGGCATACTTGAAGACAACGGACAGCTCTCGGTCATAAAATTCCCGTCGGTACAGGACGTCACTCGGGACGACCTCGGGATAAAAACGGGCGGAGGGATGATGCACGCGCTCATCGTCGACGGGACCGTTTCGGACTTTGCCCTGTCACTGCTCGGAAAGGACCGGAGCTGGCTTGACGGCGAGCTTGAAAAACGCGGAGCCAAAGCCGAAAACGTATTCCTGTTCGCGTGCGGCCCGGACGGAAAAACGGTATTCCAGACGAAGGAGGACAAAAAGAAATGAAAGGGTTCGCCGTTCCATGTATTATAGTAGTTCTCATCATCGCGGCGGCGTTTCTGAACGCGTCAAGGTGCGATAACGCCGCTGAAAGCGTAGTTTCCCTGCTGAGATCCCTGCCCGACGACCCCGTGAACGCGACCGAGGGCGAGATAGATGAGATCGTCTCCGCGTGGGAGGGGTGCCGCGATGTTTTTTCTCTCGTATCGAGGACCGACTACGTTCACGCGGTCTCGCGCGGGATAGTCAATCTCAAAGCGGCGCAAAAGGCAAAAGAAAAGGACTCCTTCACGATGACGAAGGAGAGCCTTATCTATGATCTTATGCAGTTGTCGAAAGCGCAAAGTCCGTCTCTCGGATCGGTGATGGGCTGATCAGCGGAAAGCCTTGCCGTCCCCGGTCTGCGCGCCGATACGGACAGTCCGCCTTGCGGCGAACTCACACCCGAGCCGTTCGGAAAGCGCCGCGTCAAGATAGTACGGATTGAGATAGTTCGCGCTGTCCGCGCAGAGCGTCGATTCGATGACGCACATACCGTATTCAAAAGACGCCGAAACGCTTTTTATCATCGGACTTATATCGACGTCCTTTTCGCCGCTCTTGGTCTTTTTCAGCACCGTGACCGCGCCCTTGAACATCTCGTTCGCGAGGCGCGCCGCCTCTTCCGTGCGGTCGCCGAAGTCGAGAAAAGTGCGGTACGACGCGTATTTGATGTCGGTGAATTTAGCCTCGCTCTCGTACACGTCGAGTATCTTCATCTCGGAAGGAAGATTTGCTCCGAGGTCGCGCATCACTTCGTTCGGACGGACGCCGGGTTTGACCTTGAGGTCCATAAATTCGCACACGCTCTCGATACCGACCGAAAGCGGGAGAGCAAACGTTATCTTCATGTGCGGGTTGAACCCTTCGGAGTATTCCATATCCACCCTCGCGCGGCGCAGAGCCGTCTGCATCGTCCGCAGCAGGTCGAGGTGGGAGATGTATTTGAGCTTGCCTGTCTTTTCAAATTTTACTCTGAGCGTTTTTGAAGTCTGGGACACCAAGCTCTTTCACCTCCTAAACTGTCCGCGCCGCATCCGGCGCATTTTTCCCGGCAATTCGGCGTAGTTTCCGATCTGTACGCCTTCTCGTTCTCGCGGAGCAGGAACGACTTCGTAACGCCTATGTCGATCATATCCCACGGCAGGACTTCGTCCTTCGGTATCGCGCGGTTCGCGTAAAACGCAGGGTCGACTCCCGTCGCGGAGAAGACCTCGAGCCACTTGTCGTAGTCGAAATACTCGTCCCACGAATCGAACTTCATCCCGCGGCGGTGCGCCTCGAGCAGAGAGGCGCAGAGACGTCTGCTCCCCCTCGCGAGGACCGCCTCGACGCGCGAGACCTTGGCGTCGTGGTAGTTGAGTTTTATCTTGCGGTCGCGCAGGTTGGAAAGCAGGAATTTCTGCTTGTCCGCGAGCGTTTCCATATCGTCCTGTTTCTCCCACTGGAACGCGGTGAACGGCTTCGGGATGAAGCAGGCGCAACTGATCGTGACCTTGGGAGACTTGCCTTTGGGTCTTCCGGGCGTCTTGTAATAGAGATCGACGACCTTTTCCGCGAGGGTGTTGATCCCCGCTATGTCTTCGTAAGTTTCGGTCGGGTGACCGATCATGAAATAGAGCTTGACCTGCGTTTTGCCCGCCGCGAAAGCGACGGAACACGCCTTCATCAGGTCTTCCTCGTCGAGATTTTTGTTTATCGCGTCGCGCAGTCTCTGCGTTCCCGCCTCGGGAGCGAACGTGAGTCCGCCTGTGCGTACGGTAGAGATCTTCGCCATCAGTTCTTCGGTGAAGCTGTCGGCGCGAAGCGACGGCAGAGACAGGCTGACCATATTCGGGTCGGTCCACTCGAGCAGGCTGTCGGTCAGAGTATCAAGACACGAATAATCGCTGATACTCAGCGACGAGAGGGAGATCTCGTCGTACCCGGTGTTTTTGAACAGAGTCTTCGCGCACTCGTTCAGCACCTCGGGCGATTTCTCGCGGACGGGACGGTAGACCATACCCGCCTGGCAGAAGCGGCACCCGCGTATGCATCCGCGGTAGACCTCGAGCATTATGCGGTCCTGCACGGTCTCGATGTACGGCATCACGAGCTTTTTCGGGAAAAATCCCTTGTCAAGGTCCTTGATTATGCGTTTGCGGATCTTCGCGGGAACGTCCGGGTATTTCGGAGTTATCGCCTTGACGGTGTTGTCTTCATTATATTCTATATCGTAGAGCGACGGAACGTAAAATCCGTCGAGGTGCGACGCCTCGCGCAGGAATTTTTCACGCGTATAGGCGCCGCTTTCTTTCATTGAAATATAAAGGCGGCTGATCTCCGGAAGCGCTTCCTCCCCTTCTCCGAGGCTTATGACGTCGAAAAAGTCGGCGACAGGCTCGGAATTATAGGTGCAGGGTCCGCCGCCTATGACGATGGGGTCGGAATCGCCCCTGTCCTTCGATTCGAGCGGTATGCCGCCGAGGTCGAGCATATTAAGTACGTTGGTATAACACATCTCGTACTGGAGCGTGAAACCCACGAAATCGAAATCGCGTATCGGGTCTCCGCTTTCATGCGCCCAGAGCGGAACGTTATGTTCGCGCATCAGCTCTTCCATATCCTCCCACGGCGCGTACACGCGCTCACACCACACGTCGTCCATGGAGTTGAGGACTCCGTACAGGATGCGTATGCCGAGGTTCGACATCCCGATCTCGTAAGAATCGGGAAAACAGAAAGCGAAGCGCATCTTGATTTTCTTTTTGTCCTTGATGATCTGACCGTATTCGCCGCCGGTGTACCGCCCCGGCTTGCTTACCTTAGCCAGCAGATTGTCAATGTTCAAAATATCCCTCCGGAAAATATATCGGGGAAGGAGAGCGGCAATCCGTCTTTCCTTCCCCGGAATAGTTCGATCAAATTCAGATATACGCTCTGGAGAACGCGAAGATCAGCAGAGTGAAGACCAGATGATAGAGCGCCACGTAGACGGACGGGATGGAAGTGATCCCTCCGAAGAGCAGCAGGAACGTCGTGAGCAGAAGTCCGATCACTACCGACAGCACCTTGACTATCAGCGAGAGCTTGCGGGTGTAAAGCACCTTCGAGCAGAGCATGAACGCTCCGAGCAGGCTTCGAGACGAGCTTCTGGAGACGATACCGCTATCCGCCTCTTCGGTCGTAACGTTCATGTCGTCGAGCGAGTGGCAGCGCAGTACCTTGACGGGATAACGCGCGACTTCGATCTTCTGACCGAGCAGCCTGTCGTTGATATTGGGATCGAAGGTCTTGATTCCGACGCAAAGTCCGGCTCTGTAAAGCTCGTTGAGCGTGAATTCAAAGTCGGGATCGATGAGGTAGCGGATATACATCTTCGCGTTAATCTCGTCGCCGGTCGCAAGGTACATAATGCTCGAATCGCCGGTGCTTTCCTGCATCTCGTCGGACGAGTCGTAGATCGGCTCGAACGACCGGCTGCGCATGAACTCAGCCTTGCCGACGCAGATATGCTGTCCGTCGACGACCGCCTCGATGCCGTCGTCGTCGATCGTGATGATCTCAACGTCTTCGGAATGTCCAAGCTCGAACGTCGCCATCTCGAACACGTCGGAAAGAGGTCCGCCGAGTACCTTGAAGATCGACGCCACGTCGTAAAGGATCTTGTCTATGCGGCTGTCGCCGTAGACCTTTATGCTCTTGACCTTGACGCTGTATGACGGGAATACGTCCTTGTCGTCAAAGGAAATGGTGTTCGCTCCGTCGTATTCGGTGAGCGATCCGTCTCCGACTATCGTGCTGTCGTCCGCAAACGCTTTCTTGACCGCGCGGTAGAAGGGGTAACTGTAACTGAACATCAAAGACGCGGGAAGCGTCAGCGCGAAGACGAGCGCGCCGAGCGAAAGTCCCTCGGCAAAGCCGGAGGTCGCGGAAGCGATGACCGTGAAAATAACGCCGAACGCCAGAGCGCCGATGATGAAGAAACGCAGATACGAATTCTGTTTCGGATAAGCGTTGATCCTCTCTCTGAAGCCGTTGACGAACGAGGTCTTGCCGATGCGGAACATCGATACGTCGTCGCCGGAGAGGTATTCGGAGAACGCCTCGTTCTCAAGCACCGCTTCGGAATCGTCGATGCGGTTCACGGTATATTTGAGTTTCTTCGACGAGATGACGTTGAACGAGTAGACCTCGCGTCTGAGGTTGAAGTAGTCGTAAAGCACCGTTAAGAAGATGCACATATTGAGCGGGAAAACGTACAGCGAGTAGTTGGACTTGATGAGCGGAACGAAGATGAATACGACGTGTACGAGTACCGACGCCGCCGCGGCGACCGCCGTCAGCGATTCGGGTATCGGTTTGCGTCTGACGAGAGCCATAAGTCCGTTATAAAGCTGCTTGTACGCGACCGCGCACATAAGGACGACGAGCTGGAGGCTGAGAAGCGTGTAAACGACGGGGTAAGCGCCTCTGTTCATCGCGGTCGGAAGTCCGCCTCCGAAGATGCCGAGGTTCTCGTAAAGGAACGTGAACAGCATCATGACGGCAAGGACGCCGAGCTTTATCATAAAGTTTTTGTTAAGCTTCTTGTATTTGTCAAAGATCAGTTTGGTATTGCTTTCGGGAGTGAATTCCTCGTCGATGAAGGCGTATTCGCTCTCTTTCGTTTCGGCGTCGAGATAGTCTCCCGCGTCGCTCTCGAGCTGTTCCTCGACTTCCTGGGCGGCTTCTTCGCCTATCTGCTCGCGCAGCTCGTCTTCATCGCCGAACGCGGACGCGAGCCAGATGTCGGTCTGGTCGTAGCCTTCCTTGCCTTCCTCGGAGTTTTCCTCTTCGAACTTCGCCTCGCTCTCAGCGATGACGTCTCCGGGATTGTCTATGCGCTCGCGCTCATAGATGAACGCTTCCGCTTCTTCGATGCTCTTCTGAAGTTCTTCCTCGCTGACCTCGGGAGCGGGGGTCTTTTCCGCCTCTTCCTCAACGGGAGCGCCGAACGAAAGCTGTTCCGCTTCGGTCGCGGGAAGCTCTTCCTCGAACGAACTGCGTTTGCCCTTCGGAGTTTTGGGCTTGTAGACGTTCGTACTGCTGTTCATATTTTCCACGGAGATCTCCGCGTTGCTCTCCCTGACCTTCAAGGGTCTGTTCGGGGACTGCGTCTCCGTCTCCTCCGTTTTCGCCTCAGGCTCCGGAGTCAGTTCTTCGCTCGCTTCGGTCTCTGACATATTCGCGAACATACGGAATTTGTTGAGTTCCTTTTCCGAAACGTGTTTTCTCACGTTTTCGGCGACAGTCTCGCCTATACCGGCTTTTTCTTCGGGAGCGGCGAAGGTCTCGGACGGCGCGTCCTCTTCGACCGCGTCCTCTTCGACCGCGGTATCTTCAAGCGCGGGAGCTTCAAGCGCGGTATCTTCAAGCGCGGGAGCTTCTTCCTCCTCAAAGGCAGGAGCAGTCTCATTCTCGGCAACGGGAGTGTCCTCTTCTCCGCCGCCGAACTCGTCGATCGCCGATTTTATACGGAAACGACGCAGGTTTGAAGGATCGTTCTCCGTGTCTTCCGCCGCGGTTTCCGGCGAAGACACGTCTCCCGGATCGGCAAGATCCCCCTCTACGTAATTCGGGTCTTTTTTAATATTGGATTTAAGTCTTCTGATAAGATCCTCCGCAGTAATTTCTCCGGAGTCTTTTCCCGAACCGGTTTCACCACTTCTGAACTTTTCGTTATCCATATATCGTCTCTCCTGCTAATTGATCGTTTATATGTATCGTTTGCCCGTCACTTTTTTATCCTGCGCTGTCTCGCCGCTTCGCTCAGCACTATCGCCGCCGCCGCGGATACGTTGAACGAATTGACGTGTCCGTACATCGGTATCGAAACGTGAAAATCGCTTTTGTCGAGCAGCAGCCGCGATACGCCGTTGCCCTCGCTTCCGAAAATGAACGCCGACGGAGCGTCGAGATCGGTCGAATAAACGTCTTCTCCGCCCGCTTCGCACGCGTATATCCACACGCCCTTTTCCTTCAGTTCGTCGACGGCTGACGCGAGATTCGTGACCTTGCAGACCCTCATGTGTTCCAAAGCTCCCGCGGACGCCTTGGCGACCGCCTGAGTAACGAGCGCCCCGTTGCGCTTCGGGATCACGACTCCGTGCGCTCCCGTACACTCAGCCGAGCGGATGAGCGCCCCGAGGTTTCCCGGGTCTTCTATCTTGTCCGCTATGACTATCAGCGGCTTTTCGCCTTTTTCCGCGGCGTACGCAAGTATGTCGTCAAGCGAGACGTATTCTTTTTCGGCTGTCTGCGCCGCGATGCCCTGATGGTTTCCGCCGCCCGACAGCGTGTCGAGCTTTATTTTGTCGCACTCGACTATCGGGATGCGCCTTTCTTTCGCCATTGCAACGAGCATCGTTATCGAACCCGTGCGTTCGCCCTTCTGGACGAATATCTTGTCGATCCCGCTTTCGGCGGCGAGCGCCTCGCGTACGGTGTTGCGGCCGTATATGACGTTCGGGTTTGCTTCGGGCGTTTCTCTGTCCGGTCTGTTCTTGCGTTGTCTGTCGTCGGGTCTTCTCATTTTTCAGTATCTTTCGGCGTATGGGAAAATATTTTATACTTATATACAGTTATTATAACACACTATTTTTTATTTGTACATAGATTTACAACTTTTTTTCGCGTTTTTCGTCAATTTTTTTCAAGTTTTTCTTAAATCTGCGCTCCTCCCCGAAAAAAACAAGGGCGGAGGTATGACTGGTACCTCCGCCGAGATCTTTCGGTTTTATGAGTTATGCGTTTCTCATTTCTCTGAAGCAATCGTCGCAATAGACGGGCTTGTCGTTCTGGGGAGCGAACGGGACCTTGCAGGTCTTTCCGCACTTCGCGCATACGACTTCCGTCCAAACCTTGTTTTCTCTGCTGGCAGCTTTCTTTGCGTCGCGGCAGGCTTTGCAGCGCTGAGGCTCGTTCTCGAAGCCTTTGTCAGCGTAAAACTGCTGTTCTCCTGCGGTGAACGTGAATTCTTTTCCGCAATCTTTGCATACCAGGATCTTGTCTTCAAACATGTTTTTTTCCTCGCTTTGAAATATGGTTTAATTATCGTCGCCCTTTTGAGTCGGGGGAGATTTCTTTTTTGCCGCCGAGCGCAGTTTGTTTCTGACCCGCAGAAGCGCGTTGTCGACGGATTTTTCGCTTTTACCGAGCGTTTTTGCGATCTCTTTGTAGCTCTTGCCTTCGAGATACGAACCGAGAGCCGCTCTCTCGTATTTGCTGAGGGAGGCTTCTCCGATGTCCGCGAGGCGTCCGGCGCGGTCCTTCTCGCCCGACGCCGCCGGTATGCTCACGCTCCCGAATTCGCCGTCAAACCATTTTTTCGACGATTTACGAAGCAGTGAAACGAGCTTGTTTCGGATGCATATCTTTGCGTACAGTCCGAACGTGACTTTTCCGTTGTCCGTATCGTATGACCGTATCGCCCCGAGAAAAGCGATATGCGCCTCCTGGACGAGATCGTCGTGAGACGCTCCGCCCGTCTTTTTGCCGTACCTGGCAGCCATACCGTTGATAAGGGGAGCGTATTTGTCAGACAACGTTTTGTAGGCGTCGTTTTCGCCTTCAGCCGCTTTTTTTATAAGCAACGGCTCGTCGATTTTCCCTTCGCCTGCGGGCGGAGACGGAATGTTATTATTATATGACAATTCGTATCTCCTATACATTTCCAATTTGTACTATACACCAAAACAACACGCTTGTCAATAGTTTCTTAACAAAAAAAATCTATTTAGGCAAAAAAATTCGTGAAAAATACTCAAACTTTGTCAAATCGAGGCTGATCTTTATTCATTTCAACAAATAATCCGCGTCGCCGGACAGGATCGACAGTATACCTCTGTATATATACTCCGCGTTATTGTCAAAATTATGCTTGACCTTTTCGAGCTGCTTATACGAGTCGAGCGTGACGTTCATCTCGAGCAGACTTTCGTCTCCCTCGCGCAGACTGCAGGTGAATTCATACTTGCCGTGCGGTTTTTCAAAAGCGCGCGACTCGATCTCGGTGCCCCGCTTTCCGAAATCAAGAAAGCGCAGAGCGCTTTTGACCGCGGTCTCGCGCACGCTGTTGAGGAGCTTTCCGTTAAGCGTATCGGCGACGTGACGCCCCTTGTCTGACAGAGAGAACTTCTCGGTTCCGTCAGTCTCGGTCTTAATGAGATTTTCGGAAGAAACGAGTTCGTCAAAACACTCGATGAAATCGAACGAAGTGATAAATCCGTCGAGTACGCAGATACTGTGGAGCGTTTCTTTGTCGACGGGATAACCCACTTTGCCCAGCACGTACAGAATGAAGATCTTTATATCGTCTTTTTCGACAAGCATATTGTCCTCCGTTTATCGCTCAAAACGAGATGCCGCCTTGAATAATGTTTCAAGCGCGGCATCAACATTGTCAAAATTCAGTTCTTTTTGTCTACGTTCGTGTATGCTTCGTAGCCCTTGAGGCTCGTATCTCTGAAATCAAATCCGCCGTAGTAGTTGAACTCGACTCCCGAGATCTTCTTGCTGACCACGTAAGCGTTCTTCATGAACAGCACCGGAACGACGGGGCAGTCGGTAAGCAGGAGCTTTTCGGCGTCGTGGAGATACTTGGATCTCGCTTCTCTGTCTCCGTCGGCTTCGTACGCGAGCTGGATGAGAGAATTGTAATCCTCGCTGATATAGCCGGTAACGCTCGGCTTGGGATCCCAGTCTTCCTTATTCGCAAGGTCGATAGCCGTACCGGAATATCCGACCGCAAACTGCGACAGCGTTCCGAAAGCGTCGGTGGAAAGCATCTGGAGATCTATGCCGGCAACGTCGAATTCGCCGGAAGTGAACGCGGTGAGGAACTGATCCTCATATACGTCGTACTCGTTTTCGGTGGTGTATTTACGTCCTTTGAGAGCGTTTACGGTAACGGTGAAGCCGAGCTTCTTCCACTGATCTCTCGCGTAGTTCGCAAGCGCCTTTTCGACCTCGGAATCTCTTATCATGATCTCAAAGCTTCCGGACGATACGCCCGCGCTCTTGAGCAGGTTCTTTGCCTCGTCCATATTCGCCGACGCGGAAATGAGGTCTCCGCCGGTCTGTCTGAACGAATTCTTTCTCGTGGTCTCAAATACGCCATCGGTAATAAGTCCGGTCGCGGGAGACGCAAACACGGCTATCTCAGCCATCTTGTTCCTGTCGAGCGCGAGTGAAAGCGCGCGTCTGACTTCCGCTTTCGCGAAAAGCGGGTTCTTCGTATTGAAGTAGTAGGTATGGACGCTCATAAGGTCCTCGGTCTTTGCCGAAGCCTTCCAGCCTTCGCGCGAGTCGAGCGCGATCTCGGAATCGAGGAACACAGTCCCGTCGTTGTAAGCGGCGAGCTGCTTCGTCGAACTCATGGAGAGGTCAACGTAGATCTTATAGGGATTAACAGACTTGTCGTCCGCCTGTTTGGAGGTACGGTAGTAATAAGCGTTGCGCTGGAGAGTGAGCTTCTCTTTGGGAGTGAACGCCTTCACGGTGAACGGACCGTTGGTAACGATGATGGCAACGTTGGTCGACCAGTGGACGGCCTTGCCCACTACGTCCTCACGCAGAGGTACGAGCATGGGAGAGGCGAGGTTTTCGATGAACAGGTTATAGTTGATCGGACCGTCGAAATAGATCTCGAGGATCTTGGAGTCAACGGCGTAAAGTCCTACGTCATCGGGCGAAACGTCGCCGTTATTGTACTCCTTGGCGTTCTTTATGTTGAACAGGAGAGACGCCGCGGGGCAGGAGAACTCGGGATCGAGGATCCTCTTCCACGCGTAGACGATGTCGTCGACCGATACTGTCCTTCCGTCGCTCCAGCCTGTCTCTTTGATGGTGACAACCATTTTATAAATATCGTTCTCAGCGTCCTCGACGATCTCATAGTCGTCGCACAGAGCATTTTCGACCTTGCCGCTTTCGCTGATCTCAAAAAGTCCCTGATAGAGCAGACCCATTATTTTGGTCGTCGCGTCGTCCGTGTACGAATATACCGGGTCGAAGTTATAAATATCCGAGGACAGGTACATCTGTATCACGGCGCCTTTGTCTTCCGAATCGGACGATCCGCATGCTGCGAGCATAGGCACGAGCATAAAAAGACACAACGCTATTGACAGTATTCTTTTCATTGAGTTTTGCCTCCCGTTTCTTTGAAAAAAATGAGAATGATCTGTAAAAGGCCGGCTAACGAAATAAACATTGTCGGCAATATTAGATTTTACCATACTTTTTAGCTTTTCGCAAGAAATTTGACGTTCTTTTTTCAGTTTTGCCTATTTGCACAACAAAGACCGAATAATTTTGTACGAATTTCCAAACGATATACTTATAGTTATTATAATATACTTACGCCGAAAGTTCAAGTCAAAAACAAAAAGAGATGTTTATAAATTGAGTACAAACGTTAAATTTTTTCGTAACCTGCGAAAGGAAAAAGAGACAGATGAGAAAAAATACGCTTATGAACACGGATCTTTTGCTTGAAAGATCCGAAGAACTGCTTTCATCCCGTGCGGCGGAGCGCATCGGAGAACACTTCGAGTACCAAAGCTGCACGTCAGACGGAATAGAGATCTTCCGCGCGAGGATAAAGTCGCGCGAGGGAGAAAAAGCGCTCGGAAAACCGAAAGGAAGGTACGTCACACTGACCTTTGAGCCGTTCGGAAAATACAGTCCTCCGAAAACGGAGTTTTCCTCCGCGCTCTGCCGGGAAATAGGCGGTCTCTGTCGGGCGAACGGATTTGACGCCCGCAGCACTCTCGTTATCGGGATAGGCAACCGCGCGGTCTCGGCGGATTCGTTCGGACCGCTCGTCGCGGACGGAGTTCTCTCAACACGCGCGATAAAACAAATATCGGATAAAGCGTTTCGCTCTCTCGGACGAAAATGCGTTTCGGCATTTTCTCCCGGAGTAAGAGCCGCGACGGGAATAAGCGCGCAGGAGGCTGCGTACGCCGCCGTCAAAGCGACGGGATGTACTCTCGTCATCGCGCTCGACGCTTTGACTTCATCCGACCCGGCAAGACTCCTTGCCACCGTCCAGCTGACCGACGCGGGACTCGTCCCGGGGTCCGCGTCGGGAGCGAATACCGGGAAGCTGACCGAAAAAACGCTCGGGGTCCCGGTCATCGCGCTCGGAGTGCCGACTACCGTCACTCCCGTCACTCTCGCGCGTCTGACGGGAGGCCGTCTTAAAGACGCGGCGGCGCTCTCGGAAAAGCTGACCGTAGCTCCCCGCGACCTTGACGAAAGTCTTCCCGTCCTGTCTTCGGCGATAGCGGGAGCGCTGAACGACCTCTTTTCCGACGCGGGAGGGTACCTCTCATAATCGCCGGACGGGAGTAATATAAATGTAACGAAAAGACGCTTAAAAAACGGAGGACGGATCATGCGGGAAAGAAAAAAGAACATTATAAGATATATTTCTCTGGCGGCGTCGCTCGTCAGCCTCGCCGCCGCGGTGTACGTACGGTTTCCGCTCATCAGCGCGGAGGAGATGGTATCCTCCCTGCTGTCGGAAGGACTCGCGCGGACCGCCGTCCCGGCAGGCTCTTATCAAACGTCCGTCGAAGAGACCGAAAACACACGGAAAGCCGAGACCGCCGATCCCGCATCGGAAAGCGCGAACGAAACAGACCTTCCGGAGACTCCGGCGGAAACGGACGAGCCTGCGGTCCCCGACGAAACGGAAAAACCGGCGGAGACCGCCCCTCCCGAAGAAACGGGAGAAGGTCTTCCGATCTCGGAAAGAGATATGTCCGCCGGGCAGTCGGCGGATCACATCGCGATCAACAATTCAAGCAAATATAACGTCGATCCCGACGAATACGCGCGCGCCGATTACCCTCTTCCGTACGCCGCTCCGGCTTCGGGAAGGGCGGACGAGCCGCTCGTGCTTATAGTACATACTCACGGCACGGAGTCGTATATGCAGACGGATAAAAGCTGTTATTCCGACCCGTCTTTTGCCCGCAGTACAGATACTCAGGCAAACGTAGTCGCGGTCGGACGGGCGCTTTCGGAAGCGCTTAACGGGTCGGGCGTCAAAACGGTCCACTGCGAAACGATGTTCGATCTCGAGTCGTATTCCGGGTCCTACGACGCTTCGGAGAAAGCAGTCGTCGAATACCTGAAAAAATACCCGTCGATCCGGTACGTTTTCGACGTACACCGCGACTACGCCGAAGTCCCCGGAGGAGGCATGGTAAAGTGCGCGACGGAGATAAACGGAGAGAAGTGCGCTCAGGCGATGTTCGTGGTCGGCACGGATTCGCAGGGCGCCGACCACCCGTATTGGCGTGAAAACTTAAAAGTAGCCGCCGCTTTCCAGAAGAAACTGCTCGGGACCTATCCGTCGCTTATGCGCCCGATCAACCTGCGCGGACCGTCGTTCAACGCCGAGCACGCTCCCGGGTCGGTCCTCATCGAGATCGGAATGGCGGGAAACACCCTCGACGAAGCAAAACGCACAGCTTCCCTGCTCGGAAACGTCATCGCAAAAGTAATAAAATGCGAATAAAAAGGGCAAAGGAACGGGAACGCAGGAAAAACCTTTTAAGGAAAGGTTTTTCCCGCACCCTTTTCTAAACCTTTCAGAGGGGAGCGCGAGGGGACCCTTTCCTTAAAAGGGTCCTCTCGTATAACTCTCCGTTAAACGATGTGTTCCGCTCACGCGCAGAAGGCGCACATCATGCCCGAAGGGCGCATCATTCGGCGCAGCCGTACATCACGTTCCGCTGTCAGCGGAACACATCGTTTTTTATTCTCCCGCGACGATGAGCAGAGTTTGCCCGTCTCCGTTCAGGTAGACGTCGAGCGTTCCGCCCATGACGTTTTCGTCCTTCGGATAAAAGCTGACGAGCCACGTTTCCGTTGCCGCGTCGCGAAAAACGGAATACGTTTCGCCGGACGAAAGCTCATGTTCGTTCAGAGCAAGCCTCAACGCGTCAGAGGCGTCGTTTACCTTTGTTTTTTCAACGTTGAAAAAGCCGTCTCGCATCACTCCCTGCCCCGTTATCCCGGAATATGAGGCAAGCACGCCGTCCCACGAAAACTCGCCCGCGACCGACGGGACCTCCGTCCGGGCGTCGGTTTCTCCGGGCGTTTTTCCGTCCGCGCACGACGCGATAAGACAGACTGATACGAGAGCAAAAAATAATAAAACGGATTTTTTCATAGCACCCTCCGTTCGGTGTTTAAGCGTTCGATTTATTATATCACCGGCGCTTCGGTTTGTAAACTCAAAAAATGCGGGACGGTATCCCGCGCTTTTATCGGATCCGACCCGGTATCAAAGAAACAACTAAAGCCCCGGCGTTTCGGTGTGAAACGCCGGGGATCGTTGTCTTCGCCGGTTCTTATTTGTTGAACAGGCCGCCGATCTTGTCCGCGATACCCGCGAGCTTGCCGCCCTCGAGCTTCGCCTTGACCGCCGCGACGATCTTGTCGATGACGTCCTTCGGGACGGAGTCTCCGACCTTCTTTTTGACGGTCTCTACGGGAGATTTTTTGAACTCCTCGACAAGCTTGCCGTCGCCTGTGATACTGCTTACTACTTTTTCGATGTCCATAGTGTCCTCCTTGAAAGCATATAAAAGTGTTTCAAATTTCAGATTTGAAATATCAATTATCTAAAACCTCGTCAATAAAGTACTTTGCCCCGCAAACCTTGATACTTCCGAACAACACATCGTTGTTGACTAACGACTCCATTTTTGCTTTGTCCACCCTCGAAATCGTTCTCGGAGCGGGATGAGGTATCACAAACCTCGTCTTACCGTCATCGGTATTATAAGAGATCTTGTATTTGCGGATCTTAACAACTCTGTCAAAGCTGACCCATTTGTTCGGCACCCGATAATTCTGAACAAACATAGCCTTTCGTTCGCAATAGACGAAGACAGCTTGATTGTTGTCAAAATGGTATCTTACCCTTTTGAACGGCGTAGTCAGAATGGAAACGCGGTATTCTTTATTGTCTTTGAATACGGTCAGATCGTCTTTTCCGTCATGAAGAAAGACCGAAATAAACCTGCCTCTCAGCAACCGTATCCCGTCGGATCGTTTTTTCAGTCTGACGATCAAAGCCTCGCGCTTTATCAGCAGATACAGCGTCTTCAATAGCGTTGTCAGTACTATCAACAGCAGCGCAAGATAAAAAATCATTTCTTATCCCTCTTTTATTATACTTCTCCCCGCCGCAGAAGTCAATAGCTCCATTCTTTTTCAGTTCGGCTCGCAGAAAAACCGCGCGGCGCCTAAGGCGTCATCCTCGATCGGAGCAAAGCAAAACGAAGGATCTCGCACATCAATAAATGAGATCCCTCGCTTATTTCTTGTTTATCTTTCTGATGTATCGCCGCCGATCGGCGGACCGTCGATCCGGATGTTCAAAGTATGGCGGCAAAAAGCGCAGCTGTCGTTCGCCGCGGGATTTGAAGTACCGCAAATTACACATATTTTTTTATCAACGTTTTTATTTATGATCTGTAAATAATCTGTTCCGTAAATATGCAAAACACGGTCTCCGACAGAGTAGTATTTTGACATATTGTTATTGTTAGCGTGTTGTTCAAATGCTTTTCGTTTAATGGTTTTACCGTTTTTGAGTTTGATATAAAAATATACGGTCTCCTTTCTGTAAAGCGTCTCTATCGTCGGACGAAAGCCTCTTTCGCTGTCAACGGTGTTCTTTACTTCTATTTTAGTGATGAGTCCGTAAAATGAATTATCTTTGAGGTCGTATAACTTCGAAATATAAACAGGGATAATCAGAAGTAAAACATACACTCCAATCTTTACAGTATTATTCAAACGAGAAAAAAACGTATCCCCGAAAAAAACAATCAACAAGGTAATTGCTATTGTCATAATAAGCCAAAGCGATATTTTTTTGAATACTTTCTTATTGACGTATTCTTTGATGTCCGCAGGAATTATTATTTCTTTCATAAAACTCTCCGAAAAAAAGCCTGTAAGTAATTATAGCACAGCAATTTCAAAAAAGTCGATTTTGGGATAAACGTTAAACATTTGGGATAAACGCAGCGTTCGCCGTTTTGCAAATTAAGTATATTCCGAAAAAACCATAAGAATGACCCTGTCCCGTTTCGCCTCTCCGATTTCAAAGCGATCATATTGATCTTCGGAAAAGGCTGCAGTTGCGATTTTGCCGCCGTAGTTAAAAGGCAAAAACCTCGGAAAACCCTTGATTTTCCGAGGTTTTTCATCAAATCATGCGATTGTCAACGGGTCGAATCTTTCCCGCCCCGACCATTGTACGATCATTGTATTCAGCCGATCTCATCCTCCGAAAACCACGAAATATATTCATACGGCGGTCTCGGCGTTTTCAATACAGCTTCGCGCCGGCGGGGATATGCGGATCGACCTGCAACAGGTGGAGCTTTTCTTCGCCTTCTTCCTTGTGGATGGCGGAGAGGAGCATACCGCAGGAGTCTATGCCCATCATGGCGCGCGGCGGGAGGTTGGTGATCGCTATAAGCGTCTTGCCAACGAGCGTTTCCGGCTCGTAGAACGCGTGGATGCCGGAAAGGATCGTGCGGTCCGTTCCCGTTCCGTCGTCGAGCGTGAATTTTAAGAGCTTCTTCGACTTCGGCACCGCCTCGCACGCCTTGACCTTGACGGCGCGGAAGTCGGACTTCTGGAAGGTCTCGAAATCGACGTAGTCCGCGAAAAGCGGCTCGATCTCGACCTTTGAAAAGTCGGGTTTTTCCGCGGAGATCAGCGGCGCGCCCTCTATCGCGGGAACGGAGCCCTGCGCCGGAGCGTCTTCGGACGCAGTCTTGCCTTCCGCCTGAAGCGCGTTGTTCGCGGCGTTCTTCGCCTCGCCCTGACTCTTCATTGTGGGGATTAGAAAATCTGTCTCGATTTTCTTTTTGATTGGACAGGAACGTGATTCTGCACATACTCTCATATTCCCACAATTCCCTGCACGGCAATCATGTTTGAATCAATGCCTGTCGTCGTATATGCCGAGCTTCATTGCCGTAATCCGGCATCATTCTGCTCTGATTTTTACGCCATTGGAGACGAAAATGGAGACCGTGGAGACTATGTAGCTACTGATTCATTCGACGCGTGTGGGGAATGAATCAGTGGTTTTCCAGGCATCAAAACCGGAAAATCAGCCGCATTTCAAGTCAACGCTAATCCAACGCAAGGAGCGTATAATTGTCGGGATACCAGTCGGAAAAACGCATTCCGAGACGGGGTCCTTCACCCGTAAAGAACAGATAGATTTCCTCCGGTTCGGGGCCGTACTGATGCCCCCAGAGCAGCTGCATATTGTTGTATTCCGTGTTTCCGGGGCTGTAGTCGCTGTAAAAGACGTAATGGCAATTGGCGTTGATTTCACAAAGCGCGGAGGCGGAAAGCTTCCCGCCGGCGGAGAGCGCAAAGGGAACGTCCAGGGTGGGCGAGACCGCTCCCGTTTCGGTCGTGCCATCGATCCACTGCTCCAGAAGACCGCCGTCCCTTGTGGAGAGGCGGAAGCTGCCCGACCCAAAGTCGATGCTCTGCACATAGACCAGATCGGTATAGACGCCCGGCTTATCCGGCGAAGAGGGGGCAATAGGGATTCCGAGATTGCTGGTTTCCACCATGTGCCAGGACGTGCCGGACAGCAGCTCCGAGGGAGTCTTCCCGCAGACACCGTCCATGACGGAGGCGTCAATGGGCATATCGTCCGGCAGATAGGAGCCAGTGCCGAAGCGCAGGCCCGGACAGGAGAACCGGTCCTCATTCGGGAGCAGCGCGATGCTGCCGGATGAATCTGTGCAATGCATGCTGTCGCCCTCCGTCTCGGGAGCCCAGTCATAGCTGTATTTTCGGCCCGGCCCGAGATAGGCCATGGCGGCATCGTAGCGGACACCGCCGTCCTGGTCTTCCGCCCAGTCCATGCATCCGAAAAAGGTGCCGTCGTACCACCAGCCGGTGCCGTCTTCGTTGAAGTGTACCCACTCGTTTTCGGCGCTGTTCTTCCACGTGCCGACGGAAACAAGCCGTTCCGCGTCCGTAAGCACGGCCGGTTCCGTTTCCGTCGTGACAAGCTCCGTCGGTACAATATCCGTTTCGGTTTCGGAAGTTAGCGATGGCGGCTCCGCCTCAGTGTCGGGCTCCATAGGCGCGGCAAACATCACGACGCAGAGAACAGCTCCCGCCGCCGCGAGCAGCAGCGCGCTTCTCGTCTTCTGCAGGGCAGCCTTTCCGGTGCCTCCGCGTTCCGCTCTGTCGCTCTCCGTATTTCCAGAGCTTCCCTCTTCGGGCGGCGGATAGACGCCGGGCGCCGGAGCGGGATTCTCTTCCGGCAGACGCTCTTCCGGCGGCAAGCCGTTGTTTCCCGCCATAAATCAGTCCTCCGAACGATGGACGACGACCTGCGGGAACGGGATCTGTACGCCGGTTCTGTCAAAGAACAACAGCAGTTCTCGGTTCAGAATGCGCGGCGCGGCGTAGATGTTCTTTTCGTCCACGGCGGCACCGAATTTCAACACGATGCCGCTGTCCGCAAGCTCCTGCACGCCGGCATACTTTGGATCTTTCAGGAAGATTTCCGGGTATTGCTTTCGGATCTCCGGCAGGAACGCCGCCAGTTTTGCTTCCAGCTCGTCGATTTTCGTGCCGTATGCCACGGAAACCGTCGTCGTCGCCCAGCTCGTCCGACTGGAACGGTTCAGGATATTGCGCATATCGGAGTTATTGATGATCTTGACGTTGCCGCCGAGATCGCGCAGGCAGGTAACGCGGATGCCGATGCTCTCCACCGTGCCGCGGAAGCCGTCCGCCTCGATGATGTCCCCGACGTTGAACTCGTCCTCAAAGACAAGGAAGAGACCGGTCACAAGGTCTTCTACCAGACTCTGCGCGCCGAAGCCGATGATCAGCGCCAAGACGCCGACGCTGGCGAGGATCGTCGTCAGGTTCACGCCGAGGGTGGAAAGGCACCAGAAAAAGCCGATGATCACGGCAAGATAGCTCAGCGCGCTGTGGAGCAAAGTGAGGAAGCTTTTCGTCTTGGGCTTTTTCGCGTGAATGTGCTGGATGATAAAGCGAAGCAGCGAGGTGACAAGGAGCATCATCAGGATGATGGCGATCACCTGGAAGACTGTCGCCCAGTTCAGAACGAAGGTATCGGCGATCTTGCTGACGTCGCCGAAGATGCGCTGCCAGGTCCCGCTGACCGATTCTCGCACGCTCTGCGGCAGGAACGGGATCAGTCCGGGGTTGGTTATCAAAAGGAAAATAACGAGGATCACGGCCCAGCGGATCACCGTGCCGATCTTGACCGTAGACAGTCTTCTCTTGACTGCGGAGGTTTTCTTTTCTTTTGGTTGCTCTTCGGGCGTGATTTGCTGCGTGTTCTGCTCTTCGTTCACGCTGCATACTTCCTTTCTATGTAAAGAATTTTATGTCCTCAAATGAAAAAGCATCGAAAGGATGGTCGCCATATCGGTGTCTTTTCATTAGTAATCTGTTGCGGCACAACCGGATTCAATCCAGCGGCTTCATAGTGGGAAGGATTTGGATGGTCTTTATATATGTTGTCATATAGTCCCTTTTGCTTTCTTTTCAAGCTTTTCTCAACGGTCGGTTTCACATAGCGTCCCTTAAGATTTTATAAGTTGTGTTTGCGTTGTATCATTAATTGTTGTAAGTCCTTCATTTCTGTCAATACGAGACATCAGTATTTCCGCTGAAACGAAGAACTTATAATTCGCTACCTTATTATAACGCAAAAGTGCGATAAAGTCAATATCTAAGCGGGTTTAAGCGAGTACCAAGATGTTATAGAGGTTTTCCTGTTTGGCGTGGCTTGTGATATATGATATTCTTCCCCTGACATTGGACAGCTTTGACATCTGGATAAAGCTGTGGCGTGTCATAAA
>CACZZA010000016.1 GCA_902785485.1 uncultured Ruminococcus sp. | reverse complement strand
ATTTTGTTATCAGTTTTTCCTGCCCTTGCTTTTGCCCTTATAACTTCTCGGATCAAGGGTAAAACGGTGTGAAATCGTATAAAGGGATAAGGTGAGCAGACCATTCTTTTACTAACTCAGGTTGCTTTGATGCAAGATCGTTATAGCCGGGGAGAACTCTCATTCCGGCACAATAGGGACACTTTTCTCCGGACGACCTGCTTTTTGCGCTGGCCCTCCACTCGTGCCCGCAGGAACCTTTCCACCAATACAATTTCTTTGAACCGTAGGTTATTTGAGCAGGTGTAAGAGGTGCGTTTTTATCCGACCATTCACAAATCAATTCAGGATGTACCGATGCAAAGCTGTTATCCATATCCCGTTCCGCCTTTCCGATTTCAAACCAATTATATTGAGTTTGATACAAAAGCGGTAGTATGCGATTTGTAAGGGATTACTGAAAATAAAAAAGACCCTGAGAATTCTTATGTTCTCAAGGTCTTTGTTACAAAAATATGCGATTTTTCAGGGGCTGCACAATCTGTTACATCGATTGTTGTACGATTGTTGTAAGTTTGTTGTAAGTTGCCGATTTTGGCTCCAAAAACTATGAAGGACATCCATACAACAATTTCGGTGTTTTAATACAGTTTTGCGCCTGCCGGAATATGGGGATCAACCTGCAAAAGTGTAACTTTTTCTTCTTCTCCGACGTGATGAACGGCGGAGAGAAGCATACCACAACTTTCGATACCCATCATAGCTCTCGGCGGGAGATTTGTTATTGCAATTAGAGTCTTGCCGATAAGCTGTTCAGGTTCGTAGAAAGCGTGAATACCGCTTAAAATAGTGCGATTCGTGCCTGTTCCGTCGTCGAGAGTGAACTTCAGGAGCTTCTTGGATTTCGGAACTGCTTCACATTCGAGGACTTTCACGGCGCGAAAATCGCTCTTCGAGAAGGTTTCAAAATCAACGAAATCAGCAAACAACGGCTCAATCTGAACATTTGAGAAGTCAGGTTTTTCTGCTGAAATTATCGGCGCGCCCTCAATTACGGGAGCCGCTTCGACCGGCTTTTCAGATGTCTCGGATTGTCCTTCTTTTTCCTCCGATCCGGTCTTGACGGACTTCATAGTCGGGAACAGAAGCACGTCGCGGATCGCGGCGGAGTCGGTCATCAGCATACAAAGTCTGTCTATGCCGTAGCCTATGCCACCGGTGGGGGGCATACCTATCTCAAGCGCGTTGAGGAAGTCCTCGTCTGTGTGGTTCGCCTCCTCGTCGCCCGCGGCGGCGAGCTCGTCCTGCGCCTTGAAGCGTTCGCGCTGGTCGATGGGGTCGTTCAGCTCGGAGTAGGCGTTCGCCATTTCCCAGCCGTTCATGAAGAACTCGAAACGTTCGACGTATTCGGGATCGTCGGGTTTCTTCTTGGTCAGCGGAGAGATCTCGATGGGGTGATCCATTACGAAGGTCGGCTGGACCATGTGTTCCTCCGCGAACTCCTCGAAGAACAGGTTGAGGATGTCGCCCTTCTTATGGCGTTCCTCGAACTCGACTCCCTTTTCTTTGGCGACTCTGCGCGCCTCCTCGAGCGTCTTTATCTCTCTGAAATCGACTCCGGAATACTTCTTGACGGCGTCGATCATGGTGATACGTTCAAAAGGCTTCGAGAGGTCCATCTCGACTCCGTTGTAAACGATGGTGGTGGTGCCAAGGACTTCCTTCGCAATATAGCGGTACATTTCCTCGGTGAGATCCATCATACCGTTGTAATCGGTGTACGCCTGATAAAGCTCCATCAGCGTGAATTCGGGATTGTGACGGGTGTCGAGTCCCTCGTTGCGGAACACGCGCCCGATCTCATAGACTCTCTCGAGTCCGCCGACGATAAGTCTTTTGAGGTAGAGTTCGAGCGATATACGCAGCTTGAGATTCTCGTCGAGCGCGTTGAAATGCGTCTCAAAGGGACGCGCCGCGGCTCCGCCCGCGTTGGAGACGAGCATCGGAGTTTCGACCTCGATAAAGCCCTTCGCGTCAAGGAAACGGCGGATCGTCGCGATGATGCGCGAACGTTTGATGAACGTGTCCTTTACCTCGGGATTCATAATGAGATCGACGTATCTCTGGCGGTAGCGCTGGTCGGTATTGGTCAGTCCGTGATACTTTTCGGGAAGGATCTGCAGGCTCTTGCTGAGCAGGGTCAGCTCCGACGCGTGGATCGACGTCTCGCCGGTCTTGGTGCGGAAGACCTCTCCCTTGACGCCGATAATATCGCCTATATCGGTCTTTTTGAAGTCCTTGTAAGGCTCTTCGCCGATAGAATCGCGCGCGACGTAGACCTGGATCAGTCCCGACTTATCCTGCACGTGGCAGAAAGACGCCTTGCCCATAACGCGCTTCGACATCATTCTTCCGGCTACGGTCACGGACTTGCCCTCGAGCGAGTCAAATCCCGCCTTTACTTCTTCCGCGTGGTGAGTAACGTCATACTTCGTGATCTTGAACGGATCGCGCCCCTCGGCTACGAGTTCCGCGAGCTTTTCGCGGCGGACGCGGACGAGTTCGTTTATATTCTGTTCTATAGGTGTGTTTTCGTTCATTTTGTACAGTCCTTTTTTATGCGATCACTTTTTCATGATCTCGAGTATCTTGAATTCCTTTTCTCCGCCGGGAGTCGTGACGAGCACCGTCTCGCCGACGCTCGCGCCGATGATCGCCGATCCGATGGGAGAACGGTCGCTGATCTTGCCGTTCATGGCGTCAGCCTCGGTCGAACCGACTATCGTATATTCCTTTTCGACTTTTTTCTTGACGTCGAGAATGCGTACGGACGCGCCGACGTTGACCGAATTGGTGTGGACGTCGCTCTCGCTGATGACCTTGACGTTTTTGAGCATCTCTTCAAGCTCGACTATCCTCGACTCGACTCTGCCCTGTTCGTCCTTGGCTTCGGTATACTCGCTGTTCTCGGAAAGGTCGCCGAAAGAAAGCGCGACTTTTATAGCCTCGGTAACTTCCTTGCGTTTTACGTTTTTCAGATACTCAAGCTCGTCTTTCAGTTTTTTCAAGCCTTCGTCGGTTACGATGATCTGATTATCCATGATTTTTCTCCTTATGGTAAATGAAATTATTTATTGCTTATTTCAACCGAGCAGAGATCCTACCGCCGCCCTGAGGGGCGCGTCCTGCTCAAGCGTCAGTCTGTAAATGCTTATGCGCGAATACTCTTCGTCGATGCCGATCTCCACGTCGGGAACGATACCGACCCCGTCGTAGTTCTCCGAGAACGGAGGACTGTACAGCTTGTGGGTGATGATCACGGCGGAGCCGTCAGACAGCGGTACGGTGATCTGCATAGATCCCTTGCCGTATGTCGTTTCGCCGAATATCTTAGCCTTGTCGTAGTCGCGCATCGCCGAGGTGAACAGCTCCGCCGCGGAAGCGGTATCGGAGTTGACGACGATGGCGTATGAGAAGCCGAGTTCGTTCTCGTCCGAGTCTATCCTTTCCTCGTTGCCGTCGCGGTCGACGGTGCGTATGATAGGTCCTTCGGGCAAAAGCTCGTCGAGTATTTTGGTTATGGATTCGAGCTGACCTCCGGGATTGTTGCGCAGGTCGAACACGATCTTATCGATACCCGCCGCCTTTATTTTTTCGATCGCCCCGTCGAACTGTTCCGGGGTTTTGAGATCGAATTTCGAGATCCTCATCACGGCGACTCCGGAGTCGAGTATATTGAGCGTGACGCTCACGGTCGAGATATCTTCGCGCGTGACGCTGAAATCAAGAGACGTCTGTTCGCCGTCCTTTTCTCTCAATACGGAGAACACGGCGTCCGTACCGCTCTTTCCGCGCAGAGCGCTTACGGCGGCTTCGTATCCGAGTTCGGAGACCTCTTTGTCGCCGACCTTGTAAATAAGGTCGCCTATCTCGATCCCCGCCTTGTCAGCAGGCGCGCCCTCCGACACGGTCATCACCTCGAGAGCGGACCCGTCGTCGGTCACGACTACCGTGATACCGATGCCGTGCATCTCGGCGTTTGCCTCGGAAGTGTGTTCTTCGTACTCCTCGGCGGTCATATAGCGTGAGAATTGGTTTCCGAGCGAACTGATATACGCCCACGGCAAAACGTCGGAGGTGTGGTCCTTGTCGACGTCGTAATAATAGTAACTGTCGACGATCTTTTCGACCTCTTTTACTTTTTTGACCGCTTCGGAATCCCCGGCGGTATTCTCCTTTACCGTGTCGTAAAGTTCTTTTTTATCCGATTTTTCGGTCAGCGTTTTCGTGATCTGAAAAGTGATGAGCGCGGTAAAAAGGACCGCACAGATGAGTATCCATAAGCTGATTTTCTTTGACATACGATATGCCTTTCGAGAGTGATCTCCCGCCCGAGCCGCTAAGCGGGCCGGCGGGGAAACGCCTTCCGCCCTCACACCGGGCGAAAGGGTATATTCGTATCAAGTATAGATAAGTTTTTCGGGGTGAGAGACCCTTCCCTCCGCGAGAGGATCGACCGCCTTGCCGTTTATCCTGTATTCAAAGTGGAGGTGAGGTCCGGTGACGTTTCCGGTCGCTCCGGAAACGGCGATCTGCTGTCCCCTCTTTACCGTGTCTCCCTCTTTCACGTTCAGAGAGCTGCAATGAGCGTAGACAGTCGAGATACCGCCGCCGTGATCCACGACGACGTAGGTGCCGTAACTCGAAGTGAGATACAAAGCCTTTACCACCTTGCCGTCGCCCGCCGCGTAGACGGGAGTTCCTGTGCGGACCGGTATGTCGATCCCGTAATGGCTGTCCGAGACCCATCTGCCGTATATCATATAGGTTCTGGGACCGAACGGGGATGAAATATAGTTATAGAACTGAGACCCCGTCCCGATAGGCCAGCTCAGCGTTCCCTGCGTGAAGCTGCCTCCGGTCATCTGACTGAGCTTTTTGAGATACTCTTGAAGCTCGGCGTCCGCTTTCTTTTGTTCAGCCTGAAGAGCCGCGATCTTGCTTTCGGCGTCCTTTTCCTGCTTTTGGAGCTGATATATGAGATTGCTGACCTCGGCGCGCTTGTTTTCGAGTTCTTTTTCCGCCGCGGCGAGCTCGTTGCGGTATTGCTCCTGCTTAGCCGTTTCTTCAAGCAGAGCCTCTTTTTCTTCTGACAGTACGCGCATCGACTCGTTGAGTTCGCGCATGACGGCTGTGTCGTGGTCGAGCATACTGTTCATCATTTCCGCGTTGATGAAGAAGTCTGAAATGCTTTCCGACGACAGCAGCATACCGAGATATCCCTGCTGTCCTTCCTCGTACGAAACGGCGAGACGTTTTTTGAACTGCCCGAATTTCGTATCGAGCTCGCTCTGCCGCTCTTCTATCTCCGCCTGTTTTCCGGAAACGGAGTCGGAGAGCGCGGCGATCAGCGCGTTATACTGCCGTATCTCTTCTTCCTTGATCCGTATCTGCTCTTCAAGCGCTTCTTTGAGCGCGTATTGGTCCGCCTCCGTCGCTTTCAGCGAAGCGAGCTTCGACTTGACCGCCGCTTCGTCTTCCTTGAGCTTTTGTATATCGGCCTCCATCTGTTTCGACTTGGAATCAGATACCGCCGTGACCTGAGACGGAAACACAAAAGCGACCGTCAGAAGCAGTACGGAAAAAAGCGTGAGGATCGCCGTACGGCGTTTTATATTATTGCTTTTCATACTGCCTCCTGTATTAGCGCTTTATTCCGGGAGCTTACGGTATTACCAGTACACGAGAGGGTTGGGATAGGATACGCGTCCGCCCTCGAGCGGGTTGACGACGTTTCCGTTTATCCTGTATTCAAAATGAAGGTGAGGTCCGGTGACGTTTCCGGTCGCGCCTGATACGGCTATCTGCTGTCCGCGTTTCACGACGTCGCCCTGCTTGACGTTGAGCGAGCTGCAGTGCGCGTAGTGGGTGGCGACTCCGCCGCCGTGGTCGATGGTAACGTACGTTCCGTAGCTTCCGCCGAGATATACCGCTTTAACGACGGTGCCGTCGCCCGCCGCGTAGATCGGGGTGCCGGTGCGGACCGCGATGTCGATGCCGAGATGAAAGTCGGACGCCCATCTGTTGTAGATCTTATAGCTTCTGTTGCCGAACGGCGACGAGATGTAGTTGTAAAGCGGAGACTGCGCGCTGATCGGCCAGTCGAGCTTGCCCTGAGTGAACGATCCGCCCTTTCTCGCAAGCTCCGCAAGGTACGCCTTGAGTTCGTCGTCCGCTTTTTTACGCTCCGCCTGGAGGGTCGCGATCTTGCTTTCGGCGTCCTTCTCCTGCCTCTGGAGCTGATAAATGAGGTTGTTGACCTCGGCGCGCTTGTTTTCGAGCTCTTTTTCCGCGACGGAAAGATCGTTTCGGTACTGCTCCTGCTTAGTCTGGTCGTCGAGCAGCGCTTCCTTCTCTTCGGTGAGAGTCTTGCGCTGGTCGTTCAGATCCTGCATCACCTGCTTGTCGTATTCAAGCATACTGTTCATCATTTCCGCGTTGATGAAGAAGTCGGAAATGCTTTCCGACGACAGCAGCATACCGAGATACCCCTGCTGTCCCTCCTCGTACGAAACGACGAGACGTTTTTTGAACTGCTCGAATTTTTCGTCGCACTCGGCGGATTTATAGTCTATCTCCGCCTGTTTGTTCTGAATGGAGATCCCTAACTCGTAAAGCAGATCGTTGTATTTCTGTATCTCTTCCTCTTTGAGCTTTATCTCCTCTTCGAGCGTCTCTTTTATCTCATACTGGCTCGCTTCCTGAGATTTGAGGGACGCGAGCTTCGCTTTTACCGTCGCTTCGTCATCCTTGAGCTTCTGTATGTCGCTCTCCATCTGTTTCGACTTGGAGTCCGAAACGTTGGCGGCGTCCACCCTCGCCTGCGGGAACGCGAACAGCGAGAACACGAGCGCAAGAAGCACCGCCGCCGACGTTATGCGAAGGATATTTTTTCCTGACATTCTGACCTCCTTTTTATCAAGCCTTGAGGTTCTTGCGCAGAGAAATGGACGAACCCACGATACCGGTGAAAATACCGATGGCGAGGAACGCGCCGAGTACGATATACTTCACGTTGTCAAACGGAAGGATGTGTACGAGGCGTATGTTGTACTCCGCGAGGAACGAAGACTCGATGAAGCCGTAGAGATACATCTGGATAAAGAACGCGCTGACAGACGAGATAATGCCTATCAGTATGCCCTCGAAGATGAACGGGAGCATAATGAACCAGTTCGTCGCGCCGACGTACCTCATGATGCTGATCTCCTGTTTGCGGTAGGAGACAGCGAGCTTGATCGTATTGATTATGACGAACAGACTCACAAAGAACAGTATCGCCATAAACCAGGTGAATATGTAAATAACTCCGTTTTTGATCGATTCGAGCGTTTCCGCCGCGTCGGCTAAGTAACGCACCTTCGACACGCCCTGATCCTTCATCTTTTCAAGCTCGAGACGCAGCTCCTCGAAGTGAGCGTTGTCGTCGCAGGTGATGACGTAGGACGCCGGGTAGATGGTCTCGTCCACTCCCTGAAAGAAGTAGGGGTACTCTTCCTCGTAGATCGCCTTCTGTCTCTCGAACGCTTCCGCTTTCGAGATATATTCGACGTTCTTGACGTTGGACAGGCGGCTGATGCTCTCGCCTATCGACTGTATCTCTTCGTCGGTCTTTTCCATATCTATGAAGACCGTGATCGAGTTGAGGTCGCCGAGGGACGCGAGGTTGTCGTTGAGATTATATATGATAAGTCCGAAGGTACCCATCACTATAAGGCAGGAGAGCAGGACGAGTATGGACGCCACAGACATGACGCCGTTGCGCCACAGTCCTTTGAAGGACTGTCCGATAAGGTAGGTAAGGCTGTATCTTCTCATCCGAACATACCTCCCACTCTGTCGTCGACGATATGCCCGTCGTTCAGCGTCACGACGCGCTGCTGGAAATGGTCGACCAGATTTTTTTCGTGTGTGATGACGATGACCGTCTTGTTCTTCGATTTGTTGATGCGTATGAGCAGGTTCATTATTTCAAGGCTGAGCATCGGGTCGAGGTTTCCGGTAGGCTCGTCCGCTATGATAAGTCCGGGATTGTTTGCCAGAGCGCGCGCCATAGCCACCCTCTGCTGTTCGCCGCCCGAAAGCTCGCGCGGGAAGTTTTTAGCCTTGTCCTGAAGTCCGACTACGTTGAGGATCGCGGGAACGCGGCGGCGTATGAGCTTCGCGGGTTCGCCTATCGCGCGCATCGCGAACGAAACGTTCTCGGCTACGCTCTTGTTCTGGAAAAGACGGAAATCCTGGAACACCACCCCGAGGCGGCGTCTGTAATAAGGAACTTTGTAGTTGGAGAGCTTCGACAGCTCGAATTCGTCGACGCGAAGCGATCCCGAGGTCACTTTTTCCTCCCTCAGAAGCAGCTTCATCAGCGTCGATTTTCCGGCGCCCGAAGCGCCGACGATGAAAACGAATTCACCGTCGTCGATATGAAGGTTCAACCCGTCGAGCGCGACCGTGCCGTTAGGGTACACCTTGCTGACGTTCTCAAAATCTATCATATTGTGATCTTTCCTCCGCTTTGTGCGGACGTTTGCCGTTTATCTTTTACTTTTGTTTTCCCCGGTCAGTATTTTATGGGTTTGGCGGTGAGATACTTCTGTACCATCAGCGCCACCTTGAACGTGATCGCGTGGTCGAACTCGCGAAGATCGAGTCCGGTCAGCTTGCGGATCTTTTCAAGTCTGTAAACCAGCGTGTTGCGGTGAACGAACAGCTTGCGCGCCGTCTCGGAAACGTTGAGGTTGTTCTCGAAGAACGCCTGGATCGTGATGAGCGTTTCGCGGTCGAGCGAGTCGAGCGAGCCTTTTTTGAACACTTCGCGAAGGAACATCTCGCAAAGGGTCGTCGGGAGCTGATAAATAAGTCTTCCGATACCGAGGTTCTCGTAGCTGATGATACTCTTTTCCGTGTCGAACACTTTGCCGACTTCAAGCGCTATCTGCGCCTCTTTGTAAGACGAAGCAAGTTCCTTGAGAGTGACGGCGGTCGTACCGATACCTACTCCGACCTTGGCGAAGAACTCCGAATTCACGGTGTCGACGATCTGCTTTGCGATCTTCTCCATCTCGTGAGGATCGGAAGCGTCGCTGCTCTCGACTATCAGTACGACGTCGTGTTCTCCGACGTTGATGACGTACTCGCGGTTGCGGTCCGGGAACATATTCTGGATGATGTCGAAGGGCGGCATATTGGTATTGCCGTAGAACTTGATGAGGAACACTACCCGCTGAACGTCGGTCTGGAAGTGCAGCTCCTTCGATTTGGTGTAAATGTCGCTCGGAAGGATGTTGTCGAGTATGACGTTTTTGAGGAACGAGCTTTTGTCGTATTTCTCATCGTAAAGCGCCTTGATGTTTGAAAGCGAGATCGCGAGGAGCATCGAGGTACTCTCCGCCTTCTTGTCCTCTCCCTCTACGAAAACGATGTATTCCGGCTTTGCCGACGCGCCTATCGTTCTGTAAGTATAGCCGTCCTTCTGGATAAAATCGTTTGAGTAAGAAAGCTCGTCGCGGACGCTGACCCTGCTCTCGCCTATCTTGCCGAGTTCGCTGCAGGAAATAACGATCCCGTTCTCGTCGATGACCCCGATCACGCGGTCAACGGCGTCCTTCATCTGATGGATCAGTCCCTGAAATAACCTGTTTGACATTTTTCTGTAGCTCCTTTATGGAAGTATAATTATTAGTCTTATTCACGTTCGCGTCACAGCTCGTTCTCGTAGCTGAAGCACGAGAGAACGAAGCTCGACGCGGTCTCCGTGCGGAGTATCCGCTTGCCGAGGGACACGCTTACGGCGCCGAAGTCAACAAACCTTTGCGCCTCTTCATCTGAAAAGCCTCCCTCCGGTCCTATGACGAAGGCGATCTCTTTTTCTTTGTCCGGTCTCTTGCCCGAAAGCGCGTCTTTGAGGGTGCGTCCGGACTCGTTTTCGTAGCACAGGTACGTTTCGGCGTTCGCAACGTAACGCGCAGCCGAATCGGTATCGGGAAGGACCGCGATCTCGGGTACGCGTCCCCGCCCCGACTGTTTGGCGGCTTCGAGAGCGATGCGCTCCCAGCGGACCTTTTTCTTTTCGAGGTCTTTTTCGCTGTACCGAACGACGCACCGCGAAGACACGAAAAACACGATCTTCGAGGCGCCTAACTCGACCGATTTCATCACCACCGTATCCGCCTTGTCTCCCTTAGGGCAGGCTTGTACGATGACGGGCAAATACGGACTCTCGCTCTCTGAAGCGCATACGTCGATTATCCGCGCGGTGACTCTTTCGCGGTCGAATTCGTCAAGAACGCAGAGGTATTCGCGCCCCCGTCCGTCGCAGGCTACGACCTTTTCGCCCGCCTTCATCCGCAGTGAAAACCCGATGTGCGACGCGGAGTCGCCCGTGAAGACCACACGGTCGGAGATCACGTCCTCCTTCGATATGAAAAAGCGCGGATATGACACAACTTGCCTCCGAAACTGACGGCATTTCAGCCGATTAGTGAAAATTCACTTTTAATTATACTCCAATATGGGCAATTTGTCAAATCTTTTTTTGATTTTTAACAAAATCACGGGTGTTTTTTTGTGCATTTTTCATTTTTTGAATAAAAACGAGCACCAATCGTTCTCCCTCATCTCGTCAACGAGGGTAAAACCGCGCGACTCCACCGCCTTGATAACGCGGTCGCGCTGGGTGTTTATGATGCCCGACGCCGCGACGAGTCCGCCTTCTTTAAGGTAGTCGCCCATCTTCTCGGCGAAACGTATTACGATGTCGGCGACGATATTTGCGCAGATAAAATCGTATTTTTTCGCGCGGCTGTTCTCGGCTCCCGCGAGCAGATCGGAGACCGCGACGTCGATCCTGTCCCCGACTCCGTTCGTGCGGACGTTGTCTTCCGCGACCCTGACGGCGACGGGGTCGATGTCGTATGCGTCGACGTGGCGCGCGCCGTTCTTGGCGGCGTAGATAGCGAGGATGCCGCTTCCCGTCCCCATATCCATCACGTCGACGTCTTTTTCCATGTGTTTTTCCATCATCGAGATACAGAGCCGCGTCGTCTCGTGCGTGCCAGCTCCGAACGCCATTCCGGGATCCATATAAACGACGACGTCATCGGGGTCGGTCTTGACCTTTATCCAGCTCGGGACGACGAGCGCGTGTACGCCGCACCGCACGGGTCTATAATACTGTTTCCACGAATTCTCCCAGTCCTTCTCGTCCACCCCGGACACCTCGAGCCGCGCGTCGACCGAGCTTTCGGCGAAACGGTGTCTCAGGTATTCAAGGCTCTCGGCGACGTTCTTGTCTTCGGAAAGAAAGATGCTGACTCCGACCTTTGACTTGTCCGCGTTGACGAGCGAGTCGTCGAGAAGCTCGCCGTACATCGCGTTCATCCCCTCCGTCACGTCGGAGTAGTCTTCGATCATCAGCGACTGTTCGACCATCGACATCACGGCGCACGCGGTCTCTCTGTCTTTCACGTCCACCGTCGCTTTTATCTGCTGCCATTTCATAAATTTGTTCTCCTTGTTGTTTGAAAAGGGGGGCGGGAAACGCCGTTTTCTTCCGAAAGGCTCTCCCCGTCCTTCATGCAAGAAAAGGACGGAACTTAATTTTTGTCCCGTCCGAATATCTTTTTCAAAAACGAATCTTTTTTTGTGTAGTTGTTCATCCCGCATTTGTCGGCGAAAGCGCGGAGCGCTTCTTTCTGAGAAGAATTCATCCCTCTCGGCACTTCTACGATAACGCGGAAGATGAGATCGCCCTTCTTTTGCGTATTGACGATCTGTATCCCCTTGCCGCGCAGGGTGAACTGAGTGTGAGACTGCGTTCCCTCGGGGATCGTGTATTTGATCTTTCCCTCGAGAGTCGGTATGTCGATCTCGGCTCCGAGCGCCGCTTCCGCAAAGGTCACCGGCACGTCGCAGTAAAGATCGTAGCCGTCGCGCTCGAACACGGGATGCGGTCTGACCGCCACGTCGACGACAAGGTCTCCCGCGGGTCCTCCGTTGCGTCCCGAGTTGCCCTGTCCGCGCAGGATGATGCGCTGTCCGTCGTCGATGCCCGCCGGGATATTGACCTCAAGCGTCTTCTTGACCCTGACGTATCCCGTTCCGCGGCAGTTCGTACACGGAGTTTTGACTATCTTGCCTCTGCCCTTGCAGGTGTCGCAGGGACGCGTGCTCTGGAACATTCCGAGCGCGGTGCGCTGTGTAGTACGTACCGTCCCGACTCCTTTACAGGTCGGGCAGGTCTCCGCCGACGTTCCCTTAGCGGCGCCGCTCCCCGAACAGTCGGGGCATACCTCGACGCGGTTGAACGAGACGTCCTTCTTGCAGCCGAACGCCGCCTCCTCGAACGATATCGCGACGTGAGCGCGAAGATCTTCTCCTCTTTCGGGAGCGTTGCGGCGGGAAGTCGAAGTCCCTCCGCCGAAAAACGAACTGAATATGTCGCCGAAGTCGAAACCGCCGAAGCCGCCGAAATCTCCGAAGCCCGCGCCGCCCATATTCGGATCGACTCCCTCGTGTCCGTACTGGTCGTATCTCGCGCGCTTTTCGCTGTCGGAAAGCACGGCGTACGCCTCGTTCACTTCCTTGAACTTCTGCTCGGCTTCCTTATCGCCGGGATTCATATCGGGATGGTATTTTTTTGCAAGATTACGGTAGGCTTTTTTTATCGTCGCCTCGTCGGCTCCCTTGTCGACGCCGAGTATCTCGTAATAATCCCGTTTGCTGTCCGCCATAATTCTATCCTCTTAAACGATACCTTCCGCCGCCCCGGTCTTCCCGGGACGGCGGGAGTGAGTATTCGGGCATTATTTGCCGGTCTTGTCCTCGTAGTCGCCGTAGAAGGCTCCGCCCTCTCCGGTCTGTCCGCCGGTCTGTCCGCCGGTCTGACCGCCCGCCTGTCCCGCGTCGGTCGGACCCTGCTGTCCCGCGGCTCCGCTCTGAGCGTAGAGCTTTTCGCTGAGCTTGTAGAACGCGTTCTGGAGCGCCTCGGTGTCCGCCTTGATGGCGTCGGAGTCGTCGGTCTTGACGGTCTCCTTCAGCTTATCGAGCGCCGATCTGACGTCAGCCTTGTCGGACTCGGGGAGCTTGTCGCCGACTTCGTTCAGAGTCTTTTCGGACTGGAAGATGAGGTTTTCGGCGTTGTTCTTGATCTCGACCTTTTCCTTCTGCTTCTTGTCCTCTTCGGCGTATTTCTCAGCCTCTTTGACCGCTTTGTCGATGTCTTCCTTGCTCATGTTGGTCGAGGAGGTGATGGTGATGTGCTGTTCCTTGCCGGTGCCCTTATCCTGAGCGGTAACGTTGACTATACCGTTGGCGTCGATGTCGAACGTGACTTCGATCTGCGGTACGCCTCTCGGAGCTGCCGGTATGCCGTCGAGCGAGAAACGTCCGAGCGTCGTGTTGCCCGCCGCCATGTCTCTCTCGCCCTGGAGGACGTGGATCTCGACCGAGGTCTGTCCGTCAGCCGCCGTCGAATATACCTGGCTCTTCTTGACCGGGATGGTGGTGTTTCTGTCGATGATGCGGTTGAATACGCCGCCGAGGGTCTCGATACCGAGAGACAGCGGAGTTACGTCGAGCAGGAGCAGATCCTTGACTTCGCCGCCGAGGACGCCTGCCTGGACCGCCGCGCCGATAGCGACGCATTCATCGGGGTTGATGCCCTTGAAGGGCTCTTTGCCTATGAAGTTCTTGACCGCTTCCTGGACCGCCGGAATACGGGTAGAGCCGCCGACGAGCAGGACCTTGTCGACCTGCGACGGGGAGATGCCCGCGTCGGAAAGCGCGCGTTTGGTCGGACCCATCGTCGCTTCGACGAGGTCGGAGGTCAGTTCGTTGAATTTTGCTCTGGTGAGCGTAGCCTCGAAATGCTTCGGACCTGTCGAGTCAGCCGTGATATAGGGCAGATTGATGTTTGAGGACGCAACGCCGGAAAGCTCGATCTTCGCTTTTTCCGCGGCTTCTTTCAGTCTCTGGAGCGCCATCTTGTCCTGACGCAGGTCAATGCCGTTCTCCTTCTGGAAACTGTCCGCGATCCAGTCGATTATCCTCTTGTCGAAGTCGTCGCCGCCGAGGCGGTTGTTGCCCGCGGTCGCGAGAACTTCAAACACGCCGTCGCTGATCTCAAGGAGCGATACGTCGAAGGTGCCGCCGCCGAGGTCGAAGATCATGATCTTCTGTTCGGCTTCTTTGTCCATGCCGTAGGCGAGCGCCGCCGCCGTAGGCTCGTTGATTATACGCAGGACCTCGAGTCCGGCGATCTTGCCGGCGTCCTTGGTCGCCTGACGCTGAGCGTCGGAGAAGTACGCGGGGACGGTGATGACCGCTTTGGTGACCTTCTCGCCGAGGTAGGCTTCCGCGTCAGACTTCAGCTTCTGAAGGATCATAGCCGAGATCTCCTGCGGTGAATAGGTCTTGCCGTCTACGTTTACTTTATAGTCCGTGCCCATTTCGCGTTTGATGGACATGATCGTTCTTTCGGGGTTGGTGATGCTCTGTCTCTTTGCTACCTGACCGACCATTCTTTCGCCGTTCTTGCTGAACGCCACGACGGAAGGGGTGGTCCTTGCGCCTTCGGGATTCGGTATTACTATGGGTTCGCCGCCTTCATAAACGGCTACGCACGAGTTTGTGGTTCCGAGGTCGATTCCGATGATTTTTGACATGATTTTTTCCTCCGTAATATGATGAATTTTTTATTATTTACGATAGTTCAGTTCGCGACCTTGACCATCGCGTAACGGATGATCTTGTCGCCCTTGCGGTAACCCTTGGTGAACGTCTCGACTACGACGTTCTCGCCGTAGGAGTCGTCCTCTATGTGCATCACCGCGTTGTGCAGATTGGGGTCGAATTCTTTTCCGTCCGACTCGATGACTTCGACTCCTAATTTTTCAAGCGTTTCTTCAAACGAACGCAGAGTCATGCTGAGTCCTTCGTACAGCTTGCTTTCCTTGTCCTCCGAGAACTTCACCGCCCGCTCGAGGTTGTCGATAACGGGGAGTATCGCGGAGATAACGTCGGCATACGCGTCCGAATACACGCCCTCTTTTTCCTTTGCCGCACGGCGGCGGAAGTTGTCGTATTCGGCGGCGAGACGGAGATATTTGTCCTTGTTCTCGGCAAGCTCGCCCTGCGTCTTCTCAAGCTCTTTCTTCAGCTTTTCGATTTCGGCGTTCGACTTTTTCTTTTCGGACTTCTTTTCTTTTTTATTATCCTTTTCGCCGGTCTCTTTTTCCGATGCCTCGGCGGTCTCCGGGGCGGTCTCTTTATCCTTGATGTTTTCGTTATCCGCCATTTTTTTTATCCTTTCCCGTGTTGCTCTTTCCGTCCGACAGTCTCGGAGTCGTATGACGGAACAGTTCTTTTATTTTTTGCGAGAGCGTGTCGAGCGTCGTCACGACTTTGGAGTAGTCCATACGCCGAGGTCCGATGACTCCGATCGCTCCTATGACCTTGCCGTTCGACGTGATCGTCTTGAAGATGATCGACGACTTGTTCATCGTGTCGACGGCGTTTTCTTTTCCGATCAGTATATTTATCGTGTCCTTTTCGGAGTTTGAGATGAGGTCTATCAGTTCGTCCTTGCTTTCGAGCGAGCCGATAAGGTTCTGAAGCTCCTTGACGTCTGCGTATTCCGGATAATCGAGGAGCCTGTTGACGCCCTCTATCCGCACGTCGCCTCTGTCTATCTCCGCAAGCGTGTCGTGAACGAATTTTACGACCGGATCTATCAGCAATCCGTAGTCGCCCATACGCGCCTTCATTTTGGCGATCTCGGAAAGAGGCAGATCGTTCACCGAAACGCCCGTCAGCGAGGTGTTGAGTACGTCCGCAAGCCTGCCGACGATGAGCGCGCTCAGGTCGCACGGTGTGCGGATGAGCTTTGTCGCCGCCTGCCCGGAGTCCGTGACGACTACCAGAACGTAGCTGTTTATGTCGACCGGCACCGTCGAAAAGCGTTTGACCTTGACGTTCTGAGGCTTGGGGCGGACCGTTATCGCCGTGTAGTTCGTGACGTGCGAGAAGAGCTTGCCCGCCTGCTCGATGATCTTGTCAAGCTCCGCCTCTTTGACCTTGACGATCCCGTTCAGTTCGTCCAGCTCGTCTTTGGTCAGACGGTAGCTGTTCATAAGCGAGTCGACGTAGAAGCGGTAGCCGAGCTCCGACGGGACGCGCCCCGCCGAGGTGTGGGGCTGCTCGAGGTACCCCATTTCTTCAAGCTCCGCCATCTCGTTTCGCACCGTCGCCGGAGAAAACGCGATGTCGTTGCTTTGAGTGAGATATTTGGAGCCGACCGGCTCGCCCTTGTCGATGTGAGCCTCGACTATCGCGCGCAGTATCATCTTTTTACGCTCGGAAAGCCTTCCGTCCGGATCCTTCATTTTCTCATCTCCTTTTAGCACTCTTTTCCCCTGATTGCTAATTCCTTATACACTATATCATTATCACTCTCGAAAGTCAAGTGCTAAACGCCGATTTTACAATTTATTCACATACGGGAGGAAAAATCTCTCTTTTTGTCGCCCGGAGTTGCTTCTGACGTCTTGAAACGGGCGGGAAAATATGGTATTATATAATTGAAAGAATAACCGCGGAAAGGGGGATCGCGATGGTAGGCAACAGTCTCAACTCATACGAGTTCTCGGTCGACAAGAAGGTATCGGGCGCGTTCCGCTTCTTCCGCGCGGCGTATAAATTCGCCGTCGTTCTGGCGTCGTTCTCGGTGACGCTGCTGATAATCGCGCTTATGAGCGAAAAAGCGAAAAGCGAGATGCTGATGTTTTTGTTCGTCAGCCAGTTCTTCTTTCTGTTCCTCGCGCTGTTCGCGGTGTATTTCACGAACGGGCTGTTCTACGTGTCTTACGAATACGCGTCGGAAAAGGGGACGCTTAATATAACCGAGGTCAAGGGCAAGCACGTTTTCGGCAAAATATATACGAAGACGCTCGTGGATACGCGCATCGGCGCGGCAAAACGTATCGGAAAACTCGCCCCGGGCGAAGATCCGGGTCCATACGTACTGTCCGCGCTCTCGGGAAAAGACGTGGGAGAAAGGTGGTTCATCACCTTCGAGCGGGACGGAAAGGACGTCACCGCCGTTTTCGAGTGCGATCCCAAGCTCCGCGCGATACTGACGTTTTACGGCGACTCGGTGATAAACCGCGAATAAAAAGAAAAACCTCCGAATATGATTTTAGCGATCATCTTCCGGAGGTGTTTTATATGATAAAAAGGTTGTTCGCCGCGGCGCTGACGCTCCTCGCGCTGACGCTGTTCTCGTGCGCGGGAGACAGTATCGGGGATTTTGATTTTTCGGACTCGGATATTTCGTGCCGGGTCGTATATACGACCTCCGACGAAAGCTATACCCTCGATTGCAGACGTGAAGGAGGAACGCTGACGCTCGTTTTTTCTCTTCCCGAAAGGCTCGAAGGAATGACCGTCAGACGCGCGGGCGAAACGACGCTGTCGTTCGACAAGGTCGAAGTCCCGCTTGCATCGGGAAACCCGATAGCCGAGGCGCTGAACTCGGTCTTTTCCGTCTCGCCCGGCGACCTGAGATCGACCGATACCGTCCGCCTTAACGGCGCCGACATCAACCGACTCACCTTCGGCACCGAAAGCGGAGATGTAGTCCTCTATATCCTGTCCGACGGAAAGACCCCCGTCCGCGCAGAAGGCGAGTACGACGGCGCGCCTTTCACACTGGACTTCTCGGAGTTCGAGTACCTCCCCTCCCCCGAGACCTCCGGCGAATGAAAAAAGAACGGAATTCGGTTCCGTTTTTTCTTTTTACGGTTGACTTCTGCGGCGGAATTATTATATACTATGGTTGAAATAACAAAAAGGATGAAAAAACGATGTTCAGAAAACTCACGAGGTCAAAGCAGGCGCTGACCGAAGAAGAATGTGTCGAATTACTGAAAGAGACCAAGCGGGGAGTGCTGTCTGTCCTCGGAGACGGCGGCTACCCGTACGGTATCCCGATGGATCACTACTACTGCGAAGAAGACGAAAAGATCTATTTTCACAGCGGCAAAACGGGGCACAAGATAGACGCGATAAAAGCCTGTCCGAAGGTCTCGTACTGCGTCATCGACGACGGGACTCCCACGGATACGTGGGCTTTGGACTTCAGATCCGTCGTCGTGTTCGGCAAGGCGGAATTCATCGACGATCCCGCTCTCGTACGCGAGATGTCGAGGCGTCTCAGCTACAAATTCACGTCTGACGAAAGCTATATCGAAAACGAGATCGCACGCTTTGAAAAAGCGACTCTCCTCTTTGCCGTAACTCCCGAAAACATTACCGGAAAACGCGTGAACGAGGCGTAAAGATGCGCCTTCCGCGCGTTTTTTGCGTTGTTTTGTCCACGAAGCGTGGTTTTTGCCATTACTTTTACGGGAATATAAGTTTATTATAATAACGTAACATTCCGTGAGATCGTATCCCGGAAAAAAATAAATGCGAGGTGACTGTCATGAAAAAGAACGTTGTGATCCCGTCGGCGATACAGATCTGCATTGACGACGTGGGCTGGTTCAACGGATCCGACCAAAGGTATATCGGTCTTCCCTCGAGAACGGGAATGACGAGGCGGCACTGTCCGGAGGACTATACCGTCCTCAACGAGATCGGAAAGGCGATCGGCATGAAGCTGATGTGTCCGCTCGTGCTCGGCGAATGGGACCGCGACAACATCCTGCGCGGAGAAGTCGGTCTGACCTACGAGCCGCAGACCTGGGACAGAGCGTCGAAGCTCGACCTGCGCCTCGCCGAAAAATGCTTTGAGGCGGCGGAAAATTCCGAATACATCGAGTACGCCCACCACGGCGTGCTGCACGGCAGCTACGCTCCCGACGGAAGCCAGATAACCGAGATGGAATATCTCCGTCCCGTCCCCGGGACAGACCGCTTCACGGTCCAGAGCGAGAGCGAGATCGCGCACCGCTTCGACGTTTTCTACAAGCTGTACGATATGTGGGGCTTCAGTAAGAAGATACGTTCGTTCGCGTTTCCGAACGGGATTCCCGCGTATATCACGGAGGAAGAACTTGAGCCTCTGACCAACGTGATGAAGTCGCGCGGGATAGAATACTGGGCGAACGCCCGCACGGAGGCTAAAGAAAAACGGATCGGGAACACCGAATTTATCGGCGGGATCCTGTATATGGAAAAGGGCACAAAAGCGCCGATACCCTGGAACGCGTATGACGTCGATCCGCTGCTGCTGCCCGACGTCGCGTCCGAGGACGACGAAAAGATCGGCATCATCTTCGGTACTCACTGGCCGAACTATCTCCGTTTCAACGCGCGGCACAATCCCGAACGGGTCGACGACTGGGCGAAATATTTCAAACGACAGGCAGAGATTTTCGGGGTAATGATCTCAAAGGATATTGCCTTTGCGGGAAATCAGTGCGTCTACCGCGCGTACGGAAAAGTGACAGAGAGCGAAGGAAAGATCACGTTCGACCTCCGCGACGTACTTTCAAAGTCCGGCAAATACGCAAAGGGTGAGTTTTACGTCAGTCTGCACCACGGACTCGAGCCTAAAAGCGCCGAGGGCGGAACGTACGAGCTATACGAGAAACACGAAAACTTCAATACTTATAAAATCAAACATACGTCGCCGACCGTCGAGCTGACGGTATGAAAGGAGAAACACAAAATGGAAGTATCCGAACTCAGAAAAAAAGTAGTAGAGTATATGTACAAGAACGCGGAGTACGAATGGACTCCCGAAAAGTCGTTCATACTGTACAATCCCGGCACCAACGGCTGTACTCGTATGTTCTGCGTGTTCAAAAAAGGCGTGGTCTACAAAGGTCTTCCCTACATCAATATCACGATGTCACAGCCGGAGACCTTCGACGAGATGAGAAGAGGCGCTTACATCCCCTTTGAAGGCACCGAAGAAGAGCTTGACGCGATAGATTCTCCCGAAAAACTCTTCACGGTAGGCGGAAAGACCTATACCGACGCCGTCGCGAATGCGTTCACCTTCCCCGGAAACGACTGCATTTTCGCGGTCCTGCTCGCGTGGAACAACATCATCAACAACCGCGACGAGGTACAGCGGATGCAGGTCATCGTAAGCTCGCTCCCCGGAAAGAAAAGCGGCGTCGCCGCGGTCGGCGATTACGACTACTCGAACTATTTCGACGACGACAACGTCAAGGTCATCGAGGCTAACGGAGAGCAGAAGATCGCGCGCTGCTACGCGCAGCTTCAACCTGGCGACGCGACCTCCCTGCTCCGCGCTCCCGCGGCGCGCCACTGGCGTATGGTCGTCAAAGAGCCGCACGTCGAATATATCAAAGACGAAAACGGAAACGAGATCATCGACCTTGAAAACAGCTTTATCACCGAGCTTGATCAGGCAGGCGGCGCGAAAGAGCGTTTCATCGTCGGCGAGAACAGGTCCACCTGCCACGTCGTAGATCACAGCTTTTCCAAACTCCTCAAGGAAGGCTCGCTCCCCATCTCGCTCCCCGAACTGCTCGACGGCGCGTACAAGGATGAAGAGACCTCCGTCAAGGATCTTTCTGTCGGAGCGGACGGCGGAAGGATCGTCCTTCGCGGCAGTATCGAGTCCAACAGACAGATAATCTCGGTCAGAGCGAAAATATACGGCAACGGAGTTTCGATAGAGCGCCGCGAGATCCCGCGCCTCATCAAGGCGCGCAACGTCCGCAACTATCACCGCAAGGACTTCGACCTTGCCTCTGTCGATTTTTCGAGCAGTCTTCTGAAGACAGGCGAGACCTATACGTTCGAGCTTTACACCGTGGTATCCGGAGACGGAGGAAAAGAAAAAACGCTTGTAAAAGACAAGACGTTCACTGCTTAAACAACAATAAAGAGCGTCCCGCATTCAGCGCGGGACGCTCTTTTTGTTTTTTGTTAGTGTTGTTTCTTAACCCTGATTTCCTGCGATGGAAGACAGAAGCTTGAAGAAGTCTTCGCTCCCGAGATAGGTGTCCGGGAGATCTCCGTTCCACTTCTCCACGTAGTAGTAGAGGATGAGGGTCCGCAGGTCGTCGTTCGTCAGATTGTCGGGATCCTTTGCAAGAATGTCCCGGACCTGTCCGATGACGGCGGCGTCCTTCTGTCCGGCGTACTCGGCGGCGTCAGCCTGGATCTTGGTGACGTCAAGCTCCGCCTGAGCCGCGATGACCGCGACCTCTGCGTCCGCGTCAGCTTTTGTCTTGGCAATGTTCTTGGCGTATTCCGCCTCCATCAAAGCCTGCGCCTGCTCGATCTCCGCCTGCTGTTTTTTCTGAGCGGCGACCTGCTTCGCCTCGACAGCGTTCGTGAAGCTGTCGGTGAAGTCGAGGTTTTCAAGCGAGGTGTCGATGACTTCGATGTTGTAGTCGTCGAGCTTGTCGGTGAGGATCTTCTTTATCTCGTTAGAAAGTTCAGCGCGTTTTTCAAGGAGCTGTTCAGCGGTGTATTTCGCCATAACGCTCTTGACGGCTTCCTGGATCCTCGGGGTGATCACGGTGTCGTAGTATTCGCTTCCGATGGTCTTATAGATGGTCTGCGCGTTCTCTTTCTGTATCTGATAGTTAAGCGAGTAGGTCACGCTGACTTCCTGGATATCCGACGAGAAGCATTGAAGATCTATCGACGCTTTCTGGTTGCGGTTGTCCATATTTATTACGGTTTTGTACGGGAGAACGAAATGTACGCCCGCCTCGTATGTATAGTCCTCGACGTCTCCGAAGGTCGTGACGATGCCGGTATGTCCTGTGGGAACGGTACGCACACAGCTTGCGACGACTATTACCGCGCCGACGAGAATTCCCACTACGCGTATGGCGATCTTTGTGTTTTTGGCGCCGCCGGTCGTGGTCTTTGCCGCGACGACGGAAATGAGGTAAGAAACAACGATTACGATGAGTCCGAATACAAAAAGTCCGATCATGATATTTTACCCCCTTCTATTCTTTTTGTTCCCGTCTATTATACTATATTTTTTGTATTTTTACAATAGTTTTCACGCCGATTAAATTGTAAACTCCGCGTGAACGGAAATTCAAAAACCCCGCAAAAAATGCGGAGTTCTTGAAAAATCGGCTGAATTGCAAATGGTTTGCGCGGTAAGCGGCTGATCAATCGAGGTTCTGAATCCTGTTCACCGAAACAGTCAATGGAAAGCTGATCGAAAAGTCATTGCTGATTTTTTCGATCTCGCCGTTACTCAGCTTATATTCGGGTATAGAATAAGAATAAGTCAGCGTATAATCTCCTTCTCCCGGGAAAGTGATCTCTTTCGTCGCTTCGTTAAATTCGGCTTCTCCATCGATCACAGTATTGATCTCTATAACGCATCCATCGCATTTTACCATCAAACAATCTGCATTCCATTTGATTGTTTCTCCCTCGACAAAGGAAAGAAGGATCTTTTCACCGTCATAATCGCCGCTGCTCACATTAAATGAATTCGAGGAGATAAATCCATACTGAGCCGCCGGAACATAATCACTGTCGGGCTCTTCCGAAACAGGTGATTTGACAGATAAAAACTTCGCTTCAATTTCTCCTGAGCCGGGAAGATCTAAAATCACGTCAGTTTCCGCATAGTTCTCAAGACCGTCACCAAGATCCGCAAAAACCTTCTCCGGATCGGGAGACAGACAAAGAATTCCCGTATTCAAAACGGAGACTTCATCCGTGACCGTAACGAAATCGGTACAGGCAAACAGTTTATCTATCATCAACGAAGCCAAGGGTTCTCTGACCGTATCGGTGGATTTGATGAAGTTATACTGTTTCAACGGCCCTTCTACTTTCAGACTGCTCTCCGATACTCCATCGTTATTTATCACGATACCGAGTCCGACCGCTTCCGTGTCGCCATCCCCGGCGCTTTGATTAACAGTCGTCAGACCGTCAACAGTCACATAGGCATTTCTTACATCAAGATTTGCAAAAGAGCCGCCCTTCAGCGTGGAATTCACTATTGTCAGTTTTCCCGAAAATGCGCGGACAGCGGAGGAACAGTTGCTGACGAAACTGTTTGCAATAACACATTCGCCTTTTGTCAAGACCGCGGCTGCGTCAGCGTATGAAGTTTCGGTCTCTTCTGTCGGGGAGCCACTTCCTCCGACGACCTGAACATTATTCAATACAGAACTTTCAAGGACAACTAAGGCGTTTTCCGACGCATCATCCCCTTTGATCGTTCCTTCTGATACATCTATGATAAATCCGTTTCCAAAGACGGTGTTATCCTTAAAAAAGATCTGCCCGCTCTCTTCTCCGATCATTTTTATATCTTTGAGAATAACGATGTTTCTACAAGTCTTCTCCGATATTTCTTTTTCAGAACCGCTATTATCATTTTTGTCAGTATTGCCGGTACTATCCGAGCCCTCGGAGTCACCAATGTTTTGGTTGTTTTCCGCAGGTTCGGAGTTTTCATCGGATCTTCCCGCCGACAGTTCTGGATAATCGACTACGTTGACGCCGTTCACGACCTCAAGATACATCGAAAAAGCGTCTCCCGTACCTTCTCGTACAGTAACTTTAACCGGACCCGTACCGTCAAACTGAAGCGTAGACTCTTTCCAATCTGATGCGTTCACCTTATAGGCGCATTTTCCGCTGCCCGTGTCAGATGATCCGGTTTCTTCGGCGCTTGTTTCGGAACAGAAGCTTACCGCTTCGACTGTTATATAGACTTTTTCCGGATCGACGGGAGCAGTTCCTTCAGCGGCGACATCAAAAAGACTTCCAAGCTTGACTGCATTACCGTTTCCAACTCTGTAGATATATTTGTCAATGTTAGAAAAAACAGAGGTAAACGTAGTGTATGAAACAACGTTTCTGCCTCTCTGCATAACAGAACCGATAAGAAGGGTAGAATTGTCTGCGGCGATTTCTTCATTGAGATATCCGTAGTTTCTCCAGGTACCCCAGTGTGGCTCCGCAGTGATACTCCCGGCACCGATCACATCAAACGACAGCTCGTATGAATTTGAACCGCCGATCCCAAGTTGATCTGTATAATATTTTCTCGTTCTGGTGTCTCCGTTGCTGTCTTTATCGTTTACAATTATCCTGCAGAAACCGCTTTCGGCAATATTTTCTTCCGACAAAAGAGAAATCCTTAGCGTATGTACTCCCGAGTCGGTTTCGTCAAATGAACGGGTAAACGCATCCCCTCCCATGTAATAATCACCGGAGATGCCGTCAATTTCAAAATGAAGGCCATAATTGAAGGTTTTAACGGTTGTTTGAATCTGTATATCATATCCAAACAGAGCATATGCGGAAACAGCCATGCCGACAAGGCAAAGAAGAATGCAAAGAACAGTCGTAGAAACACGACGCATAAAACCGCTATCGGTCAAAACGGTTTCTTTTTTTGCGTCATCATTACTTTTACTGCTTCTGTTCATTTCTTTGCTCCTTTCGTTTTTATTCCGCGACCAAAGGACACAAAACCATTTTATGCCCTTTGGTCGCGGGCTATCGGAACGATACCGATAGTCCGCAGATATTACGTTTAAGCCACCTGACGATCGTTAAGAATCAAATCAGTGAGTACCTACAGAACTCGAAATGTCGGTCCCGTCAAGAGTCCAGACAACTCCGGTACGAGTTCCGTTGTTGAACAGATAAGAAGCATCAATACCGGTGTTGCCGGTGAGGGTGATGCTGATATCGTCCTTAGCGGCGTCGATCCAGTGGAAATCGCTTCCGAACGTGCAGTTCTTAACGGTTCCTTCCTGATAGAAGCGGATGCAGCCGTATCCGTTGGTGCTTTCATGGAACGTGCAGTTCTCGAAAGTAACTCCGGTAAGAGTGCTGCCGAAGCTGTTCCAGCCGTAGAACTCGCAGTTTTTGAACGTAACGGATCCGTTACCGCCGTCAAAGTGCGCACCGTAAGTAGCGCCCTTGAACGTGCAGTCTTCAAAGACGACGTCCGCGTTTGCATAGCAGTTTCTCAGACCGTTGCCGGCTTCGAAAGTTGCGTTTTTAACGGTTACGTCTTTTGTAAAGGTCTTGGTAAGCTGACCCATGGTCGCTCCCGCCGCGTCGATGGTCTCTCCGTCAACGGCATTATCGATCGCCTGAGTCATAGACGAAAGAGTAGTAGCGAGAACAACGTTGGGATACTCGGCATTCAGATCGTACTGATCGTCAAAGCTGTCTTCCTCGTAGGTGTACTGAGTAGCAAGGATCTGAATCGAGAAGCTCGAGCCAACGCTCTTGTCCTGAAACTCGTTACCTGCGGTCTCCTGCATATGGAGCGCGATGGTGGCGAAGTCTTCGGTGTTGCTTCCGGGAATGAGGGTATCATTCACGGTGATGGTGCCGGCAAGAACTTCGGAAAGAGTTCCGAGTCTGGTGAGACCGGTGGTCGCAAGATCGGCGGGTCTCGTCGCAGGCTGTGCGATCTCGGAAGGTGCGTAGTAAACGTCGACGACGTCTCCGAGCTCGGACACGGTGCCTTCGGCAGTGATGCGCATGGTGTACTTGAGCGCGAGGTTGCCGGTGGTGGTGACTTTTACGTTAGCCCAATCGGTGTATCCGGGTTCCCAGAGTTCATAGTTGAATACCGGAGCCGAAGAGCCCTTGACCGACGTGTAGTCGGTGTATCCG
>CACZZA010000015.1 GCA_902785485.1 uncultured Ruminococcus sp. | reverse complement strand
TATATCTGGATAAGCGAACGCGACAAAACGCGTACCTGCGTGTTCAACAAGGAAGGACTTCCGGTATTCACTCTTTCCGGCGAACAGAAAAAGGCGATAGCCGATTCCAAGGTCTTCCTCATAGACGGAAACGAGCTTGAAAACGCGATAGAGGGCGCGAAGGTCGCGCGTGAGAACGGTACCAAGGTCCTTTACGACGCGGGCGGAAGATACCCCGGAGTCGAAAGACTGCTTCCGTACGCCGACGTACTCATCCCGTCCGAGGAGTTCGCGCTCGGACACTCCGGCAAGGAGACTGCACAAGAGGCGGCAAAATGGCTTTTCGAGACCTATTCGCCTTACGAAGTCGTCATCACCCAGGGCAAGCGCGGCGGCATCATATACGACGGAAAGGAAGTCAGGTCCTACCCGGCTCTCCCCGCGAAGGTCGTGGACAGCAACGGCGCGGGCGACGTTTTCCACGGAGCGTTCGCGTACGCCCTCTCCCACGGGATCGACGGCTACGACGCCTGCATATTCTCGTCGGGAACGAGCGCGCTCAAATGCACGAAGATCGGCGCGAGGGACGCGGCCCCCACGCTTGATGAACTCAAAAAATACTTAAAGGAGCAGAATTATGAACTATAAGAGACATTGGAACAAGAAATTCGGAAAAAGCGAGATCTATAAACTCGGACGCTGCGGGTGCAAGAACGTTGAGATCGATATGCTCCGTCTTGCCGACGGCGAAAAGAAGTCCTACGACGAAAAGGACAAGGAATACGGACTTCTTATCCTCGGCGGAAAATGCACCGTCACGGGCGAGGGATTTTCTTATGAAAATATCGGCGAACGCGAAGACGTGTTCGGCGGACGCGCCACCTGCGTTTACGTTCCGCGCAACACTCCGTTCTCCGTCACCGGCGTCGGCGAAGTCTCTCTGGCGGTCACCAAATGCCCGTCGTGGCGCGACCACAAACCCGCGCTCGTAAGACCCGAAGACGTCAAAGTCAAGGTCATGGGCAAACCCGGCTGGACGAGAGAAGCATCCTTCATCCTCGACGAACGTATCGAGGCGGATCAGATCTACATCGGCGAGTGCTATGTCGAGGGCGGCCAGTGGGCGTCCTACCCTCCCCACAAGCACGACGACGCGAATATGCCTACCGAGGCGGCGACCGAAGAGATCTATTACTATGAGTTCAAGAAGCCGACCGGATTCGGCATCCAGCGCGTCTACACCAAAGAGGGAGACGTCGACGAGACCTACACCGTCAAGAGCGGCGACTTCGTCGAGATCCCGCGCGGCTATCACCCGTTCCACGCGGCTCCCGGTTACTACAACTACTACCTGTGGATCATGGCGGGACCCGTCCGCGGCTTCTATATGACGACGGACGAAGACCACAAGTGGCTCAACGACTGATATGAAATATTCACTCGGAATCGATTTCGGAGGCGGAGCGTCGAAGGCGACTCTGCTCTCCGAAACGGGAGAGGTCGTATCGACGAGTACGGTGGAATACCCGACGTTCTATCCCCAAAGCCGTTTTGTCGAGCAGGATCCCGACGACTGGTACGGCGCGACGAAGACGAATATCGCGAATATCCTTCGCGAGTCGGGAGTCGACGCGCGGGATATAGTCTGCGTTTCGCTCGACGCGGCGACGCATACCGCGGTTCTGACGGACGAAAATTATAAGCCGCTCTGCAATTCGATCTACTGGACAGACACCCGCTCGACCGACGAAGTCGCCTTTTTGCGCGAAAACTACGGCTCCCTGATCAAAGATCAAGTGCTGCACGAGGTCGGAACGATCTGGACTCTGCCTCAGCTGCTTTGGCTCAAACGCAACGAAAAAGAGCTTTTCCCGAAAATAAAACACATGATGTTCGCGAAGGACTACGTCCGCCACAGGCTGACGGGGGACTCCGTCACGGACAACATCGAGGCGGAGGGATCGATGCTCTTCGACTACAACGCGCAGAAGTGGTCGGACGAACTCGTTTCCGCGCTCGGACTTGACGCGTCCGTTCTGCCGGAGATCGTTTCTCCGACGGATGAAGTCGGCAGAGTGACCCGCGAAGCCGCGCTCGACACCGGTCTTTGCGAGGGAACGAAGGTCATCTGCGGATGCACCGATACGGCTATGGAGGTTTTCGCCGCGGGCAGCGTTAAACTCGGAGACGTCACGCTCAAACTCGCGACCGCGGGAAGGATCTGCGTCATTACCGACAGACCTCACCCCGACAAAAACGTGATAAACTACTCCTACGTCATGCCCGGACTCTGGTATCCCGGCACGGCAACGAAGGCTTGCGCCTCGTCCTACCGCTGGTTCCGCGATACGTTCGGCGGCGACTACAAGACGCTCGACGCGGGCGCCGAGAAGGTCGGCATAGGCGCGGGAGGCGTGACTTATCACCCGTACCTCAACGGCGAACTGACACCGTATAACGACCCTTCGCTCTGCGCTTCGTTCATCGGTGTACGCGCCGAACATACAGAGGCTCATTTTGCCCGCGCGGTGCTTGAAGGCGTGTCGCTCTCTATGCTCGACTCCAAACGCGCGCTCGAGTCGCTCGGAGTAAACGTCGGAGACCGCGCGGTCATCATCGGCGGAGGCGGCAAAAGCCCGCTTTGGCGGCAGATCACTTCCGACGCTTTGAATATGACCTTCGTCACGCGAAAGCATTCGGACTCCTCGTTCGGAAGCGCGATGCTTGCGGGAGTCGCGGCGGGATTCTGGAATTCTCCCGAAGAGGCGGTATCGCTCTGCAACGCCGATCTCTTTGAGACCCGCCCGGACGCTTGTTCTCACGAAAAATATCTCCGTCTGTACGCGAAATACAAAAAGACGGCGGAGCTTCTGTCGGAAATATACCACGAAAACTATTGAAAAAAACGAAAGGAGGCGGCGCAGGATGAAGATCGCGGTCTGCGTAAAACCGTTTGAAGGAGAACTCACCCCGTTCGACGCGTCGGCGCTCGAAGAAGCGCTCTGCGTTACGGGGAGCGAAGTCACGGTCGTTTCGATGTGTCCGCCCTCCTGTTCGGATATGCTCCGCCGCCTTACGAGGCTCGGAGTCAAGAGGGTGTGCCTCATAAGCGACCCGCTCTACGCCGGCTCCGACACGCTCGCGACGGCGTATATACTGTCGAAGTTTTTTGAAAAAGAGAACTTTGACGCGATCTTCTGCGGTCGCCAGTCGTCCGACGGCGACACCGGACAGACGGGAATAGGACTCGCCGCAAACCTCGGTTACGAGTGCGTTACAGGCGTGATGTCGGTCGTTTTCTCGGACGGAGCCGCTCTCGTGTCGACGCGTACCGAGGAGACCGAAGCTCGCCTTCCGGCGGTGCTTACGTTCGAGCGGACGAAGGAGCTTCGTCTGCCGTCGATCTTTTCGAGGCTCGGAGAAACGGAAACGCTCGATAATACCGTCATTCGAGCCGACGCGAGCCGTTGCGGACTAAAAGGCTCGCCCACGCGCGTCGTACGTTCTTTTGAGCGCGATGCGGGGCGGCGCAAATGCAAATTCATAACGCCTGACAAGCTCCTTCCGCTCATCGAAAGGCTCAAGACCGCTCCCAGAAAGCGCGTCGAGGAACAGGCGCCCGACTCCGGCGAAAAACTCGGACTTGTGTGGGCGGTCGGGGACGAAGTGTATAACAAGGCGAAGCATATCGCCGAAAAATGCGAAAAGCTGAAAAAGTACGACGTATTGACGCTCGAACGGATGATACGCGCGTCAGATCCCGACGCGGTGTTCTTCGGGAGCGATACTTACGGCAAGGTGACCTCCTCGACGCTCCAGTCCCGCCTACGCACGGGACTTTGCGCCGACGTGACCTCTCTTTCGGTCGAGGACGGTACGCTTTATATGTTCCGTCCCGCGCGAGGAGGCAAGGTCTACGCTGAGATAAAATGTGTGACCCGTCCCGCGCTCGCGACCGTGCGCGTCAGCGAGAGCAGGTCGGACGTCATCATCTCAGGCGGGAGAGGCGTGCGCGATTTCGACCTCATCGAACGCCTCGCCGAGAGGGTCAACGGTACGGTAGGCGCTTCGCGCGGCGCGGTAGACAGAGGCAGCGCCCCGTACGAACGGCAGATAGGACTGACAGGTAAAAAAGCGTCAGCCGTCGTTTACGTCGCGATAGGTATTTCCGGCGCCGTCCAGCATACCTGCGCGATAGAAGACTGCGAGTTCGTCGTCGCCGTCAATCCCGACAAGTCCGCGCGTATTTTCGATTACGCCGACTACGGCGTCGTCGCCGCGTCGGAAGATATAGAAAAGCTGCTTTCGCAGTGACGCGCACGCGTTCTGTGCTTCAGATCCCCCCGGAAATAGGGTGTTTTTTTTTTTTTTTTATCGTAAATCCAAACGATTGACAAAATCGTTTCATTGGGGTACAATTACGTTGAAAACGACTTTATTCCCGTCATTGACGCGGGAGCGGAGGGTAAAATGGCTTATTTATGCTTTGAAAACAGAAGAAAAACCATCCTCGAACGAGAGTCGCTCGCCGGCTCTAATATGAGGCAGAAGTTCAACGAGCGCGGTATCTTTCTCGGCGTCACGAAAAAAGCGACCGTCTTCCGCGACCCCGATTTCAAAGCTTTTTCCGCGGACGGAAAAGAGTGGGACGGCTATTACTCCGCCGTCAAGTCCGCGTTCCCGCAGGAGCGGCTTTACTCGGGTCCCGAAGAAAGCCTGCTTCGCGAGGTATATTCTCTTCGCGCAAAGCTGTTCGGAGACAGACCGTATTCCGCTCTGTGGGACGGAGCGGGAAATGAAACGAAAGTTACGGGGATAGATCAGAGCAAGCTCTGCGAACGTGTCCGGGACAAAAATACGTTAGTTTTCTTTCTGTCGTCGCCCGAGTACAAAGCCGATTTTTCGCGCGATCTCAAACGCGCGTCCGACTCGGGCAAAAAAATATACGTTCTTGTTTTTCCGGACGATCCCGTCCTCCCGCGTCCCGTGACCGCAGAGTCTCTTGCGTCCGGCGTCCGGTACGTTCCTCTCGCGCTGAAAGGTCAGTCCGGAGTCTGCGATCTTGAAGAAGTCCCGTACGACGCCGACCTCGCAGACTCGATCGACCGGAACGACGCCGCTCTTATAGCGTACGGCGAGGACGGACTTATCTCCGCCCGAGGACTCCGCGTTCCCGCCGACGTCAGAGTAAGACCCGTGGGACTTTTTGCCCGCGCGATGACTAATCTGTTCACCCGTCCCGCGGTTTCCCGTATCTACGTTCCCGCAGGATTTGATATTACGCCGTATATCACCCTCAAAGGGCGCACGAAGTTGACCTACTATCATCTGGCTGTCTTGGCCGGAGAGATCGGCGACCGAGCGTACACTCTGACCCCGGAGCAGGCGGCAAGTCTCGCTCCCGATCTGTTCTTCCGTTTTTATGACGACCATATCCCGCCTGTCCGCTCGGACGGTGAGTTTGACGGAAATGATCTCTACCGCGCGGCGGAGCTTTTCTGGCAGAAAAAACTGTCTTCTCTCAAAGGAATCAGACCCATACACGCGTGCTTTGACAAAAAGGACTTCACAATGGTCGAACCCGATTGGAACGCGGCTGAAAAGCGCGATCATCTGCTCGTCGACGGAGTCGTCGTGTCGCCGGGGACGAACGTCCGCGTGCTGACCTTTGACGGCAAGGCGGTCTCGCCGCGCGAATACTTTTACGACGAACGCGGAAACAAACGGAAGATAGTCACGAACTTTACGTTCTTTTTCACGCCGAAGCTCGTGACGATATATAACGAATTGCGACGCGACCGCCCGAAAGAGCGTATAGGCGGCTTTTCGGGAACGGTAGGCTATTCGCTCTTCAAGACCGACGGAAAGCGCCATGAAACGATACCGCCCTACGCCAAGCCCTGCGTCGCCGCGGGCAAAAACGGATTTACGTCTTTCACTTTCCGCGCGGGGGGAGGGCGAGTCGTGATAGGCGGCGAGACATTCCGCTGGGAAAAAGAGAACGTGAACGAAGAACGCGGCAATATTACGCTCTATACTCCCCTCCTGTCCGCGAAGGACGAGGAAAAGGATCCGCGTTCCTACGTGCTGACGGTCGGAGACGGGGCGCTGAACGTCTCGATAGTCGGCGAGGAGATACTTTGTATCCGCCGCGGCGACGTCACTCTGCCGTGCATCGGCGCGGTCCTGTCCCTCAAAGGAAAAGAGGCGGAAAGACTCGAAAGGCTCCTCGGCGCGCCGGATCCGGACGGCTATTATTCCGTCGGAGACCTCGCCCCTGTGATCACGATGGATAAGCCCGATGATTTTACACAGGAAGAATGGGACTCGTTCGACTGGATCGTCGGCGGCGGTATAAAGCTGATCGACGGGGAAGAAGAGATAAACGAAGACAATTACCTCGAGCTTTTCCGCGCCGAAGGCTGGCTCTCTCCGCTGTCGCGTCAGACTCAGGAGACCGATCAGCACGTTATCTCGCTCCAGCCGCGCACCGCGGTCGGAATAACGAAAAAAGGCGAGCTTGCCGTGCTCGTCTATTCGGGACGCTCGAACGTTTCCGCCGGAGCAAACTATTTTGAAATGTGCCGCGCCGCCAAACTCCTCGTTCCCGATCTGAGGTCTCTCACTTCGTTCGACGGCGGCGGAAGCTCGGTCTTCGGACTCGTCGAAGGAAAAGTCTTCACGGAAATAAATCTTCCCGCCATCACGAACGAAAGCACGCTCGGAATGGGAAGACAGATAAGCTCGTTCATTGTGATCGATATAGATTGAAAAAGACAGAGGCTGTCGCAAAACCGAAATGCGACAGCCTCTCATATTTTTATTCCATTTCAAACGAATGTCTGCATGTGTAGGTCTTTCCCGGCTCGAGCGAGAGGATGAGATCTTTCTCGTTCAGCTCGCCCTTGAAGTCGGCAAAATCGGGGAAGCCGTGCCACGGCTCGATGCAGACGAACGGAGCGGTCGGAATGCTCCAGATCAGCAGTGTGGGGAAGCCCTCGAAATGCACGTCGTAGGCAAAACTGCCGTCGTTCTTTACGATCTTGAGCGAGCCGAAGTCGATGTCCTTGAAGACGAGCGCGTCGACCTTGAACCAGTCGTCGCAGAGGGGCAGGGTATCGGTATCGGTCAGGACTCTGTATGTGTCTCGTCCTATGCCGCAGTCAAGCACCGGATACGCGTCGAGAGTCAGTTTTTTCGGGAAGACGATGTGATAATCGGACAGTCCTCCCTCGAGCATATATCCCTCGTGCGCTCCGACTGAAAAGTACGAGGTCTCTTTGCCGGTGTTTTCCACCGTATAGTCGACGACGACCTTTCTGCCTTCGAGCGCAAACTTAACTTTGAGCAGAAAGTCGAACGGATAGCACTTTTTCGTCTCCTCGCTGCTGCGAAGCTCGAGCGTTGCCGACGTGTCGGTCACTTGCGTAACGTCAAAGGTACTTATTTTCGCGAAACCGTGCTGGATGATGGAGTATTCTTTGCCTTTGTATCTGTATTTGTCGTTCAGCACGCTTCCGGTGAGCGGAAAAAGCACGGGTCCGTGGCGCATCCAGTATTTCTCGTCGCCGACCCAGATAATATCTTTTCCGGTCTTTTTGTCGACCGCCTTTACGACCTCCGCGCCGTATTCTCCGACGTCGACCTCGATGTATTCGTTTGAAAGACGTATCATATTTTTGTTCTCCTGTACTTGTTTTTTTCTATTTTAACACAATTGTTTCGCTTTGTCTACTTGCGCGACGCAATTTATACTTGAAATCGCGCCTTTTACGGAGTATAATCTATACAGAATCACATTCCGGAGAAAAGTTATGAAAAAATCGCTTATTATATTGACGTTTCTGTTCTTCGCGATCCTGCTGTATTCCTGCGGAGAAAAGCCTGCGTTTGAGTATGCGGACGCTGACGGCGGTATAGAGATCACCGCTTTCAACGGAGAGGAGCTTTCAGTCGCCGTTCCGTCCGAGATCGACGGCAAAAAGGTCGTCGGTATCGGAGTCAGCGCGTTCGAGGGGGCGGGTATCACGTCCGTCACGCTCCCCGACTCGCTCGAATATATCGGAAAGTACGCCTTTCGCAGATGTCCCGAGCTTTCCGAAGTCACACTTTCCGCGTCTCTGCGCGTTATAGGCGACGGCGCGTTCAACTTCTGCGTGTCGCTCAGAAAACTGACGTTCCCGTCCACACTTGAGACTATCGGAGAGAACGCGTTCGGACTGACTCCTTTAAGAGAAGTCGAGCTTCCCGAGAACGTGAAGACCGTGGGCAAATACGCGTTTTATTCCTGTGCCGATCTCACGTCGTTCCGCGCGAACGACGGACTCATTTCGCTCGGCGAACGCGCTTTCGAGGGGTGTACCTCTCTCGGAGAGATCACGCTCGGAAAGAGCCTTTCGGAAATAGGCGATTACGCGTTTTCCGGGTGCGTCAGCCTCAAAACGCTCGGTATTCCCTCGGGCGTCACCTATATCCCGGATGGGTGTTTCCGTATGACCGGATTTGAGTCCTACACGATCCCGGACGGGATAACGAAGGTCGGTGATCTCGCTTTCGCGGAATGTACGTTTCTGACCGAAGTCACTTTTCCCGACAGCGTGACCGAGACCGGAACAGATCTGTTCGCGGGAGTAAAGGATATAACGCTCGTCGGCTCGATAGATTCCGCGGCGGAAATATACGCGGATTACAACGGTCTGCGTTTTCGCGCGGGTTGATCAGAGGTCGACGATAATAGGCTCGTGATGAACGAAGGGCAGGTACTTTTCGAGTATGTCCTTCGTTTTTATTTTCAGTGTCGCCGTGTTGATGCAAGGGTGGCACCTGACGTATTCGCTTTCGTAGATCTCGCGGTCGAGAATAAGCTGTACCGCGTTGTCTTTGTCGTTGCGAAGCGCCATTATCGACACAGAACCCGGAGTCAGGTCGAGCATTTCGAGGAGCTTGTCCGCGGGCGCGAACGAAAGGCGCGACGAGCCGATCTGATGTGTGATGTCTTTGGTTTTGAACGGCTTGTTTCCCGGGAGCATCAGCATATAGAATTTTGTCATCTGTCTGTTGCACAGGAACAGATTTTTGCAGATATGCACTCCTATCACCTTTTCGACTTCTATGCAGTCTTCGATAGTGTCGGCGTGGTCGTGCGTCACGCGCGTATATTCGATCCCGAGCGAGTCGAGCAGGTCGTATGTCAGTATCTCTTTTTCAAGAAGTCCGTCGTTCGATACGGGGCGTCCTTTCACGGGGGACGGGTCGACGCGGAAAGTCTTTTCTTCCGGCATTTTGCTATCATTCCTTTGCGTTGTTATTACACATATAATAGCACAAACTCCGACGGTTTTTCAAGAGAGCGGACGTTATTTTTGAAAAATACGGCGGAAACGTTGAAATATCCGTCGGTTTGTGGTATATTTGACTTGAAAATAAGACTTTACGTCACGAAAAGAGGTAATATTATGAAAAAGATCATCACTACCAAAGCGCCGGCTGCGATCGGTCCCTATTCGCAGGGAATGATAAGCGGAGGTCTCGTCTTCACTTCCGGGTGCATCCCGCTCGATCCCGATACGGGAGTTCTCGTCGGAAACGAGATCGGAGCGCAGGCGGCTCAGGCGATAGAAAATCTCAAAGCCGTGCTTGAAGAAGCAGGAAGCGGACTTGAAAAGGTGGTCAAAACGACCTGCTTTTTGAAGGATATGTCCGACTTTGCCGCGTTCAACGAGGTGTACGCCGGATATTTCACGTCGTGTCCCGCAAGAAGCTGTTTTGAAGTCGGCGCTCTCCCGAAAGGCGCGCTCGTCGAGATCGAAGCCGTCGCGGAGAAATAAAACGGAACAAACCAACGCGGAGACCCTTCCGAAAGGACAGGTCCCCGCGTTTTTTATCCGAAAAACCTTCGCTTCTTGTCCGGCTTTTCTTCGGCGCACACGCAGAAGTGTTCGCCGACGTCGACGAGGATGATGTCGTCGCCGATCTTTTTTATGTCGCGCCAGGGGATCGTGACGTCCTCCCCTTTGGAAAAAATGCCGCCCTTGCAGTCGCCGGGGACGACTATCGCGACGAGCCGCCCGTCGCAGACGTCGATCTCGACGTCCGTGATATATCCGAGCCGCCGTCCGTCGCAGACGTTCACGACTTCCTTATCTTTGAGGTCGCGTATGCAGCACCCCATTAGCATCGCCTCCGTTTGTTATCAGCTTACGCGCCTCCGCGTCTTTTTGTCAAAGAATGATGCAGAGCAGACCCCCGTTGCCCTCGTTGATGAGCCTTTGCAGGGTCTCTCCGAGCCTGCGGCGCGCTTCTTCCGGCATCCTTCCGAGCTTGTTGTTGAGTCCTTCTTTCATCAGGTCGTAAAGGCTCTTTCCGAACATATTTGACTCCCAGAGCGCGCGCGGATCGTTTTCAAAGCCGTCGAGCAGGTATTTGACCAGCTCCTCGGATTGCGCAACGCTCCCGACCACCGGCTCGAGTTCGGTCCGGATGTCGGCTTTGATGAGATGCACGGACGGAGCGGACGCGCGGAGCCTGACGCCGTAGCTGCCCTGGGTTTTGATGATCTCCGGCTCTTCGAGGGTCAGATCGTCTATCGTCGGCGTGACGACGCCGTAGCCGGTGCTTTCGACGTCGGAGATCGCCGTCGCGTATTTTTCGTAGGTCTTTTTCATCCCCGCAAGCTCGGTAAGCGAGCGTATGAGCGAGCCTTCGTCGTCAATGCCGAGTCCTGTAAGCTCGCCGACAGTGCGGTAAAACAGACGTTCGTCGGTCTCTATGCGTATATACGCGACACCCTTGCCGTAGTCGCTTTTTTCCGCCGTGCATTTTTTGATGATACCGTCTCCGTCGACGTCCGCAAAGACCTTTTCCGCGTCCGCGAGTGTACGTATCTTTTCCGCGCGTTCAAGCAGATAGGAGTACGCTCCGGTCCTCACTGGGTGTCCCTCGGGGAGCGCGTCGATCCACGACGGTACGTCCGCCGCGACCATACGGATCGGAAATTCGCGCAGGACCATATCGAGGATGTGTCCCGCGTCGTCGAAATCAAGCTCAAGACAGTTGACGAGCGCGACGGGGCGTCCGTACTTTTCTTCGAGCGAGTACGCGAGCGCCGCGCTCTCGGGAGAGTCGGGATGCGCTGAATTGAGTATGACGGCGAACGGCTTGCCGGATTTTTTGAGCGCCGCGACGACCCTTTCCTCGGCGTCGACGTAGCTCTCGCGCGGGATCTCGCCGACAGAACCGTCCGTAGTCACGAGCAGGGCGACCGTCGAATGCTCGTTTATCACCTTGGTAGTACCGAACTCCGCCGCCTCGCCGAAAGGCATCGGTTTGTCGGACCACATCGTCATCACGTTGCGCTCGACGCCGTTTTCAAGCTGTCCCTGCGCCCCGGGAACGATATATCCCACGCAGTCCGCCAGCTTGACGCTTATCTCCGACGAGTTTCCTATCTTTATTTTTACCGCCTCGTCGGGGACAAATTTGGGTTCGGTCGTCATTACGGTCTTGCCCGCTGCCGACTGCGGCATCTCGTCCTTCGCCCGCGCAAGGTCGCCCTCCGACGCGATGTTCGGAAGTACGACTTTTTCCATAAACCTGCGTATGAAGGTGCTTTTTCCGGTGCGTACCGGTCCGACGACCCCGATATACACGTTGCCTCCGGTGCGCGCGGAAATATCCTCGTAAATGTTCGTGAAAGTCATGTGAAGTCCTCTTTTCTGAGTTTTCTCTTGCTAAGGTATATGCGCCGGAACAACAAATCATTCCGAAATGATCAAGCCCCCTTGACAAACGTTGTCTAATGTGTTAGACTACTTATAGTCTAATGCGTTAGACAAACGGAGGATGATAATATGCAAACGCCCAAAGTTTTTGAAAGCGAATACAGATTCTGCCTTATCATGTGGAAGCACGAGCCGGTACAGTCAGCCGAGCTGGCTCGGCTTTGCGCCGAGGAGCTCGGATGGAGGCGTACTACTACTTACACCGTCATAAAGCGGCTCGCCGAGAGGGGAGTGCTGAAGAACGAAAACTCTGTGGTTACGTCCCTTGTCAGCAAAGAGGAGGTCCAGCGCGCCGAAGTCGACGAGATGATGACAAAGACGTTCGAAGGCTCGCTTCCGGCTTTCATCTCGGCGTTCGTCAGCGGGAGGAAGCTTTCCGAAAAAGAAGTTGAAGAGATAAAAAGCATTATCGAGAACGGCGGAAAGGAGAAAGAAGAATGAAAGAAGCGTTCGCGTTCGTCTGCGCGTCCGCGCTTTCCGCGACGTGGTTCGCGCTCGCGGTCATAGTCCTGCGGCTCGTCTTCCGCAAGGCGCCGAAGTGGATCGTCTGCGCGCTGTGGGGGATCGTCGCCCTGCGTCTCGTCTTTCCCGTCACGCTCGAAACGGGTATAGGGATCGCTCCGGACTCACGGAAGATAACGGAAAACATCATAGGCTCCTACTCGCAAGAGGAACAGACCGCGCCTTCTATCGGGGATAAAACGCCCGGTCACGCCGTGACTCCCGGAAACTCCTCCGATCCTTCGCCGGTACAAGTCCCGGACGTCGCCGCGCCTGTAACCGCGGAAACCGCCGCGCCCAGGATGGCGGGAGAGATCTCTCCGGGCGTAGAGGAAAAGGACCCGCGGACTCCTTCGCGGAGCGGCGAAACGTCGGTACTGACCGAAGAGGACGTGGGAACGAAGGTCGATCTTGCGTCGGTCCTGTCCGCCGTATGGCTCGCGGGGGCGGGCGTGATGCTCGTCTACGCGCTTGTCTCTTACGTCCTGTTGAAAAAGAGAGTCGCGACGTCGACCCGCCTGCGCGAAAATATCTATCAGAGCGAGAACGTGGGTTCTCCGTTCATCCTCGGAGTTTTCAGACCTAAAATATATCTGCCGTACACGACGGACGGACGCGATCTCGAATACGTCGTCGCGCATGAGAGAGCGCACATAAAACGCATGGACCATCTCTGGAAGCCGATAGGATTTCTGCTGCTCGCTCTGTTCTGGTTCGATCCGGTGATGTGGGTGTCGTTCGCGCTGTTCTGCCGCGACGTAGAGGGCGCGTGCGACGAAAAGGTGATAGGAAAACTCGACGAACCGTCGAGAAAGGAATATTCCTCGGCGCTTCTGAGCTTCAGCGCGAAGCGGTTTTCGATCTCCGCGTGTCCCGTGGCGTTCGGCGAGACCGGAGTCAGGGAACGCGTCAAGCGCGTGATGAACTACAAAAAGCCCGCGTTTTGGGTGATAATTCTGCTCGTCGTCGCCTCCGCGGCAGCCGGAGTCCTTCTTCTTACCACGCGGACGGCGGGGACTGATAACGAGATCGGAGATACAGAAACAGCGGAGATCGCTGCGGAAACTGCGCCCGGGACTGTGCCTGAGACCGACGATAAAACGGCGAGTCCGGAAAACCCTGACGGCGGTTTCGAGATCAAACGCTCCGGAGAGGAAGATGACGCCGGATACACCGTTCTCGTCTACGGAACGGACGGCAAAATTATCGGGACTCTCGGAGAATACAAGCTCCGCCCGAAGGTGAGGGACGAGGGAAAGGCCGTATACGTTACGTATGACTCAGTCACGGATCCTTTGGAAAGAAAGACCGTCGCGGTAGACCGAGAGACCGGAACGCAGACCGAAAGGCGTTCCGACGTTCTGCTCTGGTCCGAGGACGCGGTCGTTTATTGCGACGATTTCGGAGATCAGCTTTCGCAATACGGTATTTCGATAGTCCGCCCGGGGAGAAATACAGTCTATATCGATGATTTTTCGACGTATCTGTCGGGAACAAACAAACCGTTCGCGGCGGCTTTGTCCGACGACGGAAAAACCGCGGATATAAGTTATCATTTTTATGATTCCGAATGTACCGAATCTTTCGACATATCATTGTATAAGCCAAAGTCGCTCAAGGTCACGGAACAGAAATACGGGATCACGGTAGTTTACGACCCGAACTACGTTAACGGTCGGACGAACTATTTTCATTCCGCGACGCTGTATTTCCGCGATTCCGGCGGGAAGGACTGCGGTTCCGTCAGATTGGATTGGTTCTCGGGACTTTCGTTGAACCTGATGTCCGACGGCGTGATCGAAGTGCATCACGGCTCCGGCAACGCCTTCAGCACTTTTTATTTCGATCCTTTGAACGGAAGACTGTCGCAGGAGTACGAAATGACGATCTCTTACGAAAACGGGCTCGTCGTTCTTCCGGATTTTGACGGGAACGGCAACAACTTCCTGACGATCCGCAGCGCTTTCGACGACAGTTATTCGTGCAGAGTCTACGACGCTTTCCCGCAATGGGCTACGTTCGGGACTTCCATGCTTGCAAGCATATCGAAGGACCGCAGTACGGTGACTTATTCTTTTCCTCCCGACTATGAGACCGATTCTATAACAAGAACGCTCGTTCTTCCCGAAAACGGAGGTACGGTCGACGGCAGGAATGAGGAAACCGATCCGGCAGACGAAAGTGCCGCCGCGCCCGCGACCGACGTTCCCGACAACCCGGCAACGGTTCAGCCGGATGTCCCGGATAACGCGGAAACGGCTCAAATCGACAGACCCGAAGAAGGGGCGGACAACGAGCCGACGGAGGTACCGTCCGACGTAAGCTTGTTCCGGTATTCTGTCGAAAACGGTTGCGCGATAATAACCGGACTTACCGACGATTCCGTCACAGAAGCGGTGGTCCCGTCTGAAATAGACGGATGTCCGGTCACGGAGATAGGCTCATTGGCGTTTGCGTTTTCGGGCGACATCGGCAGGGTAGTACTTCCCAAAACGGTCAGAAAAATCGGGGAAGGAGCGTTTTACGGATGCTCTTCACTTGTGAACGTAAATATTCCTTACGGAGTTTCTGAGATAGGAACCACGGCGTTTAAGAACTGCGTCTCCCTGAAAAGCGTTATCATTCCTTCTTCCGTTACGCGGATCGAAGGGGAGACGTTCATCCATTGCGAAAGTCTTGAAAGCGTATCTTTATCCGGATCTCTCAAGATCATCGGCGAACGCGCGTTCGCGTTCTGCGGCAGTTTGAAAAAGCTCACGGTCCCCGGGTCAGTGGAAACGATAGAGGACGACGCGTTTTACAAATGCTCCGCGCTTTCGGAGATCTCGCTGCCCGATACGGCGATCGAAATGGGCGGGGCGGTGTTTCTTGACACGGCTTGGGAGAAAAGTCAGCCCGAGGGCTTGATCTATTTTGGAAAGATCCTGTACGGCTACCGGGGCACCTGCCCGGAAAACGTTTCGGTAAGACCGGGAACGGTCTGTATCGCGGGAATGGCATTTTCCGGCGTTTCGATTCTGAAGAGCATAACGATACCCTCTTCGGTAAAATACATCGGAAACAGAGCGTTTTATATGTGCTCATCCATTTCCGAAGCGACGGTACACGCGTCTTTGCTTGAAGCATATCCAAACTGTTTTGCAGGATATCCGGATCTCAAACTCACGGTCGTTTCATAAGGACGACGGCTTTTATTTGAAAGACAGGAGATAAAAATGAAAAAAAGACTGTTGATGACCTTGTTCGTATTTCTGTTTTCGGCGTTGCTTGCGTTCGGTTTTTCAAATAAAGCGAGCGCTTTGACAAGCTCCAACGCTTATCCCGGAGCCTATATGGTGAAGCAGGGACCCGTGTGGATCCATTTTACGGTCACCGGAGACGAAGCGGAGATCGTCAGTTACGTAACTGCGGACGATAATTCGTACATAACCATCCCTTCGAAAGTAGAGGGGTATAAAGTGACATCGATCCTTCCGGACGCTTTGAAGAACGACGACAGGGAGTTCTATCTGACTCTTCCTTCCGGCATAACGGAATTAAAGGGCTTGAAAAGCAAAAAAGTCACAGGGATCAAATTGCCTTCATCACTCCGGAGGATAAGCGGTCCGATGGAGCTCGGCTCCATAGCGTCGCTGACTCTGCCGGCGTCTGTAGAGGAGATCGCTCCGAGCGCTTTTGCGAACTGTTATTCCCTCGAACACGTCGACGTTGAAGAGGGAAACGCGTATTATTATTCGGAAAACGACTGCGTTATCGAAAAAAGCAATAAAAAACTGATCGTCGGTACGAACAACAGTATTATCCCGTCGGGCGTCGAAAAAATCGAAGCGTACGCTTTCGGCAGAAGGAAAGGCTTAAAAGAAGCGATCGTCCCCGAGGGCGTGAAGGAGATCGAAAACAGCGCTTTCTTTATGTGCGAGGCTCTTGAAAAAGCGGTCCTGCCGTCTACTCTGGAGAAACTCGGATACGGCGCGTTTTACGACTGCTCATCCCTGACGTACGTTGACCTCGGAAGCGGGATCACGAAAATAGAAGAGAGCAGTTTTGAATTTTGCTCGAAACTGACCGAAGTCCGGGGCGGGGATAATATCGGGGTCATTGAAAAGAGAGCATTTGCAAAATGCGGTATGCTGAAGATCTTTTCTCTTCCGCCGTCGCTGAAAACGGTAAACGAATGGGCGTTCCAAAACTGTACTTCACTCACGGAGCTCGTTTTTCCGGAAGGCGCGGAAGTCATAGGGGAACACTCTTTTGAAAGCTGTTCGGGAGTGACGAAAGTAATTTTACCGCAAAGTGTTGATACGATCGGATCCGACGCGTTCACAGGCTGTGTTTTGCTTGAATCGATCAGTATCCCGGACAACGTGAAAACAATATCTTCGTACACATTCAAAAGCTGTTCGGGGTTGACGAGCGTGTCGTTCCCCGACGGTTTGGAAACGGTATCCTCTTTTGCGTTTGAAAACTGCAAAGAGCTGACGAGCATATCGTTTCCGGACGGAGTGATGTCGATCGGCTCTTATGCGTTCAACGGATGTACGGGGCTGTCAAATGTTACTTTTGGTAAAAATCTGACAGAAATCGGAGCCCACTCCTTTGACGGATGTTCTTTGCTGACTCAGATAACCTTCCCGGATCATCTGACGAAGATAGAAGATTCTGCTTTCAACGACTGTTTGAAGCTCGAAAAAGCGTATATCCCGTTTTCGGTGACCGATATCGGGATTTCTGCGTTTAATAATAACGGTATCCTGACGGTGTACGGCTTTTCCGGTTCAGCCGCCGAGACGTATTCCCGGAGATGCAAGATAAACTTCGTATCCGTCGGTCAGAACGTGAATTTCGATTACACCGTGATCAACGGAGAGGTGAAGATCCTTTCTTTGAAGGACAAAACCTTCTCCGGAAAGCTCGTCATCCCGGACGTGATCGACGGGAAGAACGTGACGTCCGTCGGGGACTGCGCTTTTATGAACTGCGTCAATATGACCGAGATATCGTTTCCGTACTGTATGAGGGAGATCGGAGACCGGACGTTTGAGGGTTGTACGGGGATCGCCTCGGTTACATTGCGTCAAATCGAACATATCGGAAAACGCGCGTTTTACGGCTGCAGTCAGTTGAGTACCATTGAAACGGTATCTTTGAGAACGATCGGCGAGGACGCGCTTGAAGGAACGGCTTACTACGAAGCTCGGCGCGACGGTCTCGTCAGGATCAGAACGGTCCTCTATCGGTATAAGGGAGTTTGCCCGGAAAAACTCGAAATTCCCGAAATTGCAGACGTCAGGACCATCACCTCCAACGCTTTCGCGGGACAGACGGCTCTGGAGGAAGTGATCCTCCCCGTTTCTGTCGAGAAGGTGGGAGCAGGAGCCTTTTCCGGGTGTCCGTCCCTTAAAAAGGTCACGGTCAACGGAAAAGAGACCGTTTTTGGAAAAGGCACTTTCGAAGGGGCTCACGAAGACCTTACGGTCTACGGCATAGGAAATACCGCTGTTGAGGAATACGCAAACGACAACGGGATCCGGTTCGTTCCTCTGTATTATCTGTTCAAAAACGGCATGACCGAGTTTCACTACGTTAAGAACGGCGACGGGACATCAAAACTGATATACTTGAATAGGGGGATGAGTTCCGTAGCGGTCATTCCTGAAAAGTTGGGAGATACCACGCTTGTCGAACTTGGAGAAGACGTTTTTAAGTATTGGATCGATACGCTCTGGATACCGGATTCGGTGACGGCTATACCTTCGGACAGGAGTTCCTATAACCTGAACAAGATAGTATGCAGAAGGAACAGCTTTGCCGAACGCTTCGCGTCCGAACACGGTATCACGGTCGAGTTCTACGATTCGATCCGATGCGGCGATACGAACGACGACGGAAAAATATCTGCTTTGGATCTCGTTCGTATCAAAAAGTATCTTGCCGCATACGATCCCGTATACCGTGTTTCAAAGGTCAGAGCGGGCTACGGAGCCGATCTGAATCTCGACGGCGCGATAGATTCGCTGGACGTGGTAAGACTGAAAAGATATTTAGCGGAATTCGATCCCGCAACGGGAAGATCATCAATAGTTCTTGACGTTGTTTAAAGGGATAACTGTTTACTGCTTGACAAAACAAAACCCCCGGAAAGGCTTTCGCTTTTCCGGGGGATAGTTTTACTGTTTTTCTTTTTCTTCGTCTTCGTCCTCTTCCTCTTCCTCGTCCGGAGGCGGAGTATAGGTGACGACGACCTTTTCGACTCTCATCGAAGTAGCGGACGTGACTTCGACGTGGATGCGCTGATAGTCGAAGAAATCTCCCTCGTCGGGAAATTTGTCGAGCATTTCTGTGACCCAGCCGCCGACCGTCGTGTATTCGGTCTCGAAGTCCGTAGGCTCCCAGTCGAGTTCGTCGAACAGGTCTTCGATATTCGTGCCGCCGTCGACTTCGTAAACGTTCTCGCCTATCGGGCGGATCTCGCTTTCGACGTCGTCGCGCTCGTCGAAGATGTCGCCGAAGATCTCCTCGGTGATGTCCTCCATCGTCAGTATGCCCATCGTTCCGCCGAACTCGTCGACGACGATAGCCATTTGCAGATGCTTGACGCGGAACTCGTCGATGATCGAAGATATGGTCTTCGTTTTATGTACGAACAGCGGCTCGACGAGCAGATCCTCGAGCTTGAATTCGTGTCCCGCCGCCTTTTCGCGGAGCAGGCGCTTGACCGGCAGGATGCCGATGATGTTGTCGATCGAATCGCGGTAGACCGGCACGCGGGAGAACTTGTAGAACTCCTCGCCGAACGTCTCGGGGACGTCGTCGATGTCGATCGCGAACACGTCGACGCGCGGGATGAGAATGTCCTGGGCGGTCGTCTCGGTGAAGTCGATCGCGCTCTTGATCATCTCGCTCTCTTTTTCGGAGAAGACGCCGTCGTCCTCAATGTCGTCGACGATCTCCATCAGTTCCTCGGTCGTGACGCCGTTGTCCTTTTCCTTCGGCGTCCAGAGCTTTGACAGCGAGCCGACTATCGTGTCGACCACCTTGACTACCGGGTAGAGGACGGTCATATAGAACCTCAGGGGTATCGCGTAGAGCTTCGAGAGCTTGTCGGGGATCGTAGCTCCGATTATTTTCGGCAGAGTTTCGCCGAAGATAAGGAGCAGAAACGTCGCCGCGACCGACGCGACGCTCTGTCCAACTCCCTGTCCGTAGCGGCTTTCAAGCAGGCCGACAAAGAGCAGGGTGGACACGGTCGACGTCGCCACGTTGACGAGGTCGTTGCCCACAAGCACCGTTGACAGCGTGCGCGTGTAGTTGTCCTTGATGAATTTTTCTTTTTTGGCGATCTTGTTGCCGGAGTCCGCCTCGCGCTTGATGCGGAATTCGTTCGCCTTCGCGAACACAAGCTCCGCCGACGAGAAGAACGCCGAGTGGATGATGAATATTATAAGCAGGATGCCGTAGACCGCGTAGATCATATACCGACGCCTCCTTCCGTCTGGGAAGGCTCGTCGTCTTCGTCGTAGATCTCGCCTACGATCTCCTCGAGTATGTCCTCCATCGTGATGAGTCCGACGTTTTTGCCCTGTTTGTTGCGGACTATCGCTATGTGGGTGCGCCTTTTGCCCATTTCCTCGAACACGTCGCGCACCGGAGTCTCCGGACGGACGTAGAACGGGCGTGTGAGCAGGTCTTTAAGTTTGAACTTCTTGTCGTTGACGTAGTTCCAGAGGATCGTCGTCGACTGAAGGATGCCTACTATGTGGTCGATATTTCCGTCAATAACGGGAAAGCGAGAGTATTTCTCTTCCAACACGGTGGCTTTTACTTTTTCCGGGCTTGCGTTTATCGGAATATATGAGATCTTGTCCGCGGGAAGCATGACTTCCTCGGTCGTAAGGTCGCCGAACTCGATAGCCGATTTGATGATCTCTTTTTCCTCCGGCTCGATGAGACCTTCTCCCTCGACGTCCTCGATCATCGTCGCGAAATCGTCCTCGGAGATCGCCGGCTCGTCGTCCTTTATGCGCATCAGCCTCTTGGCGAGCTTGCCGAGCGCAAGGAATAGCAGAGAGAGCGGCGTGAACAGATAGTAGAAGAACGTTATCACGCCCGAGATAGCGAGGCTGAGCCTGTCGGCGTTAGTCTTGGCGATGTTTTTCGGGATCGCTTCCGAAAGGAAGAACACGAGCAGGGTCATAACGACGGTCGACACGACCGAGCCGACGTCCCCGAGCAGCTTTATCGCGATCATCGCGGCGATAGACGAAGCTACGACGTGGATGATGTTTATGGCGATAAGCAGGGTAACGACCGTGCGGTCGAAATCGTCGAGCAGCCTGACCACCCGTTTTGCCTTCCTGTCACCGTCCTCCGCCATGAGTCTGATACGGACTCCGTTGCAGAACGAATAGCAGGTCTCCGCGGCTGAAAAGAATCCGCCGCCCAGAATTAAAATAAAAATGAAGATAATACTTCGCGGTATGTCGTCCACGACTAATACCACCCCTTTATTAAACAGATTTATATTATTATCGCATATTTTGAGCAAAAATGCAAGGGGTTTTTGTGAAAATGTAGTTTCTTTCGAGTTGGCGTAGTGTTTTCTGGGAAAAGATAGGCAGACGGAAACGTCTGTCAATTCGAGATATGTTGCTGCGTTTTATCCACAACCTTCTACTGTCAACTTAATAGTTTGCTTGTTATTGTATTAATGATTTCTTTATTGAACTCTTCATACAATGAATTATTAAAGACGTTATTCTTATATATTTGACTAGTTAGCACTATGTCAAACGGAGCAAAATTGTCTTTCCATAGCACTTTGATACCTGTACCGAGGGAAGCAGATGTTTGCTTTTTTGTATCTGTTACCACTCCGATTGCTTTAACAATCAAATTATTAGGTGATCCTCTTTGTTGAGAAAGAGATTTAATATAAATAATATCGCCTATTTTAATAGATTTCATCATTTGATGCAACGACGGAGCATCGTTTTCGGACCAACCGATAAAAGCAGCTTCGTTAGCAATAAAATCTGATGTTTTATCAGCTTTTTTAGCACCTCTATAATATGCACCAATTCCCCAAACAGCCATTATTTGTTAACTCCTTTTTTATCATTATTGATAATAAGAATTCAGCAGTTTAATAATCAATAGAATTTACCTATTTTATAGTTAATAATCTCTATCTCCTCTTGAGTTTCATTAGCGAAATTTTCTTCACCTATTCCATCGTAATATATAGTAATACCGCTATTTATACGGAATTTTCCCCATCTGTAAATATCGCTATAATCCAATGTCTCAGAAACAGACGAGATTTTTTTAATGATATCTTCGAATTTTGATTTTGATACTTTATCAAAAAATAAATAAAGATTATATTCTGTTTCATCACTTTGTGAAAAGGTGCTGAATTTTGCGGTCACAAACGTCATTCTATTTATATTTATACCCATGAAAGAAAACTTATCGTAATACTCGAGCCTATCTCCGACCTTTTCTCCGTTGCGACGGAAATCTTCGATTTTGTCCGGAATTCCAAAGAATTTTATTGCTTCTTCGATTCCGTACCTTTTTTTCAAAAGATCATCAAGACTCAAAGGTTTCTTTTCCGGAGCTTTTGTCTCCGGTACCTTCGTTTCCGGAGTTTTTGTCTCTTTCGCCGCTGTTTCCTGAACTGATGCAGGAACACTGGTTTTGGATTCCCCGGTGTTTGCACTGTTACCGCACGACGGAAAAACGAGCAAAGTCGATATCAGAATGAGTGCTAAAATCATATAAGTAGTCTTTTTCATTTTATGGTTCCTTTCATTCATTTTTTTATAATTGTATCTGTATTGTAGATAAAAATCAAAAACCGTGATACGGATTTTTTATACTTATACGGAATAATATTATGTTATACACAAAGATCAGAGAATTGAGCAAAGACTTCGATCCGAGCAGGAGGAAAAGTTGATTTTTTAAGCGTAAGTATCCTATGATAAATATGTTATTTCGCATGCATAACTTTTATATGCGGTACTGCTTTTGAACGCTACGTTCTTATTTCCAACGTCATAGGAATAGACGTCATATCCGTCCTTATCTACATACATTTTGATCGAATCTATAGAGTCTGGTTTAATTTGGTTTATAACGTCAAATAACTCTTCAAAGTCATTAAAAATCATCATAATAAGGCAGCCGTCTCTTTGGCGGTATTGATAAAGGAATCGTATAGTTGAATGCCCATAAAAACTGATTCTGTCTTCCAAATATATAAGCGACGAGGTTGAATCCCACTTTGAATCCGGAATACCAAAAAATTCGATTGCCTTATCAATAGAGATTCCTGTTTTGGGCAAAGTATTTATCGTAAAGTTTTTTATTTGAGACTGTGTTTCCGGAGCTTTGGTCTCCGGAGCCTTCGTTTCCGGAGCTTTGGTCTCTTTCGCCGCTGTTTCCTGAACTGATGCAGGGACTTCAGACGTTCCTCGTTTTGAATCGTTGCTTGAAAGAGCAATAGCCACTGTCACGAGGACGACCAAAACGATCGCGCCCAAATAGAGCAGAATGGAAGGAAAAGAACGCTCTTTCGCCGTACTCGCGCTGCTTTTGTCGAAAGAAACGTTCCGTTCAGTTCTGGGATCGGTCAAACCTGATCCGTATGACTCGACAGCCTCTTTTGCGTTCAGCAGATCCGCTCCGTAGGTTTCTCTGTACAGTTTTATGGCTTCAAGTTTTTGACCGGCATTGATAAGCTCCGCCATTTCGTCCGTGATCGGTGAAAAATTCTTTTCGTTCATTTAGTTATCTCCTTTTTTGTTGTTGCCGTTTCCGTTGGAAAACAGGATTTTTATACCGAACAGTATCGCTGCTATCCCCGCAAACAGCAATATAACCGATACTACGTCAAACGACTGATCCGGTTCGGAGTTGACGTATTTGAAGACTGAGTAAATATCCGTTATCCCGCCTAAAAAATAAGAAATAAAGCTTCCATCAAGCTTTTTAACCTCCTCGGATCAAGGTCGCTTGATTTATTATATCTGTATTACAGATAAAAGTCAATATCCGTAATACAGATTTTTTATAATAATATGGGGGTGATATTATGATTTACACAAAGATCAGAGAACTGCGCGAAGACCGCGACCTCAAGCAGAGAGAGGTCGCGGAATATCTGAACGTGTCGCAGAACACGTATTCGCAATATGAGAACGGAGTCATATCCTTGACCGCCGAAACGCTTGTCAAGCTCGCGGAGTTTTACAAGGTATCGGTCGACTATCTGCTCGGGAGGGAATAAGTCCGGTTGTCGGGACATTCTCAAAAAGGCTTCTTAATAGTGAGAAAACTGTATTTGAAGGGTATCTCCGATGGATATCATAATCAAGAAATCGCCGGCGTAGAAATATCTTATATTCAATACATCACTGAAATCCGTGTGAGTTGACACGCTGTTAAGAGCGTCAAGTATGTTTTTGAGTTGATTTTCAGTAGGTATTTCCATTATAAGGAGATTGCGGTATTCGGTTTTTCCCTCATCATACCCCAAGGTGATTTTTAAAGAAGAAAATTCATAAGATTTAACTTTAACGCCCATAAAAGTAAACTTATTTTTATATGCCAAAGATTCTATTGTATACGGATTGTTATTTTCTTCATCTGCGTTTCCAAAATATTTCTTGATTTCGCTGTTGCTTTTTCTTTTTTTCATAAAATCGCTGACTGTCAGGTTTTTTCCTGCCGTTTGGTTTTCCGGAGCTTTGGTCTCCGGTGCTTTCGTTTCCGGAGCTTTGGTCTCTTTCGCCGCTGTTTCCTGTTTGATGTGATCGGCGGAAGAATCCGGACTTTTTGAGTTATTTGAAACAAGAGCAGCGATCATTATTATAACAAAAACGAGCGCCACTGTTCCGACCGTGTAAAAAAACGTGATCAAAGAACGGTTTTCTTTGGCTTCATCGTTTGTTTTGGCAGAGGCGTTTTCCTCTGTTTTTTCGGTCGGAGTCACTTCGTTGGCGACGCCGGGAGCGTTTTCCGAAACAAAGGATTCGATCGCATCCTTTGCGGTCGGAAAGTCTACGTTGTTTGTTTCACTGTACATTTTTGCCGCTTCGAATGTTTTGCCGTTTTTGATCAGTTCTTTAATTTCGTCCGGCATTTCGACCTTTTCATCAATTTTCATTTGTTTTCTCCTTTACCGTTGTTATTGCCATTATTATTGTTTTTTCCTTTTGATAAAACGGTTGCCACCCCTACGATAATAGTTATTACGCCGAGAACGATCATCAAGATATCAGTATATCTTGATGCCGCGCTTCCGGAATAGTCTAAGCCTTCGATACCTACAAGGATCACACCTATTCCAAGGGCAATGCTTAAAACCCCCGTCATTTTTTCTTATCCTCCTCATTAAGAAAGGTCTTTTTTTTCATTATATCTTCTCTGATTATAAAAATGTTGTGCTGTCAGCATTGTTTTTTGTAAAAATATGTGGTATTATGGTAATATCAAAGAAGAAGGGTCGAAAAAATGAAGAAGGATACGTCAAAACTGCTTGCCGAGCTCGAGAAGAGCGAGGATTTCAAAAAATACTACACGGAGAACAACGACTCGTTCGTCAAGACTTCTCTCAGAGAACAGCTTGACGCGCTTATCGAAAAGCACGGATTGAAAAAGAGCGAGATCATCCGCCGTTCGGGAATGAGCAACAACTACGCCTATCAGATCTTCAACGGGCTCCGCGTGCCGGAGCGGGAAAAGCTGCTCTGCCTCTGCGTCGCAATGTCTCTGTCGCTCGACGAGACCCAGACTTTGCTGAAGACCTGCTCGTACAGTCAGCTATACGTCAAGATCCCTTTCGACTGTGTCGTGATCTACGGGATCATTCATTCAATGAGCGTGATCGAGCTCAACTGTCTGCTTTTCGATTACGGATTCGAGACCTTGGGGTGAGAACGTGAAAAAATGTCCTTACTGCGGCGCGGATATTTCCGACGAAGCGGTTTTCTGCGTCTACTGCATGAAAGAGCTTTCTTCAAAGACCGAGGTCGCATCTCCGCCCGAAAAGAAAAACCGTACCGCTCTCATCGTCGCCGCCTGCGCCGTCGCTCTTGCGGCGGTCGTTCTGTGCGTCGTTCTTCTGGCGGGCAAACAAGGAAACCCCGACGGGCAAAGCGCTTTTGAAAACGCTCCGGAAAGATCTCCCGGTCTTCAAGGCGCGGACGCTCTTTACACCGAAGCTCCGGAAAAAGACGGCGAAACGGAGATTTCACGGGATACGGAAGCCGAAACGTCTTTTTTTCCGTCCGAAACGCAAAAACCTTCCGTAAGCATTCCTCCCGAAACGCATAAGACTTCCGTGAGCGTTTCTCCCGAGACGCAAAAAACTTCCGTAAGTATCACTCCCGAAACACATAAGACTTCCGTGAGTGTTACTCCCGAAACGCAAAACGACGAGCCTCCGTCAACTGACGAAAGGGAAGAAAGGTATCTTCTCGCGGTTTCAAAATACGATTCCGGCGATTACTCGGCGGCAAAAACGATCTTTCTCGCACTCGGCTCTTACAGGGACAGCGTCGGTTATATCGAAAAATGCAACAAAGGCGAGCTCGAAAAAAAATATCAGTCGGGCGTTTCTTTGTATGAAAAAGGCAAATACGACGAAGCAAAACAGCTCTTTATCGCGCTTGACGGTTATAAAGACAGCAAACAGTACGTAACGAAATGTGAAAACGCCAAGACGGAGATAAAATATCAGAATGCAGTCTCCTTATTCATTTCCGGAGACTACTTGCAGGCGAAAGAGGAGTTTGAAAAGCTCAACGGATACAAGGAGTCAACTTCTTACGTGGCAAAATGTGAAAGCGCCGTAAAGGAACGGGATTATCAGAGCGCGATATCGTTATACGAAAAAGGAGATTACATAAACGCCAAAGACGAATTTGCCAAACTGATACCCTATTCAAGCAGTGAAGAGTATTATAAGCTAAGCACAATAAGAGCAACATACGGGTTAAGGGCTTATAACGGCGGATGGGAAATTTCAGGCGTAACAGGCGGGTTGACGGGCGGAGTATATGACATTCCGGATAAGATCGACGGTAAATCCGTTTTAAGTATCGGAGACAAAGCATTTTATTATTCCGACGCCGTTTCCGTAACAATTCCGGGCACCGTCGTGAATATAGGCTATCAGGCGTTCGGAAACTCGAACAAATTGACTTCCGTCATAATTCCTTCAAGTGTAAAAAGCATTGGAATAAACGCTTTTCTTCCGTGTGATTATCTTTCGGAGTTTTATTTTGATACGACCGATATAGATCGAATATCTTTCGGTAAAAACTGGATCTCCGATTATTACAACCGAAGAGTCGAAATAATTACAATATATATCAAGGATCAAAGCGGGAACTGGAGTGTTTTTTACAGCGGAAACAACCCCGATCTGTTCTTTGACAGCCATTATCAATTCGGATGACGGAAAGCGTTTTGCCCGAAAGGTCTGTTGACGGAAGGCTTGAAAAAACCGAGGATATATGAGTTTGCGGAAAGAGAAATACTGTGATACAGTGAACGAACCATGAAAATAGCAGATTATACGGCTGAGTTGTTGAAGATATACGACGTTTTTTCGGTGCTTTCCGACCGCAACGGCAAAAAAGTTCTGCGTCTGAGGCACAAAACGCTCGGAAAAGAGCTTGTTTATATTTCTTTTGAAAATGCCGTCTCCGTTTACAGACTTTTGAAAGACGTCCGTTCGGAGAACATCGTTTCGGTCTACGATTATCTCAAGCTCGACGACGGGTATGTCGTGCTTGAGGAATATATTTCCGGTATTCCTGTTTCTCAGGTGCTTGAAACGGGGTTTTATTCCTATTCCGGCGCAAAAACGGTCCTGAAAAAAGTTTGCTCCGCGCTCGATGTGCTCCATTCTCAAGGGTTCGTTTACCGGGATCTCAAGCCTGAAAACGTCATCGTCGCGGACGACGGACAGGTGAAGCTCATAGATTTCGATTCCTGCCGGATATTCGATCCGTCGAAAGCGTTCGATACCGTCGCATTGGGGACTCCCGGTTACGCTTCCCCCGAACAATACGGCGTCGCGCAGAGCGACCCGAGGAGCGACGTCTATTCCGCGGGAGTTCTGCTCAACGTTATGCTCACCGGAGTCCATCCGTCCGAAAGGCTTGCGAAAGGAAAAGCGGGCAGAATAGTGCTGAAATGCACGCAGATCTCTCCCGAAAAGCGCTATCCCTCTGTCCGTGAACTCTCAAAGGCGTTGTAGGCGCGGATTTTGTCGGGAAAAATCGGAAAAACTATTGACAGAAATGTAATGCGGCGTTATAATATCATATCGCGCTTAAGCGTGTAAAAAACAGAATATTTTTATTTTGCATCTGTGCCGAACAAACCCGCTCGAAAGCAAAGGTTCAGCGGGGGAACAAATACGTCTGTGGAGGAGAGGCATTCTCCCGACGAACGGCGCGTTTTTTAACGAATCGACAGACGTACACATGCGACAGTTCTTAACAGGGACCGTTTCGCGCGGTTTTTTTCCGCGCGATTGAGAAACCGGAAATGCTGCACTCGGAAGTCATCCGATGTTGTAAAAAACTCTTTGCGGGGGCTTTCGGTTAGTTGTATGTGGGGATAGCGCAGAGCTGACAGAAAGCTGTACGCGGTCTTTACCGCAAAGGGGGATGCAAAAATGACTGACAGGAACATTATCGAGCTTAAGAATATCACTGTGTCGTTTGACGGTGATACCGTGCTCGATGACCTCAATCTCTCCATAAGAGACGGAGAGTTCGTCACCTTTCTCGGAGCCTCGGGCTGCGGAAAGACGACGACGCTAAGGGTCATCGCCGGTTTTATCACTCCCGACAACGGTGATGTTTTTTTTGACGGAAAGAGGATCAACGATCTGCCTCCGCACAAAAGGAACGTGAACACGATCTTCCAGAGGTACGCTCTCTTTCCGCATCTGAACATCTACGACAACGTCGCGTTCGGACTCAAAGTGGCTAAGGTGCCGAAGGACGAGATCGAACGCCGCGTCGACGAGATGCTCGAGCTTGTGAACATGAAGGCGATGAAATACCGCAAGGTGCAGACGCTTTCCGGCGGACAGCAGCAGCGCGTCGCGATCGCCCGCGCGCTCGTCAACAATCCGCGGGTGCTTCTGCTCGACGAGCCGCTCGCCGCGCTTGACTACAAGCTGCGCAAGGATATGCAGAACGAGCTTCGCCGCATCCAGCAGACGACCGGGATCACCTTTATTTTCGTCACGCACGACCAGGAAGAGGCGCTTTCGATGTCGGACACCGTCGTCGTTATGAACGAGGGTAAGATCCAGCAGATCGGAAGTCCGACCGACATATACAACGAGCCGAAGAACGCGTTCGTCGCGGACTTCATCGGCGAATCGAACATCATCGACGGCGTCATGCTCGAGGACTACAAGGTCAAACTCGACGGACGCGAGTTCGTCTGCCTCGACAAGGGCTTCCGCAAGAACGAGCCTGTCGACGTAGTCATCCGCCCCGAGGACGTGGACATCGTCCCGGCGGAAAAGGGCGAGCTCACGGGAGAAGTGACCTCCAACACCTTCAAGGGCGACTATTACGAAATGATAGTCGACGTCTGCGGCTTCAAATGGATGGTCCAGGCGACCGACGAAACGAAGGTCGGCGCGAAAATCGGACTCATCATCGAGCCGGATGCCATCCACGTTATGAAAAAATCCAAGTACTCCGGCAAGTTCGGCGACTACTCGACCTTCTCCGACGAGATGGACCAGATGGAAGAGGAAGAGGAAGAGGCAGAGCTGGAATCGGAGGCGACCGAAAATGAATAAAAGAAAAGGGACATTCGGCACAGCGGCGCTGAACACGCCGTTCGTCGTGTGGTCGGCGATATTCATTATCGTCCCGCTGATCTTCGTGATATATTATTCGTTCTTCGATCAGGACAGCGGCGTGTTCACGCTCGATCACGTCAAATACTTTTTCGGCAACCCGAGCGTGCTGAAGTCGTTCGGTCAGTCCGTATGGCTCTCGGTGGCGTCGACCCTGATCTCGCTTCTGATAGCCTATCCGTTCGCGTATTTCCTCTCCAAGAAGAGACCTGCGAGCCAGCGAGTCCAGATGGTGCTCGTGATGGCTCCGATGTGGATGAATATGGTCGTCCGTACCTATTCGTGGGCGACGATCCTCGAAAAGAACGGTCTGCTCAACAATATTCTGGAGTCCATGGGACTCGGCAAGATCAACATTATCGGCACGAGCGGCGCGGTCATCCTCGGTATGGTCTACAACTACCTGCCGTATATGATCCTGCCTATATATACCTCGATGTCCAAAATCGGCACGCCTCTGCTCGAAGCGGCGGAGGACCTCGGATGCAACTCCTTCCAGAAGCTCACGCGGGTCATCATGCCGCTCAGCCTTTCGGGAGTCGTTTCCGGGATCATCATGGTCTTCGTGCCGTCGATCTCGACCTTCTATATCTCTCAGGCGATGTCCGACCGCAAGATCCTGCTCATAGGCGATATAATCGAATCGCAGATAACGGGAATGTGGTCGACGGGCGGACTCAACCGCGGCGCGGCGATGTCGTTCGTCCTGATGGTCATTATCCTGATCTGCACCTTCATTATGAATAAATACGCGGATTCGGACGAAGGAGGGATGATGATATGAAAAATCCCTCGCGCAAAAGAAACGGCGGCGTCGGCGCGAATATCGTAATGGCGCTCGTCTACCTGTTCCTCTATACCCCGATGATCGTGATGCTGCTGTTCAGCTTCAACTCGTC